>NZ_JAKREY010000037.1:0-11155 GCF_022348265.1 Alteromonas sp. Cnat3-28
AAGATTTACAACGAAATGAGGCCGCACCTTAGTTTGGATATGAAAACTCCTAATCAGGTGCACAAACAAAAAGGCCAGCTACTGGAGCTGGCCTAAAAACTGTCAACCTATCTTAGGACGGGTCATGCTATTGGAGCAAAACGCGCCTAGCTGGTTTTGCCTACCGTGCTATGTTCGTTATTAGCAGTAATCTGCGCCTTTAGCTCTCGTAGTTCTTTCATTACATCTTGAAGGGTTGGCTCTACGTTTCCTTGTGCAATTTGCTCTTCGAGTAAAGCGGCTTCTTTTTCTGCTCGTGCTTTTTCGTTTTCTCTTTCCATCACGTTCACCACGATCCCAATCACCATGTTCAAGAACGCGAACGCAGTAAAGAAAATAAAGGTAAGGTAGAAAATCCAGCTTAGCGAGTAAACCTCCTGAGTCTCGTACATTACATCGGTCCAATCTTCGAATGTCATAATTCTAAAGAGCGTTAGCATCGAGATAGTGATATCGCCCCACAGCACGGGATTGATGGTTTCGAATAAAGTACTACCTATAGCTGCGTAAATGTAGAAAATGATAAACATCAACAGCATGACATATGCTAATTGGGGCAGTGCTTTAACCAAAGAAACTAATAAGATCCTGAGCTCGGGAATGATCGAAATCATACGCAGTACGCGGAACACACGCACCAAACGGGCGATAAGTGCCAGTTCGGTATCGTCTGCCGGAATGAGACTAATAACCACAATCAGTGTGTCAAACCAGTTCCAAAAGCTCTTGAAAAAGTAGCGTTTACGTTTTTCAGCCAAAAATCGTATGGTGATCTCTGTCAGGAAGAATGCACTGATAAACCAATCTAAGAATAACGTGACGGATGACATGCCTGCTGGCAATTCATAGGTTTTGGCACCTACGAGAAGCGCTGAAATAACGATAACGCTAATTACAAAGGCTTCGAACCATTTATTGGCTCGAATGCGCTCAAATTTATTTTGAAGTTCAGAGGCTTGCATTTCTATTTATCACTCAAAGAAAAACCAAATAACCAAAGGGCTTGTGGTAAGCGCGATTGGCGGTATACTAAATAATCAGTAGTGCTGAATAAAGGCACTTATTGCTTACAAATGTAGGGGCACAAAAGGCGTTTTAAAACCTGTGTCGCCACACGTGACCTAAACGTTTATCTAGCCAAATACATAGGCTTAAAAATAAAGGGCATAATCATGGATGATGAATTACGGTTGTTGCAAGAGAAATTGCATATCGTGGCTGAACGCCTATCTAATTTCGCGCCAACAAAACAAAATGCTGAAGCCTTGCGCGCAGAATATCGCCAACTGCTCAGTGCACTAAAAAGATTTACGCCCGCGGCGTAGCATTCCTTTCTCATCATCGTTTGGATAGAGCCTGCTTTTGCTATTAACTAAGTAAAACTAGTAGGCATAAAAAAGGGCAGCATAGGCTACCCTTTCATTCTTTTGACAGCGCTTGGCGCAATCAACTACTCAATGTTAGCCATTGGTTTTGGTTTCTGCTGGCTTAAGACCACGGTTGATCATAGCCACATCTTCACCTGTCAATGTACCTGCCGCTTGCTTAAGCGTAACCACTGACTGAATAAAGTCATAGCGTGCGCCCGCAAGGTTACGACGTGCATCAAACAAGTTACGGGTGCTGTCTAATACGTCAACAATAGTACGAGTACCTACATCAAAGCCCGCTTCTGTGGCCTTAAGTGCGCTATCTGCAGACACCACTGACTGCTCAAGAGCGCGAATAGTAGAGATAGACGCTTTTACGTTATTAAACGAGCTACGAACTGACTGTACCGTTTGACGATACGTCTGCTCTGCAGCTTGGCTGGCCGCTACGTAGTTGTACTTCGCTTGCGACGTTTGCGCGCTTACGCTACCGCCTTGATAGATTGGAACGTTCAGCGTAATGCCAATTGACTGGTTATCCAAGTACGGCGTTTCATACCCAAACGGTGTGGTAGAGCCGTCGTCATTTAATATTTCAGCATCAACATCATCTTTCGAGCGACCGTAGCTGCCAGACAGTGATAATGTTGGCAAGTGACCAGAGCGCGCAATAGCAATATCTTCTTTTGCCACGTCCATGGCCAAACGGTCAACTAATAGAGCAAGGTTTTGGTCCTGTGCGGTCTCTAGCCAGCTGTCTACCGTTTCTGGTACTGGCATAGTCGCAGAGAAATTCTCTGTATTTAGACCGAAAAGACGATCGTGGTACTTGCCGGTAATAACACGAAGTGCTTCAAGGGCAAACTCAAGCTGGTTTTTCGCTTGGATTTCCTGAGCTACTGTGCTGTCGTAGTTCGCTTGTGCTTCGTGCACGTCAGTAATAGCCGTTAGACCTACCTCGAAGCGCTGGCGTGTTTGCTCAAGCTGACGTTCAATGGCGCGTTTTTCAGCACCTACAAATTCTACGTTGTCACGCGCGCGCAATACGTCAAAGTAAGCTGTAACCGTACGCACGATAACGTCTTGCATGCTAGCGGCAAGTTGAGCATCGCTTTGCTCAGCTACTTTCTCTGCGCGGTCTAGACCCAACCAGTTTGCGTGGTCGTATAAAGACATTGAAAGTGATAAACCGTAGTTAAGCGTGTCTACTTCAGTATCTGTTGTGAATACTTGAAGGCCGTTGTCACCAGCCGCTTGTTGGAAGCGTTCTGATTCAGATTGGGTGTAACCCACAGAGCCAGAGATTTGGGGTAGTAGGCTTGCGCGGCTAAGACTGATTCCTTCGAACGCAGCATCACGTTGCGCTTTCGCTTGGTTTACCAATGGATCGTTCGCCAGTGCTTGTTGATATACCTGCATTAGGTCATCGGCTAGCGCACCAGTTGTCATCGAAACACCGATAACTAGCGACAGAAGTGTTCGTTTCATGCTTACGTCTTCCTGTTGTGTTCAAGTTGCGTCGTCGTTTATTCGTTGAGACGACTTATTAAAACCAAGTGTATGAAAATTCAACCACAAACCGAAAGTCCAAACTCGTAACAGTATTCGATTAACTGTAACAGAATATGTGATCTACCCACGCAATTATTATAGTAATAGACGACTTGTAATATGAGTTTTCTGTTATTCGCTCACACGCCGTATCGCATTTTTCATGCGTATACATGGTTGGTGTGTAAATGTACTATGTATGATAAATCTATTTGAACCATAAGTGTCAGCAAATGAGCAAGGAATTCCTTTCATTTACCTCAAATGACGTCGAAATCACCGACATTAAGCCAGTGTATCGTGGTTTCTTTACCATGAATCAGTATCAATTTAAGCACAAGTGTTTTAATGGAGAATGGAGCGACACGGTCACGCGAGAAATATTTGAACGCGGTCATGCGGTGGGGGTCTTACCCTACGATCCTGAACTCCAAGAGTTTGTGCTCATTGAGCAAGTTAGAATTGGGGCATTAGCCACATCTTCAAGCCCTTGGTTAATAGAAATTATCGCGGGCATGATCGACAAAGGAGAAACACCGGAGTCTGTATGCTATAGAGAGTCGATGGAAGAGGCAGGTATTACCCTAGATAAATTAACCAAAGCGCTGAGTTATTTATCGAGCCCGGGCGGCACGACCGAAAGATTACACATTTTTATAGCAAAGACTGATGCTAGCCAAGCGCAAGGCATTCACGGCCTAGAAAGCGAGTCTGAAGACATTAAAGTACATCGAATAAAAGAAAATACCGCCCTTGAATGGTTGGAAAATGGCCATATTGACAACGCCGCAGCGGTAATTGCGCTACAATGGTTCTTTATGCACAAAACACAACTTCTGGAGCAGTGGCAGACATCGTGACACAACGCAATCAACGAAAATACGTACCTCATCTTCCTTCAATGCAGGCGCTTTGCGAACTGAACTACTCCCATGTTCTGAGAATTTTGCCTGATTGCGATACGGAAGATTTGAGCTATGAATTTTCGGTTGGTGTCGGCCTGTCTTATGAAATACGTATTGTAGAGTCTGCTCGCTACACCAGTACGTTAAGCATTAAGCAAACCACTAAAGATATGCCCTCATATTTAACGCCCAGCATGACGGTGCGCTTATATCACGACGCTCGCATGGCTGAAGTCATCAATAGTCAAAATACGGGAGCGCTTGAACCGTCGTACGAGTATCCGAATTTAAAAATGCGCCAGCGTAACGAAAAGCACATGGTGAATATCTTTTTAGCTGAATGGCTAAACTTCTGTTTGCAACATTCCTCAAACGTTACTTCTGAAGCGTGATAACACTCATTCAGCTAAGTGATTGCCACTTACTAAAAGACAAAGATAAGACGGGATATGCGGGCATCGCGCCCTATGATTCACTAGCACGCGTGCTTTCTGATATCCAAAATTACATTGTTCAAGAAGTTGCCAGCGAGCCCCCGCAGAGAGCAAAGCACCAAGTAGTCGTGCTGGTTACTGGGGATATTAGCGGCGATAATTCCCCTGAGAGCTATCAGCATTTTATTGCATTGATGGAGCAACATATTGAGCCAGCAAATATAGAATGGTTTGTGCTGGCGGGAAACCATGACAATAATCCGTACTTCGAAAAGTACGTTGGCAGTCGGCACCTACAAAGCAATGACTCGTTAAGCTTGTGCAATTGGCAAATACACGGCATGGATACCCGCGCTACAAGTAATATGCATACGGCAGCGGGGGAAGTAAAAGAAAGCGATATACAGGCGCTTGAGCAATCGTTAACTACGTCGCCGCAGACAAATCATCTTGTTGCGCTTCATCATCACATATTGCCTTCGAACAGTTGGATGGATAAGCACTCTTTGGTTGATGCTCAGCGGTTAGTATCGCTTACAGATGAATATCCGCAAATAAAAGCCTTACTACACGGACACGTACATTCGCCGTTGCGTCAGCAGATAGGAAAGCACAATACGCCTTCTTACGGCAGCCCTTCTACATGTTGGCAGTGGGAAATGAGGCCCGAGTTTGGTGTTAGCAATGAAGCGCCGGGGTATCAGGTGATGAGTTTAATGGGTGATGGCACGGTAAACGTTACCGTTGTTAGGGTTTAGCTCAGTCGAGCTTGGCTTTGAAGGATGCGCTAGGTGCGTTTGGCGTTAAAACCCGTTTCATACTCGCATCGAGTTTAGAGCAAACAAAGAAACAAAAAAGAACAGAGAACACAGAGTAGAGAAAAATATGCAGCACATTTTATATCTCCACGGCTTTTTAAGTTCGCCGAAATCCATTAAGGCGCAAGCCACCAAAGCGTATTTTGAGCAGCATCACTCGAACGTTACCTTGCACATTCCTGAGCTGTCTAATTTTCCTAGCAAAGTGGAAGACCAGCTAATTTCACTTATTGAGAACACACCGGCACTGCTTGAAAACGGGCTGAAACTTATTGGCAGTTCAATGGGGGGGTATCTCTCTACGTTTTTGCTTGAAAAGTTTGGTGGCAAAGCCGTGTTAATCAATCCCGCTGTTCGCCCTTACGAGCTATTGCAAGGGTTTATCGGTGCCCACGAAAACCCTTACAGCAAAGAAAAGTTTGAAATAGTAGAAAGCGATATGGGGGTAATCCAAGCATTAGAAGCTGCCTCAATTAAAACGCCAGGCAATTACAAAGTGCTACTTCAGACCGAGGATGAAACACTGGATTACCGCTTAGCGGCTGAAAAGTACGCACAAAGTCATCTGGTTATTGAAGAAGGCGGCGATCACAGCTTTGTAGGTTACGAAAATCACTTGCCTGCTATTGCCGAGTTTTTGCTGAAATAAGCGCATTGCCAGTCTGTACTCGCCCTGCTAACATCAAACCTATGCTGTGCGGCGCTTTGCTTAAGCGCCGCGTACCTCTTTCTTTGTCGCTGGCTTAAATAACAACCATAACTATGTCAAATCAATACAATTCAGATGCTATCGAGGTTTTAAACGGCCTTGACCCCGTAAAACGCCGCCCTGGTATGTATACCGACACTACCCGCCCAAATCACTTGGGTCAGGAAGTCATCGATAACAGTGTGGATGAAGCGCTTGCTGGGCACGCCTCTAACATCAAAGTAATTTTGCATGAAGACCAATCGTTAGAAGTTATCGACGATGGTCGTGGTATGCCGGTAGATATCCACCCTGAAGAAGGGATAACAGGCGTAGAGCTTATTCTATGTAAGCTTCACGCGGGTGGTAAATTTTCAAATAAAAACTATGCCTTCTCTGGTGGTCTTCACGGGGTGGGGATCTCGGTAGTTAACGCGCTTTCAACTCGCGTAGAAGTAACTATTCGACGAGACAGTAACGTATACCAAATTGCCTTTGAAAACGGCGACAAAGTCGAAGACTTACAAGTTATTGATACCTGCGGTAAGCGCAATACAGGAACCCGTGTTCACTTCTGGCCTGACCCGCAATATTTCGATTCGGCTAAATTCTCAGCCAGTCGACTTGTGCACAACTTGCGCGCTAAAGCGGTATTAAGCCCGGGTCTGCGCATTCGTTTCGACAACAAGATCACCAAAGAAAGCCAAGAGTGGTATTACGAAGACGGTCTTAAAGACTACCTCTACCAAGCGGTAGAAGAGTTTGAAACCTTGCCGTCTGACACGCCATTTGTAGGTACATTTAGTGGCAACACAGAAGCCGCCGATTGGGCTGTAATGTGGTTGCCTGAAGGTGGTGATTTAGTAACGGAAAGCTACGTTAACCTTATTCCTACAGCGCAAGGCGGTACACACGTTAACGGGCTGCGCCAAGGCTTACTAGAGTCAATGCGCGAATTTTGCGAATTTAGAAACTTAATGCCCCGTGGCGTTAAATTATCGCCAGATGACATTTGGGACCGCTGTGCCTATATCCTGTCGACTAAGATGCAGGACCCGCAGTTTGCCGGGCAGACTAAAGAACGCCTGTCTTCACGTCAGGCCAGTGCGTTTGTATCAGGCGTGGTGAAAGACGCATTCAGCCTTTGGCTAAACCAGCATACGGAAATTGCCGAAGCCCTTGCTGAAATGTGTATCAACAATGCACAGCGCCGCCTTCGTCAAACCAAAAAGGTTGCCCGTAAAAAGGTTACCCAAGGGCCTGCACTACCCGGTAAACTGACCGACTGCTCATCACAAGATATTTCTTACTCTGAACTGTTTTTAGTAGAGGGTGACTCGGCGGGTGGCTCGGCCAAGCAAGCGCGAGACCGAGAATTTCAGGCCATTATGCCGCTGCGCGGTAAAATCTTAAATAGCTGGGAAGTCGACTCTTCTCAGGTATTGGCATCACAGGAAATTCACGATATTTCAGTTGCGCTAGGTATCGACCCAGATTCGACGGACCTGTCTGGTTTGCGCTACGGTAAAATTTGTATTCTTGCCGATGCTGACTCCGATGGGCTACACATTGCAACGTTGCTATGTGCGCTCTTTGTGCGTCATTTCCGAACCTTGGTAGAGCAAGGCCATGTGTATGTCGCTATGCCGCCGCTATTTAGAATAGACGTGGGCAAAGAGGTATATTACGCGCTAGATGAAGGCGAGAAGCAGGGCATTCTTGACCGAATTGAAGCAGAAAAGAAACGCGGTAAAGTCAACGTACAGCGCTTCAAAGGCTTGGGGGAAATGAACCCGTTACAGCTTCGCGAAACCACCATGGACCCGAACACCCGTCGCCTTGTTCAGCTAACCATTGAAGACGCAGAAGAAATGATGGAGTTGATGGACATGTTGCTTGCTAAGAAGCGTTCTGGCGACCGTAAAACATGGCTTGAAAGCAAAGGTAATATGGCCGAAGTGGCATTGTAGATTGCAGAAACGCGCCGCTTTTGTGCTTATTTATAAAAGCGTGTATCGATAACGCTGTTCAAACAAGTGATCGCTAGACAAGCAATCTTATTGCTACACAAAGCAAAGTAGAAGCGCCGAGAAACTATCCTTATACGGAAATTTCTCGGCGTTTTAGTTTGTGCATCTGCAATAAAATACTGCCACGCATAATTACGCTAGTGCCGTTTAGGATAAGTAGCGGCCAGCTTTGGCTTAATGGCATTGTTAGGCCAAACAATAAAGTGCTAACGTCTTTTATCAATATATTGCGAAACAGCGCAAATGACAGCGACCCCACTTTTTGTCTGCGCTGCAGTACAAACCACTGGTGCAGTGAACCTTGAAACAAGATGACGGTAACGACCAGCATTAAGGTATTTGCGCCAAGCTGTGCAAGCGTTGGGAAAGGGCGAAAAGCAATGGAAAGTGTGCCACCAATGAGAGCTAGCAGAGCAACAGCGGCAACATAGCCTGAAATTGTAGTGCGCCTGTGTTGCCATATTTTCCAAATGATAATGAGCGTAAGTATGAGCGCGCCAAATCGTGTCCACACCAAGTAATGGTTGAAAGGCTCTACCGAAATGCCAAATAGGAAAATTGAGAAAAAGGCAAAATAGCTAGAGCCAAACTGGTTAAGTGACAGACTGTGGTTAGCATCGTCACTTTCGCTAGAAACGGGCACGTGAAAGCGCGTCATGGCCTTAATTTGTGACCATAATCCTAACCATGTCAGTAAAAACAGCGCGGCACTGGCAAAGCCTAGTATGTGGTAAAGCACCCAATTTGCTCCACGTTGAAAATGTTCTAGCTCGTGAATGCCCCAGTGTATCACAGGACTGGCACTGTTCTGGCATGTTCTGACATATGGCATGCAAACAATCACTATTATCAAAGCACTGCAGCAGGGGCTAAAGGTGTTATCGTTTTTTCGGTATCGATGACACCCAATATGTTTTCAAAACCGGTATTGAACTAGCAAGGAGGTTTATTTTGGCATTGCACTCAGTTTCTTCATCAACCCGCCAGCTAGCGGTAAGCGATAAAACCACAACGCTATTATTTGATCACGACGGTACCCTTATTGACTCAGAATCCGTACATTTTGACCTGTGGAAAGACATTTTGCTGGGGTACGATGTTGAATTAAGCGAGGATTTTTATTGTGAAGTGATGGCGGGTATTCCAGTAAAGCAAAATGCTGTCGATCTCGTCGAACATTTTAATATTGATGTAGCGCCGCAGCAGCTAGCAGAGCAAAAACACAAAAGCATTAGCGACTACTTAGATAAGCAAGCTTTTCCCTTAATGCCGTTTGCTAAAGAAACCATTGAACATTGTGCAAACAAAGGTTACACCATTGGCATTGTGACTGGGGGAAGTAAAAAGTCGGTGGAAAAAACCTTATCTCAGTATGGTTTAAGTGCTTATATTTCTTGCGTGGTTGCCGTGGAAGATGTCGAAAACAGCAAACCAGCACCTGATTGTTACGCGCTTGCAATGGACAAGCTAGGAAAAATACCCGGTGAATGTGTGGCAATTGAAGACACGCAAACCGGCATGACAGCGGCACTTGCTGCAAACCTAGCCTGCGTTGTGATACCCACGGATTTGTCGAAACATCATGACTTGTCTGGGGCCACAGTGCGGTATACAAGCTTGAAAGACTGGGTGGACTGCGAACTCGTTTTTTAGCGAATGCGGTGGTGGTTAATTGCCGACTTGTCGTGCCACTTGTCACTGGTGGCGCGAAAATAGATAACGTAGTATAACCAGCACGTTAGGGCGTAACTTTCTTTGTTTTACAGCAAAGAACGCCAGAGGCGCTAACTTATTTTTTATTCATTGTTATGACAGGTACAGCTGATTTCTCATGATTTTGCGTAGCGTAAAATGGCTTTTGATTACTCTTGCCATCATTGTTGTTCTGCTTGTAGTAAGCGTTGCTACGATTACGGTTATGGCTGTGCAAAAAGCGCCATTAGTCGCATCGACAGCGCCCACACAGCTAGATGGTGCTGATAGCGTTAATGAACTCCTCGGTCAGCTGCAACAGGCGTTTTCCCGCCGAGAAGAGGGGCATCAAGTTACGCTCACCGAAACCCAAGTCGAAAGCTTAGTGGGTGTGTTACAGCGTGCATTACCTGACTTTAAGGGCGTAGTGAATATCACGCCGTTGGCGGGAACCATTAACGTCACTTACGCTATCAACAATACGGGCTATTATGTAAATGCGTCAGCACTAGTACTGCCTGGAGATAGCTTGCGTATAGAGCAAGTCCAAGTTGGCGACTTAACCATTCCGGGTCGTTTTTTACTTGGGTTTTTAGAGCGTACGGTGAACTCTTATACGCAATCAGAAATAGCCACCATTGCGTTATCGCGGGTTGAACGTGTGACCATGAGAAGCGGTGAACTTACCCTTGATGTTGGGCGTTTAGATGAGCTGCTAAGCGAGTTAAACGTGGTGGCGTCGAACATGTCGGTAAGCGAACAGACCGAGCTTCAGCAGTTATCTGCGTACTATTTACGTTATTTGTCTGGTAGAGAAATAGCCTTATCAAGTAAACCGGTATCCCTTATTGAATACTTGCGCGAGGGGATGGCACGGGCGAGAGAGCAAAGCCAAACCCCTCAAGATGCAGTACTGCATAATAATGCGGTAATCCTCGCTTTAGCGGTTTACGTTGGGCATCATCGTGTTGGGACTCTAGTGGGCGACATACAGCCAGATTCCGAAAAAGCGTTAAAGCCTCGCAGAGGTGCTGTGCTGCACAAGCGCAACGATTTGGCTCGTCACTTTATTATTTCTGCTGCATTAGAGTTAATGGCTGAACAAGGTATGTCTTTAGCAATTGGCGAGTTTAAAGAGCTAATGGACCGGGGCAATGGTGGTTCGGGCTATAGCTTTGTAGACTTAGCGGCAGACATGTCGGGTACTGAGTTTGCAAAGGTTGCTACCCATCCAAATACTGCGATGGAAGTGCAAAATGCGATTGCGCGCATTCAAAGTGAACTTGAAATCATCCCGCCTATTGAAGGCCTGCCCGAAGGCTTAAGTAAGCAAGCGTTTACTGAACAATATCAGCGGGTGGACAGTAAAGCGTACTTAAAAGAAGTACAGGAAATTAAGCGTAGGATCGCCTTGCTTCCGCTTTATCAAAAATAAGCGGTAAGGCGCGTGAGAGTTCGCCGTAAGCGAGAAGCTAATGTCAAAAAAAAGCCCGCAAATAAAGCGTAATGCCAGTCAGTTAAGCTGACTGGCATTTTTCTTTGTGGGGTATTTAGTCGGTCTTTTCCTCACTACTCTGGGGTAATACCTGTCAGGTCGTTTGTCAGGGAGCCTCATCATCCTCAGCGAT
>NZ_JAKREY010000038.1:0-9894 GCF_022348265.1 Alteromonas sp. Cnat3-28
CGGGTTCGCAGTTGCCCGTTGGAGGTTTGCTTTGCTAATTGTTTAAAGTCGTCGGCTGTATGCATATCAAAATCACTCGAATATGAATACCACTATTAGATCAAACTTTTAAGACAATTGGTATAACCCCTTTTACGCAATTGCTCTATAAGGCTGCCTAGTCAGCCCAGCTCGGAAAGCCGCATCACGTTGCTGATTGCGGCTTTTTTACTCCCTTTACAGAATTTAATTACACAGGGCTAAATGTCTCGTTAGTCGCGCGTCAAAACCTTTCTAATATTTATAAAAGCACATCAAAAAGATGGTAAATTGGTTAAATCGTAGAAGCCGCGCTTAAAAACTACGTAAATCAAACGCTGTTACCTTTTCTAATAGAATCACAAAATAAAGGTACGTTTAACGCGAGACAAGGTGACGAGCGTTGAGGTTTTACCAAGGAGTAAAAAGTTGTTCAGGGTTGGACTATTCATTTTAATAACATTAGTGAAATTTGCTCATGCAAATTCGAGTGACAGCATTGAGCAAAATAATGTTCTGGCGTTTCACGCTGACAATGCATTTCTTACTGAAAGGGTAAATCTGCAAGGCAATCCCTATTCTACTTCTGTCGATACAGTACAAATGCTAGTTGATGAAATAGGGTATACAGATCCGGTGCTTCATGTTCCTCTTGTGCGTTCTTTTGCGTATATGCAGCATGGCGAAAACATTTGCGTACTCAATAAAATAAAAGCACCTGAACGCGAAAAAAATCATCTTTACTCACTACCGCTTAGCTTTTTCCAGACACAACGTTTTTACCAACTGGCTTCACTGCCACCAATAGAAAAAGAATTTTTGGATGAAAAAGGCCGAATACTAAGCATATCTCGCGTATTAGAAGCCTTTCCAGACTCTTTTATTGTGTTACCAGAAGAATACTCATTCGGTGAAAGGATAGACGACGACCTAAAGCAAGTTAATCGAGAGCAAATCCTTCGTATAGCAAATAATATTTATTACTCTCGCTTTATGGAAATGTTTTCAAAAGGAAAGTCTGATTTTGCACTCATTTTTCCTGCAACTTTATACAGAAGTTTTGGAGAGAACATGCCTATTAAAGTGCGCAGTTACTCTATTGCAGATAACCCTGACTATGTATCAGGCCACGTTATCTGCCCCAATACTCCTCAGGGTGCAGAGCACATAAAGCGTATAAACGCTGCAATAAAACGCATCTATTTAACACCTGAGTTTATTAATGCTCATACGCGCTATTTGCCCGCTCAGGACAAACAAAACTTGCGAACTATCATCGAGCAATCTATTGAAAAGTTTATGCTTGCCAATTAATGACTTGGTTATTTTTTGACAAGTTTGAGTGACTATGACAGCTTAGGTAAATTAAATTATAAAGAGAAACTCGCGCCTGATAGCGGGAAAGGGAATTTCAAATGTATCAAAAGCTTGCCTGTGTTTTTATCTGCGCCTTATTTGCTTTTAGCCTTAGCTTTCACGTAAACGCCAAAGTACGTGGCGAGGCCGTGGTTACAACAATAAAGTCAGAAGTTTTGAATGAGTCGCGAGAACTACTTATTCACCTACCTAATAACTATTCCCGCTATAAAGACACCACCTACCCAGTTTTATATTTGCTAGATGGACAGCGTAATTTTGCCCATACCGTAGGCACGCTTGATCTGCTAAATCAGTCTGGAATGGCGCAGGAAATGATTGTTATCGGTATTACCAACACCGAGCGCACGCGAGACTTCACACCTACCTATGATGAAAGCTACAACCAGTGGGGAATATCTGGTGGTGCCGACAACTTTTTAGACTTTCTAGAAAAAGAGCTAAAGCCTTACGTAGGGGCAAACTATCGCACCAATAACTACGCGATTGTTTCTGGGCATTCATTAAGCGCCCTTTTTACCTTATACGCACTGCATGAGCGGCCTGAACTGTTTCAAGCTTACTTCGCATTTAGCCCAAGTTTATGGTGGCACGAAGAAGTGATATTTCCAGAGGCAAAAGCGTTCTTTGCGTCAGATAGCGACCTTAACAAATACCTTTATATCAACATGGGTAACGAAGGTGGAAACATGCTAAGCGCATACGAACGTTACGCTGAACTGCTAAATAGCAGCGAACGAAAAGGGTTTACCTTTGACACGGAGCTAGACACATCTGAAAGCCACAATACGACTGCTCTTGCAGGTATGAGCTTGGCGCTTCAAAAGCAGCTAAATTCGTTACGCCCAACAGGTGCGATAATACAAGAAGGTATTCCTGCGGTAGAGCAACACTATAAAGACCTTTCTGCAAAATACGCTTTTGAAGCAAAGCCAGAATATAAAGCAGTAAACCACGCGGGTTATGCGGTGTTAAACAAACAAGACTTTAACTCTGCCATTGCAATTTTTAAGAAAAATATAGCTCGCTTCCCCAACAAATCTGATGCTTACGACAGTCTGGCAGACGGTTATGAAGCTAACGGCGATTTAGCCATGGCACTTGAAATGCGAGAGAAAGCGCTAGCAATGAGCTATGAAGAAAATGTTGAAAATGGTGCTTTTAAAACGCGGTTGGCATACTTGCGAAAGAAGATAGCGGAAGGTACAGGCGACTAGCTATCAAGTGCCTGAACTAGAAAATCGTCAGCATTGACCGAATAATAGTAGGAACTTACTCTGGTACGTTCACTCGTAATGGAATACACATAATGAAAACAAACAAGATCTTCGCCTCTTTAACACTTTCGCTTTGTTTAGCTTCGTTATTGGGCTGTGCTGAGCCTGAAACCCTGCCCGCCTCTCCCTCTGCTGCCGCAGAATCAAAAGAAGCCGACCTTTTAAAATCTGGGCTTACTGAACGCATTCGAATTGAAGGGCAAGAGGTTGATTACCAATCTTTAGAACAAAGACAAGCGCATTATGATGTACCTGGTGTGTCTGTCGCGTTTATGAGAAATGGGCGACTAGCTTGGACCATGCAAAGCGGCGTTAAAGATTTAACCACTGAATTGGCTATTGATGAAAACACGGTGTTCCAAGCAGGCAGTATTTCTAAACCCGCATTTGCGGCAGTATTGATGAAGTACCGCCAAGATAACCCGCTAGATTTAAATGCAGATGTTAATACCTTACTCACCAGCTGGCAGTTGCCTGAACACGAATGGACTGGGCAAAACGTTGTTTCATTGCGCAGATTATTGAGTCACACGGCAGGTACCACAGTACATGGTTTTCCTGGTTACGCGGCGGGCGAACCCGTGCCTACTTTGCAGCAGGTGCTAGAAGGTGCATTTCCAGCTAATACCGATGCCGTTGTTGTTGATATTCAACCTGGTACGCAAATGCGTTATTCCGGTGGTGGCACTACGCTTGCTCAACTTACCTTGCAGGACGTTGCTAATGAGCCCTTGCCAACTATGTCGCAACGGCTTTTGTTTAAACCTTTAGGCATGACCCGCTCTGGTTTCGACCAGCCAATATCGAAAAACCTATCAAACAATATGGCTACGCCGTATGACGGAGACGGTGCGCCAATTAAGGGTGGCGCGCATACTTACGCTACGCTTGCAGCAGCTGGCATGTGGAGCACGCCATCAGACATGTTGAAATTGGCAAACGGCGTTCGTAACGCGTATTTAGGGCAGAAAACCGACTGGATGTCGCAAGACACCGCGCAGGAAATGTTAACCAACAATACGCTAAGTACTGAGCCGCCTAATGTAGGAATAGGCTTTTTTATCAATATGGATGATAACGGTGAAATTTTAGGCTTTGGTCACGGCGGCGCAGATGCTGGGTTCATGTCGCAGCTATACCTTGAACTAGATACCGGCAACGGCTACGCCATTATGACGAACGGCAACAACGGTAGGCAGTTAATAACTGAACTAGAAATACGCTTAAAAGAAGCGTTAAACGTAGGTTACTCGGAAGCTGAGGTTAGGAAGTTAGTCCCCATAAGCCAAAAGGAATTAAGTAAATATATTGGAACCTATGTAGTGACCAACCCTGTGAATGTTGATGTGGTGCTAGAAAAAACAGCCAATGGCTTTGTGCTTAACGCCTTACCTTATGTTGAAAATGAAGAGTATTTTCATGAGGGCGGCGGCCGATTCTTTGCTAAGAATGGGAGTAGTCTTCGTTTTGAGATGGATGATGGGAGTGGGTTGATTGAGGCGCTTGTGATGGATGGGAATATTTGGGGTGCTAGGAAAGATTAGACTATAGGGTGTGAACTCATACATGCCCCTAATACTTTTTGTTCCAGTTACCGCCGTTAGCATATTCGAAGGCAAACGGCTGCTATATACGTACTCCGGTCGTTCAGGAATGTTTGGTGCAATCAGCGCTTAACGGGTCAATAGGTCCAAATTTTCACAACATCGCCTACCTGACTAAAAGTTAAACTTGCTAATACTATATGTTGCATTGTTTAATATGATTATGCATACGGAGGCGTGTATAAATGGCAAAAGGAAAGCTAATTTGGCATATTGCCTGTGACGAATCTGGTATAGATGGGCAGGTATACTACGGTTTTGGTTCCTTGTGGATGAAGTACCAACGTCGCGGCGATTTTGTTCGTATCATCAGAAATCTTAGGGAAAAGTATCGATATACAAACGAAATTAAATGGCAACGTGCTCATCAGAAAAATAACATTGATTTTTACAAAGAGCTTGCCGATGTATTTTTCAAACACGCGTGGCTGGCTTTTCATTGCATAGTTATTAGAAAAGGATTGGTAGATAAATCATTTCATGACGGTGACTACGACCTTGCAATGCGAAAACACTTCACAACTCTTATTTCTTCAAAAATAAAAGCAGTTAAAAAAGCACATCCTAATCAGTTATCAGAATTTCGAGTCGAAGTCGACCCATTACCGTCGCGATACAATAAGGCTGACGAAGCGTTTCATACAATCGCTAACAATATCCTAAAACAAGAATTAGGCGGTGATGCTCTGATTCAAACAGTTGTGACTAAAGACTCAAAAGATTCTCAGCAAATACAGCTGGCTGACTTTCTGTTGGGAGCAGTTATGAGCGCGTTTCAAGGAAAAGTAACCTCTGATAGAAAGCGAGATATGGCGAATCATATTGCATCATATTTAGGCTGGGACTCGCTCAAACACGACACTTGGGACTATGAGCGAAAATTTAATATTTGGTATTTTCATGATATCAGGCGAGATCAACGTGAAATTCATACGAAGAATGTAGAGCTGAGATATCCGCTCCCTGCAAAATCACTTAAGTGAAGTAGAAAAAAAGAATGAAAAAAAGTAACCACCAAGGAAAGGTGTTAAAAGATCATAAAAAAGTGGGCAAAAAGTTCATCCCCCCTTTAATGCAAATCGACAAGATGAGAGAAACATCGTTTGTAAACGACCGGCTTCCGTGCTTAATTTGGATGTCGTCATTATATCTTCGTCTTGGCGATAGGAATGCAACTAAAGTCATTGTTGATTTTATTGATACTGCGTATAACTGCTTTGAGGGTGAAAAAATTGCGCCGCTTCAATACATGGGTAGCTATACAACTCTGTCAGATTCAAAAAAGAATGAATTGTATGAGACATTAAGAACGAAACCATATTTCAACGACGTTTTAAGTAATCTCGAACATCAGTATCACTTATTAAAGAGCTATCCATTAGCGTTTCTTTTTTCTGAGCACCAGTATGGTGTTGACCGTGAAGATGCCATTGAAATGCTGAAAGAGGATGTAGAGGCGCTTTTGGATAGACTGTCATCAAAAGCGACCAAAGTTCAGGTTACTGCGGTTTACGCAGAGATAATATCTGGGCGAATGAAAATTTCTGCTCATATCGACTTGCCTGACTTCAATGCAATATTCAAAGCGCCAGAGTCTGATGATGCAAAGCGTGTTGCAAGTTTTGCTCGCGCTCATATCAACGGATTTGCAGCAGCTTCTTTTTTGAAAGAAATAGGGGTTCCTGAAAACAATTGGCCAGAGACTTTTTGGAATGAGGCTTTTGATTTAGATGGATGCGACAATGGATATTGAAGAATTAGTAAGTGGCTACGTCGATTATCTAGTGGACAGTTTCGATGAAGTTTGGACTAAAGTTAAAATTCCCGCGGATAAACTGGAGGCATTATCTGCCATTGGTGGTCTTTTATCTCGACAAATTACTCTCTCCATCGAGTTGGCTCAAGCTCCCTCAACATGGAACGGACATTCTGCACCATTATTCTTACGCTCTATGACCGATTTATATATCACGCTTGCGTGGATGATGGATGATTTGGAAGAGCGACCCCATAAATACATTATGCATGGTCTGGGTGAAGCAAAGTTACTTATCGAACACTACAAGCTCCTGTTAGAAAAGGAGGAATATCAAGAAGACAAAGAAGATCTTCAACAAATGATAGAGTTTAGAGAGCATTGGATTAATTCACAACGCAATGAATTTTTTGTCGAAGTGGATGTTGGAACGTGGTCGAATTTAAATTGTAGGAAAATGGCGCAAGAGGCAGATTGCGAAGACCTTTATAATTTTGCTTACACGCCCTTTAGCCAAGTGGCGCATAGCATGTGGCCCCATGTTTCAGTTTACAATATGACTCGTTGCAAAAATCCACTACATAAGCACCACTTGATTCCTGCTCTACTAGACGTGCCGCTCGACCCCGACTACTTGTATAGATCCTGCAAATACGTTGACAAGACTTATCGGTTGTTTGAAAAGCACTTTGAAGTATCAATAAAACTAATGCCGCTCGATTGGTGGAAAAACTATTGGGAATCTATTCCAATAGAAGAAGATGTAAAGTAGCGCCTTTGAAGAAGTCCGCTAAACTGGATTAGTGTGATTACCAAGGGATTATGTCGGTCTAATTACCGAGCGACTTTGTCGCATTTAAGGTAACAGTTAGTATTATCCACTTCAATAAATATGCAAATATTTCCTTTGAAGCATGAGTTAATTAGACGTTTTGTATATTATTGAATTAACCAGAATATTAAAGGTAGCCAATGTATACAATCAGTAAACTCGCCAAAGAGGCAAATGTTGGTGTAGAGACCGTTCGTTTCTATGAACGCAAAGGCTTACTTGAACAACCCATCAAACCGATACAGGGATACAGGCAATATACAGAACAAGCACTTTCAAGACTATTGTTCATAAAGCGTGCACAGTATTTAGGTTTTACATTGGCGGAAATATCATCATTATTAATATTAAGTGCTAGTAATTGTGAAGATGTTCAGCAACTCGCTGAGCAAAAGCTTGCAGTAATTGAAGATAAGTTAAGAGATTTGCTTAACCTTAAAGACAGCCTTGTCTCGCTCATTTCAGACTGTAAAACTAATCCAAGTGATAAAGATTGCCCAATCATTCAGTCACTTCAACCGTAAAATGACTCATCACTTGACTCCGTACCCATATACGGAGTTTATGCTGTGCTTAAAAGAACAGTGTAATAAACGTAAATATGGCAAAAAGTAGTCAACTATCAATCTTAGGCGGGCTTGCCGCAGCAATCGGTGCAAGTGCCTGCTGTGCCGGGCCTCTTGTTTTACTTTTATTGGGTATAAGTGGTTCATGGATTAGTCATTTAACACTCTTAGACCCTTATCGTCCTATTTTTATATTCGTGGTTGTAGTTTTATTTGGCTTTGCTGGGTGGAAGATACATCAGCCTGTTGAAAACTGTGCGGATGACGAGGCTTGTGCAGTCCCAAAGGTAAGAACACGACGAAAAGCAGTATTTTGGTTTACCACACTGTTGGCGTTTGTTTTTGTTACCAGCAACTACTGGATCATATGGGTCGTGTAGGTGCTACCACTTAACTCTAATTGGAGAGAAAAATGAAGAAGTTATTGATTACAACTTTATTGTTGATAAGCAGCACGGCGACGTTTGCAAAAGATGTAACTGTTACGTTAGAAGTTCCGTCTATGGATTGTGTAACGTGCCCGATAACAGTAGAAAAAGCACTTGAGCGCGTTAAAGGCGTTAAACAAGTGGAAGTGACATTTGAAAATAAACTTGCTGTTGTAACATTTGACGATGAGATAACAAATCCTGATGCACTAACAAAGGCTACAAAGAATGCTGGTTATCCTTCATTAGTGAAGTCGTAAGGCCGTCGCTAGTTGAACGATATTGAAACCCTCAGAGGAACACAAAACTATGGCGAAAATAGAACTCTCATCGACGATTACTTGCCCACATTGCGATTACAGCCAGCAAGAAGAAATGCCAACCACTGCATGCCAATTTTTTTATGAATGCACTAAATGTAAAACACTGCTAAAGCCTTTGAGCGGCGACTGCTGCGTTTATTGCTCATATGGAACAGTGAAGTGCCCTCCAATTCAAGAGGGCAACAGTTGTTGTAATTGAAAAGTAGTCAGTTAAACAACTGGCTATTTATTATGCTGATTCATGCAAAGCTAGTGATCTCTCAATTCTCAGTGCGGTTGTATTCATATCATTTCTCAACCACATACTGCGCACGCCATTTGGGCTAACATCAATGCCTAATGCTTCTGTTAGCTTATGTGCCACCTTCTGCTGACCAAGGTGAGGATGTTCAAGAGAGAACTCGATTACCGCTTTCTCGATTTCCATATCTACACAGTTTTTATGCCGTATGTTAGGCGTTTCTTGCCGTTTTAGCGCATCAGGGCCACCTCGCTTAACCATTCTTAAGTGCCGATGAATAGTGTCTCGTGAGACGCCACTTTGGCGTGATGCAGCACTGACGCTTCCGAGCTTTTCGATTAACGCTAATACTTCAAGTTTCTTCTGTACTGCCAAGTCTTCTGATGCCAGTTTGCTTGGCTCATTAACTTCCGAGATCTTCAGTTTGCGACCAGCGAAGTGAGCGGTAAACCCTTTTTTACTCGTGTTCCTTATCTCGATTTTCTGATTGGCAATGGAGTGCTTGAGCGGTGAATCAATGAGGTAGAATTTGTTGCCATAACTGAAGGTATGGTCGTTACGTATTTTACGATGGTTTTTAATGACGCAGATATCATCAAGGTTGATGTGTTTTGACAGAGGCGTAAATTCAGGTGCTTGCTTTGATTTCACTTGGACTTTCGACTGCCAGAACTGCGGAATGAAGACATGCTTAAGGTAAGCATTGGCAGCGGCGATATCGTTGATATTGTTCAACCTAAGTTCGGGCACCAACCTGTCTTGGAAGGTTTCGAACGCTCGTTCAACGCGCCCTTTACCTTGTGGGGAATTGGCAAAGATAATTTCAATGCCCAGCTCCTCACAAGCGCGTTGCATTTGTGAGAAGTTACAACGCTTAGGCCCACCATAGATTCCGGCTCTGTCCACATAAAGTGTTTTAAACACACCTTTCTTTTCAAGGCAGTCACGCATGACTTTCAAACATCCAACGGTGGTCTCTGATGGGAAGAATTCAGCATAAACTTCACTGGTGGCATCATCTATCATCGCAATGAGACAATGCTTTTTGTTACCAAACCAACGGTGCGGACTACCATCCATTTGCATCATTAAGCCCGGTGCGGCCATACGTTCTCTGCGTTTACGAACATGGCTACGACGACGCTTAGCTCGCTTTACATGATGAATATCGTGCGCCCAACCACGTAAGGTCTCACGCTTAACAACAATGTGTTCATTCTCAGCCAACTGCTCGGCTAAGTGCAGTAAATTCAAATCAAAATACTTATCCTTAATTAACGCTTGAACGGCTTTTTTTATCGAAATAGGCGTTTTATTCGGGGGTGATTTACCGCAATTACCATGCTGCGTATTCCGATTTACTTGAACACTCATTCCGGTTTTATTTGAACACCTCAGATCAACGCATCGTTGGCTAGTCGATTTTTACCTTAAGTGTTCAAGTGGCGTCAACGGTCGCCAGTGTTTTTCGC
>NZ_JAKREY010000039.1:0-8875 GCF_022348265.1 Alteromonas sp. Cnat3-28
CTGTTGCTCTTCTTCTGCTGAGGCAAGCTTTGTTTGTAACTGCGATGCATTTTCATTCGACACTTTTAGCGCTTGCTCTGTCGGTTCTAGCTTGCTGGCTTTTTGGGAGGTAGCTTCTAGCTCTTCTCGTAATTGGGTAACTTGAAGTTGAGATAACTCTGCCTCTTGTATTTGCTCTTCAAGCTGCTGGGTAAGCTGATTACACTGCGTATCTTTTTCACTTAGTTTCGCTTTGGCTTCGTCAGCTTCTTTTGCCTTAGCACCTAGCTCTTTTGTTTTGGAGTCTAGACTTTGCAACAGCGTAGTGCACTCTTGTTCTTTTGCCGTTAGCTGCTCACTAGCTTTGCTAAAGGCTTGCTTCTGACTTTCTAGCTCGTTGCATAGTGCACTGTTTTGCTCTTCAGCTTTTGCTATCTGTTCTGCCTTTTCTGCAATCTGCAGAGTAAGCTGGTTACACTGTGTATCTTTTTCACTTAGTTTCGCTTTGGCTTCGTCAGCCTCTTTTGCCTTAGCACACAGCTCTTCTGTTTTGGCGTCTAGACTTTGCAACAGCGCAGTGCACTCTTGTTCTTTTGCCGCCAACTGCTCCCTGGCTTTACTAAGGGCTTGTTTCTGAGTTTCTAACTCGTTCTTAAGTGTCTGACTTTGCGCTTCTGCTTTTCTTTGTTGCTCCGCAAGCTGTTGAGTAAGCTGGTTACACTGCGTGTCTTTTTCACTCAGTTTCGTTGTGCTTTCTTTCGCCTGTTGATTAAGTGTTGTTATCTGTTGGTTCTTCTGCTGTACTGTTTTGCCAACTTGATTAAGTAACTTAGCGTTATTTTTAAACGTGTCTGAGTCTGGGCTCAAGTGAACTGAAAACTCGCCAAACAACTGACCAACTGATAGCGCATCATCGTAAAGCTCGTAAAGTTCGTCGTTATCAACCAGTGCCGCTGCAGCACTTAACGCCAGAATTTGATAAACCAAATTAGTGGATAGTTCGATATATATTTCTTGACTCTCTTTTTCAAATACTGCTTTTAAGAATGAGGCAGGATTGGCCAATATATCATCAATAGAACAAAGGCTAAGCGCGCTGTCTTGCTCAAAAATATTTAAAACGTCTTGAACATGCTTGCTATACTTCTGACAAATATCTTGAATAGTTGCGTCAGTAATTTCATTAGCTTGATTAGCAACTAATCGCTGCGTTAAATAGGTTTCTGGAGAACTATAAATAAGGAAGATGGCGATGTCGGCAAAGGCTGAAACACTTTTTTCAACGTCGTTACTAGCTTGAATTAGTAGGCATTCTGCATTTCTATCTAGTTCAGAGAGCTTGTTAATTAAATCATCTAAACTTTTCAAGCTTGCAGCATCAGAAACTGCAATTGTCGCGGTGGTAACACCATTACCTTCAACCAATGTTTTTATTGGCTCTAGCGAAAGCTCACCAACAGAAATAAGCACTGCACGTGGCATATTGCCTCCTGAGACTACCCTGAACTACTGTGTCCATTACAATTTCAATAGTGTAACGAGTTTGGTTGCCAATTAAAACTGTAATAAAACAACAATAGTACGTTTTGATTCCCTTCCATCCTATTCGTTTATTCTTTATGTGCTGATATACTGCGCCTCATATTTTTATATTGTGCAATCCATGGACGTTTGCCGATATCGACACAGAAATAGCTTAAAAAATGTATCAGTTATCGTATTTTCAAAAACTAGAACGGAAACTCTCCCCTCAAGAAGTAAGCATCCAAGCACCTAACAGTAATGTTAATTGGATCGTTTACCACGTGCCGAAGACAGCTGGAAGTTCTTTGAGGCAAAGTTTTGTTGATGCTTTGGGGCAACGAAAGGTGTTTGGTGTTTATAGAAATACCGGCGCTGCGGAACTCGGTTTAGGCAATCCCATTTGGATACCACGGAGTGCAAAAGTAGTATTTGGTCATTTTCCAACACACGTAGCACAGATGAAAATGTTCCCCAATGCGCAAAAAGTAACATGGGTAAGAGACCCGCTTGAACGAGCATGGTCTTTGCTGGGTCATTACTTAGCAACGAAGGATGAAAACGCGCAATATGCGTTTGTAAGAAATCACTATTTAGATAAAGGCATAACAAAAAAAGCCGATATTTTTGAACGCATAATCAAAGAAAATGCATTGGCGAAGAATATTTTTGTTTACGCGCATTATTTTGAAAGTATGCCTCTTGACGAGTTTGACTTTGTGGGCAGTACCACAAAAAATAATAACGATTTGAAGCGACTACAGAAGCTGCTTGGAAAGCCATTAGTAGAAGCAAAAGAAAATGTACGAAATAGTGCGTCGTCATTCCCTGGGGCGCTACGCTATTTGGAAAGTTACTTTGCATCTGAATATGAGATTGTTGCTGATTACCTTTAACTGTACACCTTTAACTTTAACCTAATTCACTCTAGGTTATAAAAAGCAGGCAAAACGCCTGCTGTTTGAATTGATATAGTCTGAAACCTAAATACTTACTTAGCGACGCGCCCATACCTATCAGAAAAACGTACAATATCGTCTTCACCAAGATATGCACCTGATTGCACTTCAATAAGCTCTAGTGGGATCTTTCCAGGGTTTTCAAGTGCATGAACCGCACCGATAGGGATGTAAACAGACTCGTTTTCTGTAACTAGCTGTGTTTCTTCATCAATAGTTACGTTTGCACTACCAGAGACGACAATCCAGTGTTCAGCGCGGTGGTGGTGCATTTGAACCGATAGTTTCTCGCCAGGCTTAACCGTAATACGCTTTACTTGGAAACGGGCGCCGCTGTCGATAGAATCGTAGCTTCCCCATGGGCGGAACACTTCACGGTGGAATTCAAACTCTGGGCGATGTTCGGCTTTAAGTTTGTTCACAACCGTTTTAATGCTTTGTGCATCGTCCTTATGGGCAACCATAACGGCATCTTTTGTTTCTACTACGATAACGTCTTCTAAACCAATTACAGAAACCAAACGCTGCTCAGCATTTACGTAACTGTTCTTAGTGTTTTCTAGAATAGTATCGCCTACAGTAGCATTGCCGTTTTCGTCTTTCTCTGCAGTTTCCCACAGTGAAGACCAGCTGCCCACGTCACTCCAACCAGCATCTAACGGCACCATGGCAGCGCTATCTGTTTTTTCCATTACCGCGTAATCGATTGAATCATCTGGACATGTCGCAAATATGTCGTGGTCAACACGGATGAAATCTAGATCTGGTGTTTCTGTATCGATAGCACGCTTACACACATCTAGCATTTCAGGGTAATATTTCTGTAGTTCCTCTAAGTAACGACTTGCCTTAAACATGAACATGCCGCTATTCCAGTAATAACTGCCCGAATCGACATACTCTTTTGCAGTTTCCAATGCAGGCTTTTCTACAAACTGTGCCACTTCAAAACCATCGCCCGCTTGCTCGCCAGCTTTGATATAACCATACCCCGTATGCGGTTGGTCGGGAACAATACCAAAAGTAACAAGTTTACCCTGCTCTGCTAGCTTCTCGGCTTTAGCAATAGCAGAGTGAAACGCTTGATTATCTTTAATAAGGTGATCTGCCGCTAATACAAGAAGAACAGGATCTTCGCCTTTAATCGTTGCGTGGAGCGCCGCTAGTGCAATTGCCGGTGCCGTATTGCGACCAACAGGCTCTAGAAGAATCCCCCCATGTTGGATATCTTTTTGACGAAGCTGTTCGGCAACTAAAAAGCGATGAGCATCATTACAAATAAAAATTGGATTCTGAGCTGGTGTGCCTTTTAAGCGTGTAATCGTATCTTGCAGCATGGTGCTGTCTGACGTGAGAGACAAAAACTGCTTTGGAAGCGCTGCACGAGATTTTGGCCATAAGCGACTACCTGAGCCGCCAGCTAATACTACTGGTTTCATTTGTAATATCCTTGATGTGTGGGTTCTTGGCCCACGTCCTAATAGTTATATATTCAGCTGATAGTATACAAAGGTTTGTATTGCGATTAAATGGCAAAAACTAAGTAGAAATTAAAATAGGGCTAAGTTCAGCACTTTTGCCCTATTTTTATCGTATTATTTAGTGTTTATCCAATAACTACTCAGCGCGAATAAGGGCCAACACTTCTTTAGTTTTTTCTTCCATTAATGAAATATCGCCTTTACTCTCTACATTAAGACGAATTACTGGCTCGGTATTCGATTTACGTAGATTAAAGCGCCAATCGTCAAACTCTAAGCCTAGTCCGTCAGTAGTATCGACAACGTTAGCTAAGGGTTGATACTTTTTAGTCACTTGGTCTAGCGCTGCGTCAGCATCTTTAAGTTTACTGTTTATCTCACCTGAAGAAGGGAAGGCTTTTATTCGCTCTTTCACCATGCTGGCTAGAGTTTGCTGTTTTACGCACACTAGTTCTGCAATTAATAACCATGGGATCATACCTGAATCACAGTAGGCGAAGTCGCGAAAATAATGGTGTGCACTCATTTCACCGCCGTATACGGCATCTTCTTTACGCATTCTTTCTTTAATAAATGCATGGCCAGTTTTTGACTTAATTGGTGTGCCGCCCGCGTTTACTACAATGTCTTCAGTGTTCCAATACACGCGTGGGTCGTAAATTATTTTGCTGTCGGCATTTTTCTCAATAAAGGCCTCAGCAAGAAGGCCTACTATGTAGTATCCCTCAACAAATTCGCCGTCTGCATCGAATAAAAAACAACGGTCGAAATCGCCATCCCAGGCTATACCAAAATCGGCACCTGAGGCTTTTACTGCATCGGCGGTGTCTGCACGGTTTTCTGGTAAAAGAGGATTAGGAATACCATTTGGGAAAGTACCGTCTGCGTTATGGTGGACTTTGACAAATTCAATTGGCACGTTCTGTCTTTTCATCTCATGCTCAATAGCATCGAGTGCAGGGCCAGCCGCACCATTACCTGCGTTAACCACAACTTTAAGGGGGGTAAAGTTATTAAGCTCAACGTACGACAGCATATGAGCCACATAATCATCTATACACGATTGTTTTAGGTACTGGTCGGTTTCTTCTAGTTTCTCTAGTTGAATATGCGCTAGCCCGTTGAAAAAAGCTTCAGCATCTATAATTGCGCCCGAAGTATAGTGAGATAATCGACCTGAAACGAACTCATCGCTTAATGCCTCGGCTCGCACCTTAATTGCGTTTAAACCTGTGTCGCCACTTATAGGAACAGAGCCGGCTTTAACTAGCTTCATACCATTGTAGTTTATTGGATTATGACTTGCCGTAACTTCTATACCACCGTCCACACCAAGGTGTTTGGTTGCAAAGTAAATTTCTTCAGTGCCAGCCATTCCAATGTCAGTCACTTTGGCACCAGCATCAATGAGACCTGCGCTTAGTGCTAGCTTTAAGGGTGTAGAGGTTAAACGAACATCACTGCCGACCACTACCGTTTTTGCACTCAATTCAGCAGCGAATGCATAGCCAATTCTGTATGCTACTTCCTCGGTAAGTTGCGTATTTAGTTCGCCTCGAATGTCGTAGGCCTTAAAGCACGTAATCTGGCTTCCCATCTCTCGTTTTTTCCTTGATTTCTTGGGTGTGGATAGATAAACAAATATTTACTGTGGATAGTTTACTTTAAAACGTGCTTCGACAGTAGACTTCAAATCAAGCACCTAATAGCTTACGCTGTAGTCGGAACCTTTTCTTTATGGAATAAAATTCTCTATCCAACAGATAGTTGTCAACGTTTTTCATCTCAATATTCAATCCATATCTTGTTTTCAGATAATGTAGTGCATTCCAACTTCTAGCTTTAACTTGGTGAACGCACTCTCTCGATAACACCAAGTCATTATTATTGTCAAAAAGCGTTCTTGTGGAAATATGCTCCGCTTTTGAACGCATACCCTCTCTATTCGCAATTAAATAGAATAACGTCCGAGTATTGGTTAAGCTTTTGTTTTTTCTCTTGACTGGCTTTAGAGTTGAAGCATCAACTTCTGAACCTGTAATTTCATTCAGTTTATTATAAAACTTTGTTAAGAAAGTTGAGCCCGAAACCTTGTTGCTATTAAACTCGGAGACATGAATTTTTGCTTTTCCTATTGCTTTTTCCCATATAGGTAAAATTCTATCAATTTGTAAGTATTCGAAATGCTGTAGGATAAACTCTGCAGGTTCGAGCGAACAAGATTGGCGTCTTACCCATTCTTTGTATTTATCATTGAAGTATTGAACTGGATCTTTAACAAAAACAATAAGATGTACTTCGAAACTATCGGCCAATAACTCAAGCGCTTCGGGTGCTATGTCTAATCGAAATAAATCTTCATGAGAAATAATTATGTTATTTTGAGACAACGCTTTGAGGTCTTTAATGACATCAGTGAACTTTTGTTTCGAGTAATGGTGCTTTTTGAGTAAATTACTTAAAGGCAAGTGGCGGTGACCAACTTCTTCATCGAAAATCAAGCCGATTTCCGGGTAAATCATATTATGTTTCCCCAGAAGTTCATTATTTAAGAAAAGTGAATCTTGAATTGAAGACGAGCCAGTCTTGTGCATTCCTGAATGAATGATCAATTTCTTATTTTTAGGCTTAATAATTTCCCCCTTCTTATGAAATCCTAAGCTTTAGGTTCAACCTAACGTACATTGACTCCGGTATATATAAAAATATTTCAGACTTCAATACAACTAATGAGTTTTAACCGAGTACAAAACGGTTCTAATTACCACTTATAGAATCCAACAACCCCAATACCTGCTCATCACTAGACTTAGCTTGAGCTCGAACAGAAATGCTCGCCTGTTCAACTATTTGTGCTTGCGTAAGTAATGCAGTTTCTGAAGCGAAGTCAGCGTCAGTTATTTGAGAGTGAGCGTTGCTTATATTCTCAAGGCCAATTGCGTTATTTCTAATAGCGGATGACATCTGATTAATTTTAGCACCGTAGAAAGCTCTACTTTCTCCGACTATCTCAAGCGCACTATCTATCTGTGTAAGCGCGTTTTCAGCGTCACTTTCACTTTGCAACGAAGTGCCGCCTAGCCCGAGGTCTGTTAATGTAGCGGGTGTTTTGGTAAGTTCAATGAAGTCAGTACCAACACCTAATTGATTGGTTGAAGTAATATCAACGGGCCCTAAGCTGAAATTTTGACTGTCTCCGTCCCCAAGCGATGTCCACGAGGCTGTTACACTAAAAGAGCCTGTGCCGATAACAGAAATAATGAGCGGTTGTGCATTGCTCGTAATTGTAAGGTTTTCATTTAGGTTACCGCTGGCGTTCTGATCCCCAGTGAATGAAATGGTATTGCCGTCTATAGTAGCGCTTCCGACGGTTAATAAATCACTATCGTCGTAGGATGCCGAAGGGCTATAGCCGTTTGTCGGAAGAAAGAATGTCCCCTCAATGGCTGATGAATTCACTACACCGTAAGCCCCCCACGTAGCTGCCGAAAGCGGCGTACCCGCTAGGTGCTTTCCGTCTACGGTAAACACCTGAATATCGTCGTTAGCGCCATTGTCATGTAAATCTATTTGAATGTTTGAAGAGCCAGCCGGTATGTATGCAATAGATCGCAGTCCACTTGTCATACTTTGAGCCACACCGTTAGTAAACGTGTCACTAATTGAGGGTACGTTCGCTGAAAGCAAATCAGTGTCACCTACCAGCGGCAAGTGGTTAAAAGCTTCCGTGTTGTAGGCAATGCCATTAAGTGCATTTTTGAGTTGTTGGAATTCTTTGTCTAGAGCTGCACGGTCATTTACCGCATTTACGCCGTTTTGCGATTGTATTGCCAATTGCCGCATTCGTTGCAGTATAGCGGCAGACTCTTGCAGCCCACCCTCAGCGATTTGCGCGTAGCTGATACCATCATTTAGGTTTCGATTAAGCTGGGTATACGCCTTCTTCTCGGAAGCGAGTCTATTGGATATCTGAAGGCCTGCACTGTCGTCAGCAGCACTGTTTATTCTTAACCCAGAGCTCAAGCGCTCTAGACGGGTGGATAGTGCTGTATTTTGTAAAGTTGAAAGACCTAGAGACTGGTAATTTCCTGAAACCGATAGCACGTTATTTCCTTTACGCTTTTATCTTACTTAAATTAAATTGGCATAGTTTATATGTAGGTTTCAGCAATAAGCACGCCAACTAACCCCTTACGCGCGTTAAAAACGATAATCTAACTTTATTCCAAATAGCTTCCGGCACTTACCTAAAACAGCACGTTCAACGCTAGACTTTAAATATATGTTCGGTAATGTGATATAGCTGTACAATTTTAGTACAACCCAATAAATACTATGGAGTCACGCCTTATGGTGAATAAGAAGGAAATTATTTTGGCCCTAGCTTTAACTGGATATTCGCTGTGTGTTTTTGCGGATACTGCGGCATTAAACGATGCGGCCATGAAGTTATGTGATAAGAGTAAAATGTGTATTGGCAAGGAGATGAGTGCTAATGACGAATTTCCACCTGAGATGAAAGCTATGATGTCAAATATGATAGATGAGATATGTGGTCAGTATATGAGCATTGCTAATTTAGGTGATGAACATGAGCTTATTGAGCCCGCCACTGATTGTCTTAATTCAATGGCTAATCAAAGTTGCGATGCGCTTCTTAACTCTGATGAAGAAACAGCCGCTTGTAAGCGGTATTCTGAACTGGCCGAGAACTATTAGAACAATGGAATAGTTAGACGTTCTTTTAGTCCTTCCTGTGTATGGGGAAGTGTATGGGGAAGTGTATGGAACGTATCTCACACTTTGATTTATACCAATTGTCTTAAAAGTTTGATCTAATAGTGGTATTCATATTCGAGTGATTTTGATATGCATACAGCCGACGACTTTAAACAATTAGCAAAGCAAACCTCCAACGGGCAACTGCGAACCCGC
>NZ_JAKREY010000003.1:0-325831 GCF_022348265.1 Alteromonas sp. Cnat3-28
GAATGTTTCATCGAGGTTTGTAAGTAAAGACATTAAAAAATCCGATACCAGAGACTGATATCGGATTTTGAAGCCTTAAAAAGATCGGTCAACCGATCATGAAAATTTTCTTAACTGATCGGCATTACGCTATTTTGCGGGCTTTTTCGTAAATAGTTTGCTCACCGTCAACTGGCTTTCCTTTGAGGTAAGTCTAACAAAATGGCGGCGAATATTCGTAATGAATTAAAACAAAGCCAATGCGGCAGGCCAAAACGCTATTAGTAAATGTAGACAACCGCATGCCATGGCGCCAGCGATAAGATCATCAAGCATAATGCCTGTACCGCCGTGTAAGCGCTTATCTATGATACCTATTGGCCAAGGCTTCAAGATATCGAAAAGCCTGAATAGAACAAAGCCTACAAGTAAAGAGGACGCTGAAATAGGTACAAACAGAAAGGTCACAAACATGCCCGCTATTTCATCCCACACTATAGAGCCATGATCGTGAACCTGCATATCGTCAGCAGTCTTGCCACACAGGTAAATGCCTACAACTGAGAATATCAGCGTAAGCGCGATAAAGGAAATTAGGGAAATCTGGCTACAGGCAATAAGTAGGGGCAACGCAGCAAGTGAGCCAAAGGTTCCCGGAATGAAAGGAATAAGTCCACTGCCAAAGCCTAGTGCGAGAAAATGCACGGGATTTTTCATACTCACTCTAGCGCGAAACTCAGCCTGCATGCTTTTTCCTTTTTATTGCTTTTGTCGGACAAATAGGCCGCCTAAAAGGCGTGCTCGTAACCTGACACGTTAACAGGTGTGTACTTTTCGTTGTCTTTGAGCAATGAAAGTGTGCCGTTATGGCCGGTTAATTGGCCAATACATGTGGCTTTCACGTTTGTGCTTGCCAACGAGGTTTCAAGACTTCCGCGCTGCTCTTCACTTACAGTGAAAATAAGCTCATAGTCATCGCCTGCAGACAGCGCGTATTCGATAGCTTGCTCAGGTGTAACCGCGCTTGTTAATGCTCGTGACAACGGTAAACGCTCTACATGAACATTTGCACCGCAATTAGACGCTTTTAGGATATGACCTAAATCTGAAATTAAACCATCAGAGATATCAATGCACGACGTTGCAATACGTCGGATAGCTGTGCCCACCGCTACGCGAGGAGTTGGGAAGTAATGACGATTTACCAAGACATCTTTCGCTTCACCACTTACACTCAGCTTATTTTGCAGGATGTCTAAACCTGCACCCGCGTCACCAAGCGTTCCTGTGACATAAAGCCAATCACCCGGCTTAGCGCCGCTACGCGTTAGCTCAGAACCCGGCGGTATAAAGCCTTGAGCTGTAATCGTGAACGCCATTGGGCCTTTAACCGTATCGCCACCGATTAGCTGTACAGAATAGTACTGAGTTAGCTCATAAAGGCCCGAAACAAAGTCATCTAGCCAAGCTTCGTCCACTTCCGGTAATGACAGAGATAAGCTAATCCACGCTGGCTCTGCGCCCATTGCGGCAAGGTCGCTTAAGTTTACCGCCACTGTTTTATACGCAACAGACTTCGCCGGTGCGTCTTTCAAAAAGTGCACACCTGCAACCAGGGTATCTGTGGTAACGGCAAGCTGTTGGTTTTCAGGAACCGTTGTTACAGCACAGTCATCACCAATACCAATAACAACGTCTTTGCGTTTGTGGCCGCTGTTTGAAAAGTAGCGGCCGATAAGATCAAATTCTTTCACGGTAATTTTTAAACCCTTTTAGCGGCAGTCCATGCCGCCACGGTAAGGTTAGTCGCGCTCGTCTTTGCGCAATGTGCGCACTGCTTTGTCCAGTGCACCATTAATGAACTTGTGACTTTCTTCAGCACCAAATGCTTTAGCAAGCTCAATCGCCTCATTAATAATTACGCGGTAAGGGACGTCAATGCGCTCGGTCAGTTCCAGCGTCGCAATGCGCAAGATTGCTTTTTCAATAGCGTCTAACTCTTCAGGCAAACGGCCAAGGTAAGGCTTGATGGTCGCATCAAGTTTACTTGCGTTGTGTGCAACACCGCGAAGCAGAGCTTGGAAATACGCCATATCTACCTTTTGCATGTCGTTACTGGTGGCTAGCGCCAGTTCAACCTGCTGAATATCGTTGTGACTCATTTGCCATGAATACACGCCTTGCAGAGCGAGTTCACGGGCTTTACGACGAGCTGAAACTTTCACTTAATGTTTACCTTAAAGCTTTTCAACAGCATCGATAACGTTAACCATTTCCAGCGCACCAAGTGCAGCTTCTGCACCTTTGTTGCCCGCTTTGGTTCCTGAACGCTCGATAGCCTGTTCAATTGAATCTGTTGTAATTACGCCAAATGATACGGGTACACCGTATTCAAGAGAAACTTGCGCAAGACCTTTGTTACACTCGCCTGCTACAAAATCAAAGTGTGGCGTACCACCACGAATAACCGCACCTAGTGCGATGATGGCGTCAAATGACTTTTTCTCAGCTAATTTCTTAGCTACTACAGGTAACTCGTAAGCACCAGGTACACGTACTAACGTGATATCGTCATCACTCACTTCACCGTGACGCTCTAGTGTATCTAGTGCACCTTCAAGTAAGCTTTCAACTACAAAGCTATTAAAGCGTGATACAACGATAGCAAATTTCTTACCGGTTGCTCTGATATTACCTTCAATTACCTGCATGGATTCATTCCTCGAGAAAAAACGGCGCGAAGTATACCACAACTGCGCCCAAACTAAATCGATTGTTTCTTTAACTTCAACTATTCGTAAACGGGTACGTTAGCTTGACTCAATGTGGGAAGGGAGTGCTCGTCGCAAACCCTATCCACTTTAGCTCCGCCATACAGCTAAGTACTAGTCGTGCACGTACTCCACTACTTCAAGGCCGTAACCTGAAAGTGCGTGATATTTAATTGGCTTACTAAGAAGACGCATTTTGTGTACGCCCATTGATGCTAGAATTTGACTGCCTACACCAATAGTGCGTGACGATCCCTGCCAGTCAGCGCCAGTCGGGCGCTCGCCTCGGTCTTCTGCGGCAAAGCGGCGTACCTGACTTTCAATATGCTCTTCTTTACCTAATAGCACCAATACGCCACCGTCTTCTGAAATTTTGCGCATGCCATCTGCAAGCGTCATCGAGCGATGAATACCGCGGGTAGACCCAAGAAGATCACTAAAGGTATTGTGAAGATGTACACGTACAAGTGTCGGCTCATCTTCTTTAATTTCGCCTTTTTTAAGTGCGAAATGAAGCTGGTTGTCGATGCTGTCTTTAAACGTGTGAAGCTCGAAGTCACCATACTCGGTTGGCATATTGCATTGAGCGACCTTTTGAATGGTGGTTTCGTTGAGATTGCGATATTCAATCAAATCAGCAATGGTGCCGATTTTAAGATTATGTTTTTCAGCAAACTTTTCTAGTTCTGGACGACGGGCCATCGTGCCGTCTTCATTGAGGATTTCTACAATAACCCCAGCAGGCTCTAACCCTGCCAAACGCGGTAAATCTACACCAGCTTCAGTGTGACCTGCGCGGTTTAACACGCCACCGTCTTTAGCAATTAGCGGAAAAATATGACCCGGCTGTACAATGTCTGTCGCTTTCGCGTCTTTCGCTACAGCAGCTTTAATGGTTGTTGCGCGATCTGCCGCCGAAATGCCTGTGGTCACGCCGGTTGCCGCTTCAATAGACACAGTGAAGTTGGTAGAAAACTGTGCTTCGTTTTTATCCACCATAAGCGGAAGATTCAGGGTGCGACAGCGCTCTTGCGTCATTGGTAAACACACTAAACCGCGAGCGTGGGTTACCATAAAGTTAATGGCTTCAGGCGTCACATGCTCTGCCGCCATTATCAAATCGCCTTCATTTTCCCTGTCTTCGTCATCCATCAAGATAACCATTTTACCTTGGCGAATGTCTTCAATTATTTCTTGTGTAGTGTTAAATGCCATGTTGTGTGCTTCTTGTAGGGTTATTTTCTTAAAAATCCGTTCTCGGCAAGAAATGCCATGTCAATGCCTTTGCTTTTTGGTTCGGCGGCTTTGTCGCCCAACATCAGTCGCTCTAAATAGCGCGCAATAACATCAACCTCTAAGTTCACCGCTGTGCCCACCTTATAGCTCCCCATAATGGTTTCTTGCAATGTATGAGGAATGATCCAAAGCATAAATTCTGCGCCATTAACTTCGTTAACAGTTAAGCTGATACCATCAACGGTGATACTACCTTTATGCGCAATATATTTAGCCAAGGCTTCTGGCGCTTTTACCCAGAACTCTACGTAGTCTGAGTGCTTAATGATTTGTGTAACCTCGCCTACACCATCAACGTGACCGGAAACGATATGACCACCTAAACGGTCGCTTGGACGCATCGCTTTCTCAAGATTCACCGTAGAGCCTGCGCTGTAATGTGCAAAGCCCGTTAATTTGATGGTCTCTGCCGACACATCTGCACAATAATAATCGGGGCCCATATCAGTAACTGTTAAGCAAACACCATTGGTCGCAATACTGTCGCCGAGTGCGACATCAGACATATCAAGCGTAGGCGATGAAACGGTAAGTCGAATATCGTTGCCACGGTTATCAAGCTTCTTAATTGTACCTAGCGCTTGAATAATTCCAGTAAACATAAAGTTCCTCTTTAATCGCGTTAACCACGGGTGTTGCTAACATCAGGACGGAAGATAAGCTTAATATCGTTACCCACTTGACGATTTTCAATAAGCGAAAGCGAAATACATTCATTTAGCGACGTGAACGCGGGTAAATTAACCATACTGACTCCCTTATCACCTAAAAGCTTAGGCGCTTGGTAGCAAATAAGTTCATCCACCAGCCCTTCTTGCAATAATGCACCGGCAAGGCCTGGGCCTGCTTCCACCCACACTTCATTATATTGCTTATCGCCTAGTGCTGACATAAGTGAATGTAAATTGAGTTTACCGTCTTTTTCGTCCAGTTGGAGATAGTACTGAGTAGCGGTGTCTGGGTGAGCCTGTGACGTCGCCGTGAACGTAATATTGCCGTCGTTAAAAAGTGTGTAGTCTCTACTAAGCTTACTTTTGCTATCTACAACCACACGTGCTGGCTGGCGGATATGATCTAGTGGATACTTTTCAAACTGAGCCTCTTTTTCACGAACTAAGAGGCTAGGATTATCAGCTTGTACCGTACCCGAACCCGTCAATACTACGCAACTTTGTGCACGATACTGTTGCACATCCCGCCTTGCTTCTGCACTAGTAATCCACTGACTCACCCCATTTTGAAGGGCTATTTTTCCATCTAGGCTAATGCCTAATTTCACGCGAACAAAGGGCTTACCAGTAAGCATGCGTTTAATAAACCCGGGGTTTAGCGCTGCGGCCTCAGCAGCCATCACTTCGCTTACCACTTCAATGCCTGCTTCCTGCAGAATGCTAATACCGTTACCGCATACGTTTGGATTCGGGTCGGTCATAGCAATAACAACACGCGCTACCTTTGCTTCTACCAAGGCAACAGCGCAAGGCGGTGTGCGACCAAAATGACTACAAGGTTCAAGTGTAACGTATGCCGTCGCGCCCTTTGCGCCCTGCGGACGTGCGTTAGATGCTTGTCTTAATGCATGCACTTCGGCATGGGGTGTACCAGCTTGAATGTGATATCCCTGACCAAGCAATTGATTGTTTTCGTCAACAATTACACAGCCTACGCGAGGGTTAGGAGAAGTGGTAAAACGCCCTTGTTGGGCAAGCTGAATGGCTTGTGCCATCCAAAAATAATCGTTCTTAACCGTATCGTGGTTCACTTGGATTCCTGTTGTAGCCCTAAGTGCCTGATGTTTGAGAGGTCGCCGACTTAATCTCCTAATCGCGCAATCTCTTCTCCGAATTCACGAATATCTTCGAAAGAGCGATAAACGGAGGCGAACCGGACATAAGCAACTTTATCGAGTTCTTTGAGGGCTTTCATAATTAGGTTGCCGAGCAGTTCACTGCTCACTTCACGTTCACCGGTTGCGCGCAACTGTGACTTAAGTGAGAGGATACATTGTTCAACTTTTTCTGTGCTCACAGGGCGCTTTTCGAGTGCGCGTTGCAAGCCTGCACGAAGTTTATCTTCGTTAAACGGTTCACGAGAACCATCGCGTTTAATAACGCGAGGCATCACGAGCTCGGCACTTTCAAAGGTCGTGAAGCGCTCGTGACACACCATACATTCACGGCGTCTACGCACCTGTTGCCCTTCTGCAACCAAACGAGAATCAATGACTTTTGTTTCTTGTTCTGAACAAAACGGGCAAAACATGAATAATCCTTAAATATTGCGTACTTAGGTATCTAAATTGAACCTAGACTAGTTAGTCCAGCATTAGTACCAAAGTACGCAATAAAACACAAACCTATTTATTTATAAACAGGGAATTGTGCGCAAAGTGCAACCACTTCGTCTTGAACACGTTTGATAACAGACTCATCGCCCATGTTATCTAGAATGTCGCAAATCCATGTTGCAACTTGTTTAGCTTGTTCTTCTTTGAAACCACGGCGAGTAATCGCTGGGCTACCAATACGAAGACCGCTGGTTACAAACGGTGAACGCGGGTCATTTGGCACTGAGTTTTTGTTTACCGTAATATTTGCGGCACCAAGTGCTGCGTCAGCATCTTTACCGGTAATGTCCTTGTCGATAAGGTCAAGAAGGAACAAGTGGTTGTCAGTACCGCCAGAAACGATGTTATAACCGCGCTCTTGCATTACAGAAACCATAGCTTTCGCATTTGCAACAACCTGCTGCTGATACGCTTTAAATTCTGGCTGTAGTGCTTCTTTGAATGCAACCGCTTTAGCTGCGATCACGTGGCAAAGAGGGCCACCTTGGTTGCCTGGGAATACCGAGCTGTTTAGCTTTTTGTAAATCGCTTCATCGCCGCATGAAGAAAGGATTAAACCACTACGTGGGCCAGCAAGGGTTTTATGAGTAGTCGTTGTTACCACGTGAGCGTGAGGAAGCGGGTTTGGATAAACGCCCGCTGCTACAAGTCCTGCTACGTGCGCCATATCTACGAGCAAGTAAGCGCCAACGCTATCAGCGATTTCACGGAATTTTGCCCAATCAACAATGCCAGAATACGCAGAGAAACCACCGATAATCATTTTCGGCTTGTGCTCTTTAGCAAGTGCCTCAACCTGAGCGTAATCGATTTCACCGGTTTCTTTGTTCAGACCATACTGAACAGCATTGTAGGTTTTACCAGAGAAGTTTACGTGTGAACCGTGAGTAAGGTGACCACCTTCAGAAAGGCTCATTCCCAATACCGTATCGCCTGCGTCAAGTAGTGCCATGAATACGGCAGAGTTAGCTTGTGAACCAGCGTGCGGTTGAACGTTCGCGTAGTCTGCACCGAATAGTGCTTTTGCACGATCGATAGCAAGTTGTTCAACAACGTCTACGTGCTCACAACCACCGTAGTAACGCTTGCCTGGGTAGCCTTCCGCGTACTTGTTAGTAAGCTGCGAACCCTGTGCTTCCATTACACGTGGGCTACAGTAGTTCTCAGAGGCAATTAGCTCTATGTGATGTTCTTGACGCTCAACCTCTTTAGACATTGCATCGGCTAATTCAGGATCGAAGTCGGCTATATTCATTTCGCGAGAAAACATGGGGGCTCCTTAACTGCGGTTTTTATATGGCGTTACGCACTGATTGCTCAAATTCGAGCCATATTCTAGTCATTTTCGAGGGCTTGTATACCGCTTTGTGACCAAATTAATATAAATGGCGCAGGTTTAACGAAATACCTGCGCCAGCGCGAGATCAGACCTGTTTCTCTAAGGCCTTAACACGGTCAAATAAACTACCAATTTTGGCAAGGCGAACCGTATTCTTGCGCCAGTCACGGTTGGTTTGTGCTGGCTGGCCAGAAGAATAAACGCCCGGTTCAGTGATATCTTGTACAATCATGGTATAGCCAGTCACCTGAACATTATCGCAAATGCTAATGTGGCCATTAATGCCCACTCCACCACCGATAATAACGTGCTTGCCGATATGACAGCTACCAGCAATACCTGTAGCGCCGCAAATACAAGAGTGATCACCAATAATACAGTTGTGGCCAATTTGTACTTGGTTATCGATAATAACGTTAGTGCCTAAAATCGTATCTTCCATGGCGCCGCGGTCAATGCTGCTGCTTGCGCCAATCTGACTGTCGTCACCAATGCGAACCGACCCTGTTTGTGGAATAGGGATCCAAACGCCTTTATCGTTTGCGTAACCAAAGCCTGCCGCACCAATAACTGTTTGGCTATGAATTGTCACGCGCTTACCAATCACAACGTCATGATAGATAGTTACATTCGGGTGAATGGTACAGCCTTCACCAATATGGGTGCCTCTACGAATAACCGTATTCGCGCCTACAGTAACTCTATCGCCTAAAACCACGTTCTCTTCAATGATTACATTGTGGCCTAGCGATACATCACTGCCGATGCGGGCAGATGGCGCAATAACCGCTGTCTCAGCAATACCTGTCGCTACCGCTGGAGTAGTATCAAACAACTGAGCGATAAGGGCGAACGCTGCATGAGGGTTTGCCACAACCAACGCTGGAACTGGGCTATCATCTTTTAAGTTTTTGTGCAGAATTACCGCACCAGCCTGAGTATCTTTTAACTGCGGCTTGTATTTAGGATTTGTTAGAAACGAAATTTGGTGCGATGCTGCACCGGATAACGTACCTACTGCAGAGATAGTAATGTTTCCATCGCCCTGCACTTCCCCACTTACATGTTTGGCAAGCTCTTCCAGACTGTATGTGCGTTTACTCATAGCGGTCATCATAATTACCTGTTCAGAGATATGAATAGTGTTGAGTCTATCGCTTTGGGTTCTTTATTGCTGTTTGCTAGCTCACCCTAAAGCCCATGTTTACTCATGCTTATAAAAACAAGTTTACCTTAAATCAACTCGCCAACCGATGCATAAATCGATCTTTTTGGCATGAGTGATTAAAATATCGCCAAGCACAAATACACTAAGCGTAAGTAACTGGCACAAACTACTCTGTTACGAGTAGAATAGACCACAATCACTTTTTTATTTTTCACCGCTTATTCAGCGAGGATAGAGCATGGCGCAATACGTTTACAGTATGCATCGCGTGGGCAAAATCGTCCCACCTAATAGACACATTCTAAAAAATATCTCACTTAGCTTTTTCCCAGGCGCCAAAATTGGTGTGCTAGGTCTAAACGGTGCAGGTAAATCTACCTTACTTCGCATTATGGCCGGCGTAGATACCGACATCGAAGGTGAAGCGCGTCCTCAACCGGGCTTAAAAGTGGGCTACCTTCCACAAGAGCCTCAGCTTGATGAAACAAAAGATGTTCGCGGCAATATAGAAGAAGCCGTCGCCGACGTTAAACACGCATTAACTCGCCTAGATGAAGTATATGCAGCTTATGCAGAAGCAGACGCTGATTTTGACGCCCTTGCTAAAGAGCAGGGCGAGTTAGAAGCTATTATTCAAGCCAAAGATGGCCACAACTTAGAAAATGCATTAGAGCGTGCTGCTGATGCCCTTCGCCTTCCAGCGTGGGATGCGGACGTTAGCAAACTATCTGGTGGTGAACGCCGCCGTGTAGCGCTGTGCCGCCTACTTCTAGAAAAGCCTGAAATGTTGCTTCTAGACGAACCCACTAACCACTTAGACGCAGAATCAGTCGCATGGCTAGAGCGTTTCCTTCACGATTATGAAGGTACGGTAGTCGCTATTACCCACGATAGATACTTCCTTGATAACGTTGCAGGTTGGATTTTAGAACTTGACCGTGGTGAAGGTATTCCGTGGGAAGGTAACTACTCTTCTTGGTTGGAGCAAAAAGAAAACCGACTTGAGCAAGAAGAGCGTACCGAAACGGCACGTATGAAGAGCATGAAACAGGAACTTGAGTGGGTACGCTCAAACCCGAAAGGTCGTCATGCTAAAAGTAAAGCTCGTATGGCCCGCTTTGAAGAACTATCTACCAGCGATTACCAAAAGCGTAATGAAACCAATGAGCTTTTCATTCCACCAGGTGAACGCTTAGGTGACAAGGTTATTGAAGTAAGCAACCTTAAAAAGTCGTATGGCGATCGCGTACTTATCGACGACTTAACGTTTAAAGTACCAAAGGGTGCCATTGTAGGTATCGTTGGCCCTAACGGCGCGGGTAAATCAACCTTGTTCAGAATGCTTACTGGTGCTGAGAAACCTGATTCAGGCACCATCGATTTAGGTGAAACCGTTCAAATTGCTGCGGTAGAACAGTTCCGCGACCACATGAACGAAAACAACACCGTGTGGAAAGAAATTTCTGACGAACAAGACATTATTCGCATTGGTAACTTTGAAATTAACAGCCGCGCCTACTGCAGCCGTTTTAACTTTAAAGGCACCGACCAGCAGAAGTTCATCAAAGACTTGTCAGGTGGTGAGCGTAACCGTGTTCACCTTGCGAAACTGCTTAAAGCAGGCGGTAACGTATTGCTACTGGATGAGCCAACCAACGACCTAGACGTAGAAACACTTCGCGCCTTGGAAAACGCGTTGTTGGAGTTCCCAGGCTGTGCCATGGTTATCTCGCACGACCGTTGGTTCCTAGACCGTGTAGCAACACACATTATGGATTACCGCGATGAAGGTAACATCAACTTCTTCGAAGGTAACTACTCAGACTACGAAAGCTGGTTGAAGCAAGAATTTGGACAAGATGTGGTTGAACCGCACCGCCTTAAATATAAGCGTATGTCTAAATAACACAAATTCAGAGATGTAAGATCTGTATCTCTGCTTTACGCCTAAAGCCGCTATCGCTGATAGCGGCTTTTTTATTTGTTCGCTTTTCATTGCGAACCCACGCAAATTAGCCAATACTAATACCAGTCCGCATAGGTCATTACCCACTCAGTGGGCAATTATCTACGCGGACTGATATAACAGCGTTAATGATAACTGGGTATTTGAAAAATGACGGATAAGCGCCAATTTCAACGGGTGTCACTGAATGTAAATGGCACACTGGCACACAATGACGTTAGTATTGATGTGGTAGTCAGCGACGTATCGCTTCAAGGCATTAAACTTCAAGCTACCGAAACGGCGTTGTCACACTTACCTTTTGACAGTCACGACCCTTACACTGCTACCTTCCAAGCAAATGAAGACAGTCCTGTAATAACCCTCTCTATTTCGCAGTTGTATCGTCATGCCGACAGTAGAAAAGAACGGGTTTCATTAGGCTGTAAAGTTGAACGAATGGATGTAGAAAGCATTAGCGCTCTTCGCCGTTTAATCACCTTAAACAGCGACGACGCCAGTATTGAAGAGAAAGACCTGAATGCGTTAGTTAATGCGGTTTATCAGGCGCCACATTAACCTCTAAAAAACGCATTTCACTCGTTTAATGCAGGAAAAGCCCATTCAATAGGCCTTTTAATCTAACAGGCACCGTCAACACTTTGCGTAAATGTTGAGCCTTTCGCATTACTCAAGCGCGTCTAACGCTTCAGATAAGCGCGCTACCGGTACCACTTTCATACCATTAATGGCTTGCTTAGGCGCATTGGCTTTTGGCACGATCGCCCGCTTAAAACCATGTTTCGCTGCCTCGATAATGCGTTCCGTTCCGTTAGGAACCGGGCGAATCTCGCCGGCTAGCCCGACTTCGCCGAATACAATTAAATCTCTGGGCAGCGAGCGATTTCTAAAGCTTGAAATCATGGCCAATAATAAGGCTAAGTCTGCACTGGTCTCTGATACTCTTACACCACCTACCACGTTGACAAAAACGTCTTGATCGTTCATTTGCACATTGCCATGGCGATGCAAAACCGCGAGCAGCATAGACAAACGGTTCTGATCCAACCCTACAGCGATTCGCCTTGGGTTCGACATCTGCGAATAGTCTACCAACGCCTGTATTTCTACAAGTAACGGGCGGGTGCCCTCCCAAATAACCATAACGCTAGACCCTGGCGTTTCATTGTCACCTCGACTTAAGAATATGGCCGATGGGTTGCTTACTTCTTTAAGGCCTTTTTCTGTCATGGCAAACACGCCGAGCTCATTTACCGCACCAAAGCGGTTTTTATGACTTCGAAGCGTACGGTAGCGACCATCACTTTCTCCTTCCAGCATCATAGAGCTGTCGATACAGTGCTCAAGAACTTTCGGACCCGCCAAGTTACCGTCTTTTGTTACATGGCCAACAATGAACATAGCAATATGATTTTGCTTGGCAAAGCGCGTTAAATACGCCGCGCTTTCTCGTACTTGCGACACACTGCCTGGCGCAGACTGAACGTCTGACACGTGCATCACCTGAATAGAGTCGATAACCATAATTTTAGGCTTTTTCGTAAGGGCTAAATCGCAGATAGTTTCCACGTTTGTTTCGGCTAACATCATCAGCTTGTCGTCAGGTAGATTTAAGCGCTTTGCTCGCATGGCGACTTGCTGAAGCGACTCTTCCCCCGTGACATAAAGCGCGGTTTCACTTTTTGCCATCTGACACATTACTTGAAGCAGAAGCGTACTCTTACCCGCTCCTGGCGAGCCACCAATTAACATAGCTGCCCCAGGGACTATTCCGCCCCCTAACACTCTATCTAGCTCTTTAAATGTTGACGAGAATCGCGGTAGTGATTCGAGATCTATTGCATTTAATGTCTCAATTTTGGCAGCGGTTTGCCCAGCATAACCTGACGTGGTTTGGCGTGCGACACTTTTGGCACTTGCAACCACAAACTCACTTATCGTATTCCACGCTTTACACTCCGAACATTGACCTTGCCAGCGAGGGAACTCTGCACCGCAGTCAGAACACACATAAGCAGTTTTACGTTTTGCCATATTCCAGTTTTATCCATTGCTTAAAAAGAGTATTCTAACACTTAACAACGGTGAAATAAGCACAAACCTAAGGTCAGTTCTCCTCCAGTAAAACGGTACAAAAGTATAACGACTTTACGGGTTAATGAGTTTTGCTGATTTGCCGATAACAACTAAAATAATGATACTAAACAACAAAGTTGCGCATTCATGAGTCAAGATTTAAAGCAATATGCTGATATTATTGAACAGCTAAAGCCCATGGTTAATGAGCCTGAGTTTAACCAGGTATTGCTTCAAACTGCATCTGATGTGCCGAAAGAAAAGCGCTTCCTCATCAAAATGGAAGTGAAACGCCTAGCCAAACCCTGTATGCGCACCATAGACTTGCGTGGTCATGTTGACGGAAAGTGCAATAAATATGTACACGAAGGACGTAGCCATTACATGGATGACGTCGCTGTTGACAAGTTTGAAGAGCAGTTGAGGGTATTTGGCCGATATACTTACGGTGTTTACGAAGCGGTACAAAACACCGAAAACAACTTTCGCTTAATGCGCGAAAAAGAACTCGCACAAGAACGCGCTGATAAAGAAAATCCTGAACTTAAAAAGCGCTCAGCAGTATTGGAGCAGTTTAAAGTTCCTACCGTAAACCTGCTTGATTACAGACAGCGCAACACTGAACGCATGAACTTCGCTGTGGCGGTAGAATTATTTAATAGCGCCAATCAATCAATGCGCGGTTTGAGTGTTGATATATCTCTTGAAGGCTTGCAGGTAAAACTCTCTAAAGACGCGTTTTTCGAAAAAGGAGAAACGCTGTTTATATTCTTTAGGGGCTTAGAGAATGAATTTGCCATGGACAAAAAGAATGGCATTGCATATAAGCTCGTAAAGATAATAACTAAAAACGATGTTAACTATCTTGCCTTGCAACGAGATAAAGAAAAGCCAAGCCCCGCATTCGACAAATTCTTAGAAAGCTTTATACACGGCAATAAACGCCGATATAAAGTTAATATGAGCAATACGATTGAGGCGATTACCAGTAAAATTTGTGAGCAGTACTTTTCGCCGCGTAGCCCCACGTTGCCGGTGTATATAGACGTCATTAATAAAACGCTGGTTCCCCGGTTTGCTATGGTTAACGAAGTGAACCGCGAAACCGTACAGTATTGGCAAGACGAAGACGATAACTGTCGATTGAACTTCTTACTCACCCAGGAAAGGCTTATGCGCCTATTGCAGAAGTCAGAAGAAGTAAGAGAGATTTTCGTATTTAGTTTTACTCATTTGCAGAACGACAAGGTCTATTTTTACTCAGCGTCTTACGAGGAACTCTTGCAAAAAGACGTACTAACCCGAGTATTTTTAGGGTTTGGATCTAAAAAAGCGAGTTGGCGTGTATTTAAAATAACCTTAACAGAGATTGACCCTGAACAGGCCCATATTCCGCTTTCCATTCCGGATTCTGTAGGTAATAAAGTTAAAAAACTGAACACTCCACCATCAGCTCGACTGATGTCAAAGCTGAAAAACCTGCGATTCTTGGCACACGTAACCGATGTAACCTCAGTAACAGGGCAAGAGACCTACAACGAATTTAAGTTTAATAGAGAAAACCTCTCTCATCTGCGAAATTTTGGGCATCCGCGCAATCGCGCTCCTTCGAATGTTCAGGTTGTCAGGTTTAAATATGAAGAGCAACGCATTGAAAGCCGCTATCAGCTGAGAACCCAAATTGAAGCTCGCTTCAATAATGAAGAGCTGGTGCACAAAGGGGTCAGCGAAGATATTTCGGTGCATGGACTTGGACTTCGTATAGAGTTAAGCAAAGAATATAAAGGTAATTTAGAGGGCAAAGTAGAAGTCGCCTTCCCTCGTCTGCAAGAAATTGCCAGTTCCTTTGATGTCATGCATTTGCAATACGAAATCATTTATCACAACGTCGGCAAGAACATTCTTCATTTAAAAACTATGCCGGGCGACGAAGGTAAAAGTGCTAGAAACTTCTTTGAAGAACTGATTAAAAAGAACAAAGGCAGCCTTAAAGTAGAGAACGACGAAGAAGAAGTACCAGGCATGGGACAGGCGCTTCGTTGTATTAATGCGCGAAACGCTACCTCCCTATCCTTCTTGATGAGTAAGGAAGGTGTTCGCTATACACCACAGGCTTGTATTGTCGGAAAGCAGGACGAACGCATAACCACCCTAACCACGCAATACGCCAAACGTGGGCAAGTGAATTTAGAGTTTCTCTTTAGAGACCGAAAGCAAGATATACCTTTTGTACAAAGTGGCATTAAGGCCGTTAAGCTTGAAAATATGCCGTTGCGACAGGAATTATTTATCTCCTTCGATGCATCGCAAAAAGAGCCGCGAATGGCGATCATTCCCCGCTATTCCGATAAATTCGAAAATAACGAGCAGCGCCGAGCATTTATTAGAGAAGCTATGGTTCGCGGCCAATTCGTGGCTATTCATGTCATGCTAACCACAACCGGCAAGCCAGACATGACCATGCTGGAAACGGAAATCAATTACGTCACCATTTACGCCATGCACCGGGCCCGTGAGTTAGAGAAGAAAATGTGGAGTATTGCAGCGTGCTCTCACCTGGTCGATGTCACAGATGAAGTGCTTATAAGATACGGCTTTACAATGGAAGATATCACGGCTAATAAAACGTTAAAAAGTGCGGTTCAACCTAAAGCCATTGCGCGCAACGCATAGTGAAATCGCAAAGCCTATCAATTTAAATGAGCCCGAAGGTTAAAACCCATCACGGGAAGCTTTTAATCACAAGATTTTGGAAACTTGTGGCTGGTGAAAGGTAATCGATAAAGTGTGATGCGCTAGTTTTATTTTCCCAAAACTAGCGCTTGTATTACAGACTCTCGTTAACTACTTGTCTAGAAAATACAGAAGGCTATGTAAACTGCCAATGCGGATTGCCACATCCGCCTTTTCATTAACCAGTGGCTTACCGTGACACGCCACGCCAAGCGCTGATTCAGCCATCATGACCAAATCGTTAGCCCCATCCCCCATAGCAACGGTTTGTTTGGCTGGAATTTGCCACTTCTCAGCAAGGGCGTTTACGGTTCGCGCCTTAACGTCTGCATTGACAATTTCACCCTCTACTTTTCCAGTCAGCTGCTCGTTTTTCACCGCAAGCGTGTTAGAAATGGCAAAATCGAGTCCAAGCCTTGCTTTTAGGTGGTCAGCGAAAAATGTGAACCCACCTGAGGCGATTGCTAATTTCCAATTGTACTGTTTCAAGTGAGTGAGCAAGGCTTGAATGCCAGGCATGATAGGTATGCTGTCACGAATTTGATTAAGGTGACTAACTGGCACGCCTTCCAAGCACGCCACCCTATGCGTTAAGCTATCATTAAACGCAATTTCTCCACGCATTGCCTTAGCAGTAACTTCTGCCACCTGCTCGCCAACACCCGCCAATTTAGCTATTTCATCGATACATTCAATCGCGATGACAGTGCTATCCATGTCCATGACCAGTAGTCCTGGCTTAGACAATGAGGGGCGAGAGCCCTGCAAACCAACATCAACATTATATGCCTTGGATACGTCGCCCAGCAGTGGCTTAATCTGATCAAGCTCAGTGTTTTGCAAAGCACCTCTAATTTCTATTACATCATCCCCCATTTGCTTGTGTAAATGATGGAAAGCAGCGCTAGAAGGAGTAAACACATCGTTGAGTTTAATTAAAACGCTGTGCAGTAGATAAGGTGTTACAGCTTGACCAATAACGGTTAACGTATGTGAATACGCACTGTCGTTGTGACTATTGCTAACTACATGAGACAAAAAAGAAGCTAAATGGATATCGTCATTATCGATATTATTAAGAAGAGTGTCTTTCATAACGCACACAGAAACTGCGGTGATTGGCAAATGGTGCTCTAATGCTAACCAATTAGGCTAACTAATAAAATATCTCCTTTTAAATTATTTCGAATTATCCTACTGTTAGGTAACCCTCGTGACATTATGGAAAAGCGAATTGGTAGACGGGCTAAGCAACGCAGCTTCACAAACAAAGAATGACTCGCATTCGTTGTACACAGTTCTAAAGCGATTGTTCCACACAATAGTAGTGAGTGCGGTGTTTGCTTTGATAGTGGTATTGCTTCTGTTATTCCAACAGTACCAAAACGACTGGCTTACCGTGCAAACTCGCTTCTCTGGTGAGAGCATAGCAAGGCAGTATGCAAAACTGCTACAACCTGCCTTTATCGCTGACGCACTTTCGAATCAGGAAACTGAGAACAATGTAGATTCCGCGCTATCTGATACTCTCACTCAACGGGAGTATATTGAAAGTGTCGCCTCTATTTTGGTCGACGAGCCACACATTCTTGCCTTGTCTGTGTTTGATAAGGACGGGAGGTATATTGCTCCTTTGCCTCAAATTGCCAGTGTGGTGTCGATGAGTCAGTCGCAAAGTGTAACGCCGCTTACCTATGTTGGCGTTATCACTGACGATAATGAAAATTTACTAGGTTATGTAAATATTCACATGAACACGCAGGCTGTCCTCGAGAGTCCACTGACATTGCGTTACCAGCTTGCTCTTATTGCGTGTATTCTCGTCTTTTTAGCGCTCATGCTAGGTATTTACCTAACCCGGGCCTTTTATAAATCTCGCCCATGGTTTATTCAGGTAATCGAATCAAAAAGAAATAAAGAGAAGCGCTAGATAGCTAGTTTGGAAGTCTATGCTTCACTTCCAGCATCAATATTAAATAGTCGAGTGTAGTTCGCTGTGGTGGTGGACACTATTTCTTTATGTGACATGCCATAGCGGTCGCTTATAACATCAACGACATCTGATAAATAACGAGGTTCGTTTGCTTCTCCTTGTCTACCGCACATGGGCATATCAGGGGCATCCGTTTCTAAAAGCAATTTATCAAAATGGTGTTCTAACAAAAAACCAAGGGTGTTTCGTGTTTTTTGAGCACGCTCATAGGTAATCGTACCGCCTACACCTAGGTAAAACCCTCTTTCAATATACCCTTTGGCCGCTTCAATACTTCCTGAAAAAGCATGTACAACGCCTATACCTTGGTATTTGGTTTGCTTCAATACTTCAACTAGCAGATGATGACTTTTTCTGTGATGTAAAATTACGGGTAACGATACTTTATCGGCAAGTTTCAAATGGTTATGTAGCGCTTCCTTTTGAAGCGCTAATGGCACGCTTATATGCCCATCGATACCTGTTTCCCCCACGGCTCTTACCGAAGGGTGCAAGTTAGCCGTAGCGTCCTCAAGTTGACGAAGACTCTTCTTGAGGGTTTGCTCTGGCTTTTCAAGCTCACTGCCAGTTAAAAAATAAGGATGGAGTCCAAGCGCAGTATCAATAGATAAAAGGCTTTCATAGCGTTCATTGAGCGCTTGTAACGCCTGCCAAGATTCGGGGTTAATGCTAGGCGCCATGATGCGGGTAAGCCCTGCGGCTTTGGCGCTTTCTAATGCAACTCTAAGATCTTTTTTTTGTGCAAGTAAGTCGAGATGGCAATGACTATCAATCACGGCTTAGATGCCTCCTTGTTACCTATCTCGCCGCACGCTATCTACAAGCTCAATAGTTAAGCGGGCTCACATTCTAGAGAAGTACTTTAGCTGGAACGAAAGGTGAACGTATTCCCTACGGCATTAGGCGCTGTGTTACCCACGCGCCATCTTCAGTTTTGTTGTATTCAAAGCGGTCATGTAGCCTATCTTCTCCACCTTGCCAAAACTCAATTTGATGAGGCACGATCCTGAAACCGCCCCAAAAGTCCGGCACGGGAAGCTCTTTGTTAGCAAACTTATCTTTTAATTGCTTAAACTGGGTCAGTAGTAGCTCCCTGCTACCAATAGGTTTGCTTTGTTTTGACGCGTACGCTGCTAGCTGACTGTCTTTCGGTCGCGAAAAGAAATAAGCAGCATTCTCAGAAACAGAAAGCTTTTCAACGCTGCCACATACGCGAACCTGACGCTCCATAAAAAACCAGGGAAAGTGGCACGACACTTTAGGGTTTACCGCTAACTCTTGTGCCTTACGGCTGCCTAAGTTAGTGAAAAACACAAAGCCCTTTTCACTGACATCTTTTAACAAAACGATACGCTGAGAGGGTTGGCCGCTGGCATCGACGGTGGCAACCGTCATTGCAGTGGGATCAGGAATTCCGGCGTCTATGGCGTCCTTTAACCATTTATCGAACATGATAAATGGACTTGAAGTAATATCTGACTCACTCAAACTGCCCTTTGAGTACTGCCTGCGCATATCTGAAATTGCCATATACCGCTCCTAAAAAGAAGTTGTTGTGCCTGCTAAAGATGTTGAAACCGAGTATGTAAACCACCGTGCAAAAGCTCACATAAGCGCATCTAACTGAGGTAGTTGCCCACAAGCCATCAGCTACACCACTTGGCGAAAATGCTGACTCACTCTCTTTGCTAATATAACGCCAGTTACAGCTAACTAGCGTTATAAAGATAATATTAGCGTGAACTAGAAGTTACTGTCGTCACCGTAACCTAGAGAGCGCAGAGCACGTTCATCGTCTGCCCAGCCTTGTTTCACTTTCACCCAAAGTTCTAGAAATACTTTGTTGTCGAACAAGTTTTCCATATCTTTACGCGCTTGCTCACCAATGGTTTTCAAATGCTTTCCGCCTTTGCCGATGATCATGCGTTTTTGGGTTTCACGCTCTACCAAAATCAGACCGCTGATACGATAAACACCATTGTCTGCCATTTTGAATTGCTCAATTTCCACAGTAGTAGAGTAAGGCAGTTCATCGCCGGTAAAGCGCATAAGCTTTTCGCGAATGATTTCAGCGGCCATAAAGCGGCTTGAGCGGTCAGTAATGTAATCTTCCGGGAAGAAAAACTCACTTTTAGGTAGCGACTTGGCCACTAACTCTCTAATTTCGTCAACCATTCGACCCTGTTTAGCACTGATAGGGATCATGTGCGCAAACGGGTGTTTTTCGCCAAGCTTTTTAAGGTGAACCATAAAGTTTTCTTTATCTTCAACCTTATCCATTTTGTTTACGATGAGATAGCAAGGAAGGTTTGCTTGTTTAACCTTACTTAATACCATTTCATCTTCGGCGTTGAATCGATCGCCTTCGACAACAAAAAGCACAAGGCCAACTTCAGCCAAAGAGCTTGATGCCGCGCGGTTCATGTAGCGATTAATCGCGCGCTTTTCGTCTTGGTGAAGCCCTGGGGTATCAACGTAAATCGCTTGATAGTCACCATCGGTGTCTATACCAAGAATGCGGTGGCGCGTGGTTTGCGGCTTACGCGATGTAATGCTTACTTTTTGACCTAGCAAGCGATTGAGCAAGGTCGATTTACCCACATTAGGGCGACCTACTATGGCAACTAGGCCACAGCGAGTTTGAATATCAGGCATTTCTGGCAAATTCGACTCATCATGCGTTGTCATCAAGCTTCTCCAATGTTAAACGAGCAGCTTCTTGTTCTGCTTTTCGGCGGCTATTGCCAGACGCCACTACCGCTTCTGGTAGACTTTCTACCTGACAGCTAACTTCAAAAGTCTGAGCATGATCTTTCCCTGAAATAGACAGCACTTCATAGGTTGGTAGCGCTTGTTTACGGCCTTGTAAAAACTCCTGAAGACGAGTTTTGCTGTCTTTAGGGTGGGCATTAGGGTCTAGTTTGTTAATGCGGGTTTCCCATAAACGGTCTATAACGCCTCGTACCTCGTCCATACCGGAATCGAGATAAATAGCCCCTAAAATAGCTTCAACTGCATCGGCTAAAATCGAACTTCTACGATGACCACCGCTTTTGAGCTCACCGGGCCCTAAGTTAAGTAGTTCACCCACACTGGCTTCCTTTGCAAGTTCTGCCAGTGTGTCTCCTTTAACCAAAGTAGAGCGCATTCGTGTGAGTTTGCCTTCTGGCACAGTTGGGAATCGCTTAAACAGCGTTTCCCCAACAATCATGCCTAAAATAGCGTCACCCAGAAATTCTAGTCGCTCATTGTGCTGTTTAGCCGCACTGCGATGAGTAAGTGCTTGTTCCAATAGAGCTTCATTGGTAAATGTGTAGCCTATCGCCTTGTACAGACGACGATATTTATCAATTCCCTGCATTAATGAATGCCACCTGCTCGCTCAAATCGAACACCTGTTGGTACCCAAGTTGGAAGGAAGTCTGACGGACTGCGCTCAAATTCAAATGAAATCCAAATCGCCACCGCTTTTCCAACCAAGTTTGCATCTGGCACAAAACCCCAAAAACGGCTGTCGCGGCTGTTGTCACGGTTATCGCCTAGCACGAAATACTGACCTTCTGGCACAATCCACTCATTGCTGCGCGTTCCAGGCTGGGTATAAAAGTTAACCGGCGAAATCTCGCGTACTGGGTGGCGCAAAATGTCGTGCTCTACTGTGCCTAAATCTTCGGTGTAACGCATAAGCTGCGCCATGTCCTGTACAAACTCACCACGCTCTTGGAACGTCAGCGGTACGGCTTTCAATTTAGGACAGTTGTTGCCAGTCTCACACTTCGGTTTGATATAAACCTGTTTATTTTGATAAACCACAGTATCGCCCGGTAAACCGATCACGCGCTTAATGTAGTCTATTGAAGGCTCTTCAGGGTACTTGAAAACCACCACATCACCACGCTCTGGAACGCCAGTTTCAATCAGCTTACTTCTGAAAACCGGGTCTTTAACGCCATAGGCAAACTTTTCAACTAAAATGAAGTCACCCACTAACAGAGTGGGCATCATTGAGCCAGAAGGAATTTGAAATGGTTCATATAAAAACGAACGCAATACCAACACGAAAGCAATAACAGGAAAAATCTGTTGCGAAGTATCAACAAGGTACGGCAGTTGAGGATCTTCTCCGTAGCCCGCCCCTTCTGCGGTTGCCGCAGCCTGTAAGCGTGCTTTTCGTTTTGGTGCAAACACTAGGCTATCCACTAGCCAGATTAATCCTGTTATTAAGGTGAGTGCCACCAAAATCAAGGAGAAGTAATTCGCCATTATTTGCCCACCTTCAATACTGCAAGGAACGCATCTTGTGGCAATTCAACATTACCCACTTGCTTCATTCGCTTTTTACCTTCTTTCTGCTTTTGAAGTAGTTTCTTCTTACGACTTACGTCACCGCCGTAACACTTCGCGATTACGTTTTTACGTAGCTGTTTAACTGTACTTCTTGCAACAATATGGTTACCGATAGCCGCCTGAATAGCGATATCGAACATTTGTCGTGGAATAAGCTCGCGAAGCTTTTCGACCAGCTCACGACCACGGCCTTGAGAGTTTTCTCTATGCGTAATTACTGCTAACGCATCTACACGTTCACCGTTAATAAGAATATCAACACGCACCATGTCTGATGCCTGGAAACGCTTAAAGTTGTAATCAAGCGATGCAAAACCACGGCTCGTAGATTTCAAACGGTCGAAGAAATCGAGCACCACTTCTGCCATTGGCAGTTCGTAGGTTACCGCCACTTGCTTACCGTGGTACGTCATGTTGGTTTGCATACCGCGCTTTTCAACGCAAAGTGTAATTACGTTGCCTAGATACTCTTGTGGCACAAGAATATTGGCTTCAACCATAGGCTCACGAATTTCAGCGATATCATTTACCGGAGGTAGCTTAGCCGGGCTATCTACAGTAAGGGTTTCGCCTTTGGTCGTTTCTACTTCGTATATTACCGTTGGCGCAGTAGTGATAAGACCCAAGTCATATTCACGCTCTAAACGCTCTTGAATGATTTCCATGTGCAGCATGCCAAGGAAACCAATACGGAATCCAAAACCTAGCGCTGCAGAGCTTTCTGGCTCATAAAACAGTGAAGCGTCGTTCAGGCTTAATTTCGCAAGGGCATCACGGAAATCTTCATAATCGTCTGAGCTTATTGGGAAAATACCGGCATAAACCTGAGGTTTAACCTTTTTAAAGCCCGGCAGCATTGCATCAGCTGGCTCGCGAGCCAAGGTAATGGTGTCGCCCACAGGCGCGCCTTGGATATCTTTAATCCCTGCAATGATAAAGCCTACTTCACCGGCTCTTAATGTGCCTGTATCGAGTGGCTTAGGCGTAAATACACCAATTTTGTCAACCTGATGCGTTTGACCGTTTGACATAATTTGAATTTTGTCTTTCTTGGTCAACTGGCCTTCGACAATACGTACCAGTGAAACAACGCCTTGATAGTTGTCAAACCAAGAATCGATAATCAACGCCTTAAGTGGCGCTTCGCGGTCACCTTCTGGCGGCGGAATTTTATTTACAATAACTTCAAGTACATCTTCAATACCGATACCGGTTTTTGCTGAGCAGCGCACAGCGTCCAGTGCATCGATACCAACAATATCTTCAATTTCTTCTGCAACGCGGTCTGGTTCAGCCTGAGGCAGGTCGATTTTATTTAGTACAGGCACCACTTCCATATCCATCTCGATAGCGGTATAGCAGTTTGCCAATGTTTGTGCTTCTACGCCCTGACCTGCATCAACAACCAAAAGCGCACCTTCACAGGCAGCAAGAGAACGAGATACTTCATAGGTAAAGTCAACGTGTCCAGGAGTGTCGATGAAGTTAAGCTGATAAGTTTCACCGTCGCGCGCTTCGTAGTTCAGCGTTACGCTTTGCGCTTTGATAGTAATACCGCGCTCTTTTTCCAGGTCCATTGAGTCGAGAACCTGTTCAGCCATTTCACGGTCTGTTAGCCCTCCACAATGCTGGATTAGACGGTCTGACAGCGTAGACTTACCGTGGTCGATGTGGGCGATAATACTGAAGTTACGAATGTGCGATTGTTGCATAATGCTGGAAATTACCTGCAGAAAAATTCATTAAACAAAAAATGCTGCTTGCCTTGCTTAAAGGGTTATACGCAGCGCGTGCGGATTTTACCCATTTCTTGCGCGAAAAGCGAATTGGCGTGGTGGAAAATTTATTACTTTCAAGAAACATAACGAATGGAAGTGGCAACCTGACGTGACTTCCTCGGCCTATCTCAAAACTTGGCTACATTGATGAGCGTGAGTTAACACTATAATCTCGTATAAATTGGCCTCGTATAAAACGGCATGTATGGAGCAGTCCCGTATTAAACCATTGAGCAGCGTAAAGCCCTTCAAAAAATCAATGTTCTACTGCACTGTGATCTTGTTGACCCAATAGGACAGGTTGATATTTCGTACGTTCTACACGACGCAACTTGTAAGCAATTAGCTTATAGGTAAAGAAGGTTACTAACCCACTTGGCAGCATGGCCCATAACTCGTGAGTAAATCCGTTACTACTAAGTAATGATATAGACACCGAATATGCCCCGATAAACGCTATGAGCGGTAGTAAATACAACCAAGCCGATGCACTTAAAATACCTGCTTCCGGTATGCCTACAGTCACTTCTTGGCCAACCCGCACAGGCATGGGAGTGCGCAGCGTCAACTGCTGCGTTTTCGGTGCAAGCGCACGAGAAATAACGCCGGTACCACAATCACTTTGTGCTTGGCATGCGTTACAGGTCGATTTAATCGCTGCTTCTACGGTGACCGTATCCCCATTAACGGCAACTACGGTGGCGGTTTCTCTTATCATTGTTACTCAATTGCGCGGTTATTCACTTACACTGCTGACGGGGCGTAAAGACGTAGCAATAGCGTTAGCGGTTTGCAAAGGTATTTCTCCCACCACTGTCACCTGGGCTTTGCCGTCTGTCAACGTTAAGAACGTACTCACTTCATTGCGCAGCGCCAGCGTTTCACCTAACGCATCTTCCGCAGGCTGAACATACACAGATACGTCAACCAATCCATCTGAAAAGAGTTTATATTCTACAATCTGTCCTGTTAAGGCCAATCGTCTTGTATCTTGCTTTATTTCTCGCATGCCAGCCGGCAAATAGGTGACATCCCATTTGTGTGCACGATTTGGCGTATTGCTCAGCGCCATGGGCGCGGGTAACGACGCAGAATTAATTCGTGAGAAATAATCAGCAGGCTCTGGCGATATCGCAAATGCCGTGACCTGAATCTGCTCTAATAGCGCCCCTTGCAAATCAAGCATGTTCAGTTTGAGCAACATACCAGACGACTCATCCAGCCACAGTTGATAACCAAATCGCGTGTTATCTCGGCTGACTATTCGAATTTGTTGCGCTGAACGTCCTGCCACCCGCGCTCTTCCCACAGCGACGAACTCATAGGCTTCGGCAAGCTGTTCAGGATGATACAATAATACACTTGGTATTGGGCCGTTGATATGCTTTGAACGCAAGCTATAGGGTTGTACATCTGGCTCAAATACACTCACCACATCGTTCACACGAATAAGCTCGCGGCCTGGTCCATTTTGAAGATTTAACTGCTCTAATTCAGAGCCATCTTCCATAATCCCGTGGCGCCATAAATATGGAACGGTTTCCTTTCCTGCAATAGTTTGCACAAAAGACACTTGGAAATTGGCATTGGTTATAATGTTTTGAAGTTCAGCTAACCACTGGTTGGCCGATTGAGGCTCTCGTGTGCGAGAAGCAGATGTATTTTGCTCGCTTCGACTTTGTTCAAGTTGCTCTTGAATCACGTCGTCTCGCACTGCTTCTTTTTGATCAGCTTCATCTAGTCGGCCAGCTCTCGTGTTTGATTCTGAGTTAGCGTCTAATTCAACGTCGCCATCATTCACGTTTTGGACTGGAGCAATAGGAGCTTTCGTTTCTTCGCTCAGCGAAGTAGTTTGGGCAATAGTGGGCTGAATAGCCGCGCCCGAAATGAAAAAAAGTGCAAGGATAGAACTACAGCGCATTTTTTCCCGCCTTAAAACAAACATACCAGCAGTATATGCTGGTATGATTAAAATATGAAATACATGTCAGTCGCAATTTACTTGCGAAAGCACATTCCAACTAATGTTGACTGGCTGCGATAACTTATGGGCGCTCTGGTCCACTTGTTTCGCTTTCACCCTCGTCCTCTTGCGCTTGCTTAAGCTTTATTTGCTGCTCATGATCAGCAATCAATGCATTAATTTTGCGCTTTTTCTCAAGCATTTCATTCATGTCGTTACGTGGTAACGTTCTGGTTTGTTCCAAACTCACTGGAGACAATCCACCTTGAGGAGCAATCGTTGGTGCTGTCATAAATGGCTCGGTAGGCGCTTCTTGATTAGTGTATTGAACACCAAAGATAACTGCCACTGCCACCGAAGCGGCTACTGCAAACTGGCCTGACTGCTTCGCAAAAGGAACAACATTCCCAATCAATGGTATCGACTGCCAGCGCGAGCGTTTAGGTGCGACTATAGCTGGCTCGTTTTCAAGCGCAGCTGCTACGCTTGCGGTGATGTCCAACTGTGGAGCAACACTTGCTTCTTTTCGCATTGCACCGCGATACACATGGTAACGTTGCCATTTGGCCTGAAGCGCTTCATCTTGCTTAATCGCATCGATGATGTCATTGCCTTCTATCTCACCATCCATGAATGCGGACAATTTTTCTTGCTGTTGCGTCATATATTCATTTCCAGATCAAAGTGATCGTTAACTACCCTAACACAGCTGTTAGTCATCGTGGAAAAAAGAAAGTTCATCTTTTTTTGATTTTATTTCTTTTTAATTTTCTAACAACGGTTGAATAACTTTATCAATCGCCTCGCGAGCCCTAAAAATACGGGATCTCACCGTACCCACAGGACACGACATTACGTTCGCGATTTCTTCATAGCTCAACCCTTCAATTTCACGCAGCGTTATCGCCATACGTAAATCGTCCGGCAGCTTCTCAACTACCTTAAACAGGGTTTCTTCAATTTCCTCAGATAACAGGCTTCGCTCGGGTGTAGATTGCTCTTTTAATGCATCACTACCTTCGTAGAAATCTGCTTCGTCAGCATCGACATCGCTTGCAGGCGGCTTGCGACCTTGAGATACAAGATAGTTCTTGGCACTGTTTACCGCAATCCGATAAAGCCAAGTATAAAATGCACTGTCGCCACGAAAATTAGGTAAGGCACGGTATGCTTTGATAAACGCTTCTTGCGTTACATCAGCAACGTCACCGGTATTTTTCACATAGCGAGAAACGAGATGCATCACTTTATGTTGGTAACGAGTTACCAACAAGTTGAACGCATTTTTATCGCCACGCTGTACTTTTTCGACCAGTTGTTGGTCGGTTATCTGCTCGCTCATTCGAGCCATTACTCCCTACTTCAACTACACAATAGCTCTAACAAGCATGTGTATAGACGCGTTCTTTTTACAAAAGTTCTGTAAAAGCATTAAATATTTTAAAAAATGCTTAGGCCAGGGGGCAAGAATGATTGTGTTTTGCTACTCATCCTTTAGACTTGCCGAACCTTTGCTCGTTTGAATTGATATAAAAATACATGAAATCTGTATCGTCTTCACTAACTTCCACATCAAATGCAATAGAACACCGTTGTGACGTATTGATTATTGGGAGTGGCGCGGCAGGATTGAGCTTAGCGCTTAAGCTTGCCGACCATTGTCAGGTTATTGTACTTAGTAAAAGTGACCGCAATGAAGGCTCTACCCGCTATGCACAAGGTGGTATTGCCGCAGTATTCGATGAACAAGACTCCATAGACGCACACGTAAAAGACACGCTTGCTGCAGGTGCTGGGCTTTGCGAAGAGCCAGCCGTAAGATTTACTGCAGAACGAGCAAAGGCGTCACTTGAGTGGCTTATCAGCTACGGTGTACCGTTTGATACAGAAAAAAGTGAATCTGGTGAGGAGCGCTTTCACCTTACCCGCGAGGGTGGACACAGCCACCGGCGAATTCTTCACGCTGCAGATGCCACTGGCGAAGCGCTTCAAATTACATTAAACGACGCGGTATCGACCCATCCAAACATCCACATATTTGAGCGCTATAACGCCATTGATCTCATTCCTTCAAAGGAAGAAAAGAACAGCGTGGTGGGTGCTTATGTTTGGAATAGACAACAAGAGCACGTTGAAGTAATTCGCGCCCCTTTCGTTGCGCTAGCGACTGGCGGTGGTAGTAAGGTGTACCAGTATACATCGAACCCCGATGTGTCGAGCGGTGACGGCATTGCCATGGCATGGCGAGCGGGTTGTCGAGTGGCCAATATGGAATTCAATCAATTTCATCCGACTTGCTTATTCCACCCGCAGGCACGTAACTTTTTGATTACAGAAGCGCTGCGCGGCGAAGGCGCAAACCTATGCCACGCCGACGGTACCCGCTTTATGCACAAATTTGATGAGCGTGGCGATCTTGCGCCGCGCGACGTAGTCGCTCGCGCAATCGATTATGAAATGAAGCGATTGGGCGCTGACTGCATGTACTTGGATATCAGTCATAAGCCTGCTGACTTCATCGTTAAGTACTTCCCTAATATATATCGAAAGTGCCGCTCGCTTGGTATCGATATAACCCGTGAACCTATCCCAGTCGTGCCTGCTGCGCACTACAGCTGCGGCGGAGTGATGACCGACTTTAATGCCAAAACCGACTTGAATAATGTATACGCAATCGGTGAAGTGGCCTACACAGGTCTGCATGGCGCCAACCGCATGGCATCTAACTCTTTACTTGAGTGTGTGGTTTTTGCCAGCGCTGCAGCGGAAGATATTATTAAAAATCTTCCCAGTGCAGACTGTGAAGAGTCTATTGCGCCTTGGGATGAGAGCCAAGTGTCTAACTCTGACGAAGAAGTCATCATTCAACATAACTGGCACGAACTTAGGCTGTTTATGTGGGATTACGTAGGTATTGTACGCACTGATAAGCGCCTTGAACGGGCCATGCGCCGCATTAAGCTATTAGAGCAAGAGATTACTGAGTATTACTCACACTTCAGGGTAAGTAACAACCTGCTAGAGCTTCGAAACCTTGTTACGGTTGCAGAACTCATTGTGCGATGCGCGATGGAGCGAAAGGAAAGCAGAGGGTTACACTTTAATTTGGACTACCCTGAACAGTTAGACAACCCCGTTCCTACAATACTTATTCCCAGAAAACAGCTGTCAGGCGCCGACGTTGGCTCGCTAATTACTCAAGACAGCTTCGCCGATGCCGACTAGTGCATAAAGTAAGATTTGTATCAGTCTAAAGAAGGCGCTAATGTTAATGCGCCTTCTTTAATAACTGGACAATACATTCACACAGCATCATTTAGCGCTCAATAAAACACCTCAAACAAAAAGAGAGCATCACAGCATGCTCTCTTTTCACCGTCCACAGTATTATACCAGTCTGTTCCCTTTCAAGTTCACACGCTTTGCTAGGAAACTTGCCAGCGCCTCTGAGTGAGCAATGATCTATGCGGATTGTTATAACCTTAGGTTATCTCCCGCTTATCTTTTGCTTATCTGCACCTGATTAAACGTTAATTCAGGCCTGATTAAACACTAAACTAGTCGATAAGTGCACAAGGCTGTCATTACTATCGGTAACGTCTATTAGCACACTATTATCTGTTTTACAGTGTTGTTGAATATGAATGTCACAGGGCAAAAACACGGGTTTTCTAAAGCGGCAGTTTACTTCTTTTACGCTCATAGATTGTCTGAAGTCTTGATGACTTACAAACGCCGACACAGCGCGTGACAATGTCCACATGCCGTGCGCTATAGGCTGTTTAAACCCAAATGCTTTGGCAGATATTGCAGACAAGTGAATAGGGTTATAGTCGCCAGAAAGCTTTGCATAGCGGCGACCTGTATTAGCCGAGGCACTAATTTCGCCGATGAGCGCCCTATTCTCTAATTCACAATCGTCATGTAAGTCATTTTTAGCACCAAGTGGAGCTACATGAACGGCTTTCACCTTCACTAAGTAACTACTTATCGCCCTGTAAACCAGATTCCCTGCCTGCAGCGCCTCTAACATCACATCCACTTCCCAACCTCGGTTATGCGGTCTCACATCGTGAAAGCGCACGCGACATTCAAAGGGTTCGCTTAAATCGCAATGGTCTATTACCGATACTTTGTTAGCGGCGTGGATGAGGCCAAGCAATGGAAATGGGCTTTGTTTGTCCAGCAAACACTGCATTTGCAATGGTAAGGAAAGCATCTGCAAATAAAGTGGATGGACATGCTCATTTGCCGGCCAGTCAACTTCCTGACAAAAAGAAGCGTAGTGCACATTGTCGACATTGAGCGTTTTGGTATAGATGCGCTGAGGCAACGTAGGCGGTTTAAACTGCATAAGCTGCCTGGCGTCAACGCGTTTAAATAACGCTTTGGTATACTCACGAAACATCTTTTTAATTCCTTTAAGGCGTTGCTTTTCGGGCCAAGATAATGGCTCTAGCCAACCGGCGATAGTCTGCTTCGCAGCACTCACCTTTTAAGATCCAAGCGAGATGGCTATGATCTTTTTCAAACCATCTGCGTTTTTGGCGCAGCACATTGATACACAGCCCCCAAGTAAAGAGCTGGGAAGAATGATGAATGTTCATTGATGTGCCGTCGACCTGAGCATCAACTAACAAGCTACCTTTTGGCATGCTTTGCAAATCCAGTGGGAGCGTGCTGTCGTCAACAACCCGGATAATACCATCGCTGGTCAAAGAGAGAGCGTATTGAGTAGCAGAAATTTTGTTACTAAACGCGTCATAAAGACGCCAGAAAATAACTAACGTGGTTGCAACAGCAACAAGCGCTATCAATTTTGAGAAGCTCAGCCAAGACCACAAGTATTGAGGAAGGCTGCACAATGCTGCGAAAAGACAAACAGCAACGCATACTTCCCCAAATAACCTTCTAAACCTATTGTGCGTAATGCAAATTCTATACTTTGACACGGTTGACGATAGTCGCCACCATGGCGGCTAGTTCAGGGTCTTCGCACTTTTGGTGTCCCATGATCCATGCAAACAAATCAGGGTCATCACTGGTAAGTAAACGTTCAAATGTTTCTTGATCTTCATAACTTAAAGAATCGAAGGCTTCTTCCACAAAAGGAAGTAAAAGTACGTCTAATTCTAGCATGCCTCTGCGACACGCCCACTTTAATCGCGCTAATCTTTTTGGTTCAAACATATGTCTTTCATACCGTTTTTTATTCGCTAACAATAATACCATGCCCTATGCGTGGGGATCACTGCTCTTTTGGTCAGATAGGCAAACTAAATAGAACTTAATCTGCGCACATTCCCATGTATTGCCCTTGAATATTGATGGTTTTACCATACCTTGAGTACATACAGCGAATTTTACAGTGGTGAATATGACATCTATCGCATCATTACAAAGTCTTCCAAGTGAATTTGTGGTCGAGCTTTCAAATGCCATGATAATTTCTTTGGAAGGAGAACAGGCCGACAGTTACCTGCAAGGGCAAATTACGGTCAACATTAATAAGCTAACCGAGAATACTGCCAGGCATTTCGCCCATTGTGATAATAAAGGCAAAACGTGGTCTACCGGGTACGTAACTCGCCACCAAAACAAATTATTGTTGGTTACCAATGAAGATGCGGGTAGTCATTCATTAGCACAGCTTAATAAGTATGGTGTGTTCTCTAAGGTTGATATTCTCGACGACACACAAACATACAGCGCTTATTTTATTTCGCTTGATGCAGTGAAAACTAACGAAGTAAAGGCAGCGTTAAGCCAGCTTTTCTCCGAAAACGAAGTGGAACGCCTTCTAGAAAGCGATACTCCTGACAATGGCTCTCTTGAAAAGGTCGAGAGCGAACACGGCGTCGCCTATTTTGCCAATACTAGCTGCAAAGGAATTATTGTTCTTTTAGATGATAATGGCGCAAAGCAAATAAATTCGTTAATAGAGGCGCAAACCCTTTCTTGCTATCCCCAAACCGTGTTTGACGCTATACAAATTCAAAGCGTACACGCTTTAGTGCAAGGCGACGCAGTGGCGGAATACGTGCCCCAGATGATTAATGTGCAGGCGCTCAACGGTATCGACTTTGATAAAGGCTGCTATATGGGGCAAGAGGTGGTTGCGCGAACCCGCTTTCTGGGTAAAAACAAACGCGCCGCCTACAGCTTTAAGCTTGAAGGTAACGTAAATATTAAACCTGGCGATGCATTAGAAAAGCAGTTGGGCGAAAATTGGCGTATAGCGGGCAAAATACTCAATGTTGCATCGCTTGATAATGAAACCTGGTTTATTGCAGTGCTCAACAACGATACCACCAGCGAAGATTTACACAGATTGGCTGATAATAACGCCATTACCTGTTACCCTAATACTTTGCCGTACAGTATTGAGCAGAAAGCTAGCAATATTGTGAAAAAACGTCGATAAGCAGTTTTTACTGCATTACATTTATTGCCCTTTATTAAAGGGCCAAGATAGGATTTGTTATGACAATTACTTCTGACAGCGTTGTAACGCTACACTACACCGTATCTACCGAAGACGGCACAACGCTAGACTCTTCAGAAGGGAAATCGCCACTAGTAGTACTACTAGGCCGTCGCTTCTTAATTGAAGGACTAGAAGATGCACTTATTGGTAAATCGAAGGAAGATAGCTTCAACGTTTCAGTAAACCCTGAAAAAGCATACGGTGAACGTGCTGACGAACTTGTACAAACTGTACCACGCTCAATGTTTGACGGTATGGATGTTGAAGTGGGTATGTCTTTCCGCGCAACTACGCCACAAGGTGAGCAATCGGTCATTATCATTGAAACAACTGACGAAGAGGTTGTTGTTGACGGTAACCACCCTCTTGCCGGTATTCCGCTAACTTTTGACGTGACTGTTGTTGACGTACGAGAAGCAACGAAAGAAGAGCTTGAGCACGGTCATGTACACAGTGAAGGCGGTTGTGGTCACGACCACTAAGTCACGTTGCTATTAAGCTTTAATAAATACTTAATATATTAAAAAAGGAGCCATTGGCTCCTTTTTTTAATAAACACCATTTAATTAAATCGCGTCTTCGTTTTGTTCACCGGTACGAATTCGTACGGCGGTCTCAACGTTGTAAACGAAGATTTTCCCGTCGCCAATTTTGCCTGTCTTAGCTGACGTTTGAATAGCTTCAACCGCTTGCTCAACGCGGTCATCGTCCAATACAAGCTCAATTTTGATCTTGGGTAGGAAGTCAACTTGGTACTCAGCACCGCGATAAAGTTCAGTATGGCCTTTTTGACGACCAAACCCTTTCACTTCTGACACTGTCATCCCTGCGATACCGACTTCAGCTAGCGCTTCCCTAACATCGTCCATTTTGAACGGTTTAATGATAGCTTCAATTTTTTTCATGACTACAACTCATCGTAAATTGTTGGAATTGGCACACGTTTATGCTGTGTACGCTCATAAATATAGAGCAATTTCTCTTCCACTTCCGCAGAAACTGGCTTTCCTTCCAAAAAGTCATCAATTTGGTCGTAAGACATGCCCAATGCTTGCTCATCGGCTTTTTGCGGAGACAGGCTTTCCAAGTCAGCAGTTGGCGCTTTAGTGATGACGTTATGTGGTGCACCCAAATGGGCTGCCACTGCACGTACTTGGCGCTTACTGAGACCAAACAACGGCGCAAGGTCACATGCACCATCACCATACTTGGTATAAAACCCTGTAATATTTTCAGCCGAATGGTCGGTACCTAAAACGAGGCCATCAACCATCCCAGCAATTTCATACTGGATAACCATACGGGTACGTGCTTTAACATTTCCCTTCACAAAGTCTTGTTTCGCTTCATTGTCGGGAAGAAGATTAGCACTGGCAAGCGCTTGTGAAGTAGACGCATGAATAGCATCTGCGCCAGGTTTTACATTCACTGCAAGAGAATGAGAGGGCTGGATAAAGTCGATAGATTTCTGTGCATCGTCTTCATCGGCTTGGGTATCATAAGGTAAACGAACCGCGATAAATTGGTATTTTTCGTGGTGCTCTTCGTTTAATTCATTTACTGCTAATTGAGCTAACCGACCCAATGTGCATGAATCAATGCCGCCACTAATACCCAGTACCAGCGAATTTAAACCAGAAGTAAGTAACTGCTTTTTTATGAACGAGACTCGACGTGCGACTTCGTACTCTACGTCAATTTCAGGCAGCACTTTCATTTCATCAATAACTGCTTGTTTTTGCATCATTATATCCACGTATTTTTGGGGCGTCCTGGAACTTGATTCTACGACAATCTGACCGCAGATGTTAGTGGTATCCGCGCATCTATTTGGATTTACTCTTCTGGTATTGCAGTTGTGCAGCACTTAAGGTCAGCAATTTATTATTAAGTTGAGATTCAAGCACAGCAGAACGACAAGCCATTAAACGTAAGGCGTATGGCCAAATATGCGGTTGCGCGGTAAAACATACCTTTGCCAACTCAAATTAGTTTACCCTAAAATATGAGTAAGTAGCGTAAAATTATGGCGCTACAATATTACATTGGAGAAAGGCGGCGCAAAAGCAAACTCGCCTGTTTCTCTTTATACCAACGCGTGGAATCGAATACCGTTTATGACAAACACTAGGCTTACAGCACGACTATCCATAATGTCGAGACAGCAAGGATTAACCCTTCTAGAAATGCTTGTTGCCGTCGCTATTCTTGCCATTATTCTCACCACAGTTGCGCCTGGCATTCAAAATATCGTAATCAAAAATAGAATTACCTCTGACTTAAACAATTTAAGTGCAGTGGTTCAACGCGCTCGCTTTTCTGCGGTAGACGAACAAACGAACGTAGTGCTGTGCCCTACGCAAAACTATACAGCCTGCACGTCGAGTTGGCGCAATGCAAAAATGGTGTTTATAGATGCAAATGGAAACGGCGGCCGGGATAACAGTGAGGTCTTAATTGTAGCAAGCGATCCACTTAGTAATGCCAATACCATCTCCGGTATAACCGGCAGCCTTATCTTCGACGAGCAAGGCGGAATAGACCGTGCCGCAACCATCACCTTATGTCCCAATAACAACGATGCAAACTATGCATCAGCACTTTTATTATCGCTTTACGGAAGAATATCTGTTGCCGTAGACAGTGATGACAACGGCAAAAAAGAAGACCTAGAAGGTAATGAGTTAAGCTGTAGCTAACCGTTCACTTTTCGTATCGTTAAGTTTCGAGCATTTTCTTACCAACATTCTGTGGGCGTCAGTGCGTCTTCACGTATTTTTATTACTCTACAGCTGTCCGTAGATGCTCTAGATGTCAGTGTAGCACTAATTTCATACATTCCCGTGTCGCTGATGGTTTGTGAGATGCGTACGCTGGCTATTCCAGAGGGTGGCAACGCATCGTGCGTTACGTACTCGCCTGTAAGTAGCCAACTTCGCGACTGAATTGCTTGGGCAGACAGAAGGTACGCTTTGACCTTGTTGAGCTGACTTAGTTGTTTGCTAGCGGTAATTGCCGACGTAGTCGCAACGCACAATATGCCTGCTATAGCCGTTGCAACCAGTATTTCTACAAGCGAAAACCCTTCAGTCAGATGATGTTGTATGTACGCCTTATAATTCCCTTCCATGGTACAGCTATCTCTCTAATTGAATTTCGGTACATTGAGATTACCAATATGAACTAAGCAGGGTAACTGGACTTACGCATGGCTTTTCACGCTTACACATCCAACAACAAGCTAAGCATTCCACAACGGAGATTGAATGGGTTTACGCTTTTAGAAATGCTAGTTGTACTGGCAGTAATCAGTCTCCTATCGTTAATTGCTATTCCTTCATTTGATGCATGGAATGAGCGAAATGCCTTTAAACATGCTGCCACCGGAATAGCCTCACTCGCAAAACAGGCGAGAATGAAAGCACTAATAAACAAAAAGAACATGTTCCTGATTGCGCAAATTGAACACAATAGCTGTGTACTCGTGAGCGAAGAAGACTCGTGCTCTTGCGCCACCCGCCAAAGCTGTGCCTTGACTGAGTCGAGTTTCTTGTCATTGCCTTCGCGGTGGAATACAGAATTGAGCACAACCAATAATGAGGACAAGATTGTCGCGTTCAATAAAAACGGTACCCTCAATTTTGCGAGTAATACGACGCTAACGCTTTCAAGCCAGCGCTTCAGGGCAAAGTTAGTTATTAATACATTGGGGCGAATAAAGCTATGTAGCGTTCAGTCTATTTCTGGAATAGCGCCATGTTAAAACATGTAATGCGTCGTGGCGCAATCAAGCCGTATTGTGGATATAGTCTCACCGAACTGCTGGTGGCCTGTGGCTTGGCAAGTATAGTGATTTCAGCCGTTGCAACTCAAGCGGCGCGGTCGCACATTGCACACTCATCAATTCAACACGCTACCAGCGTAGAAGACGACATACGTGCGCTACAAAGTACAATTACACAACACCTAAGCAAAGCGGGTTTTGTTTACTCTCCTAACACCCTATCACCTTTCGGTGCGACCACAATCGAAAATACGGTATTCGAAGTAACCACTGGCCACCGCGCAAATGAACCTGAAAATAGCTGTGTTACTTTTTCTTATGATAAGAACAAGGACGGCGTGGTATCGCAGGCTCAGGGGGAGTTTTTTGGATACCGATTGCACGACAATGCCATCGAGTACCGAGTAGCAGGGCATTCCTGTATACAAAGCGGTTGGTACGACTTAACCGATACGCAAACTACCGTTGCCACCAAATTCACGGTTAACCGAAGGCACAGCAGTAGCTGGGGAAGTGCCTATGAAATTGAAATAGAGTTGCACAGTAAAGTTGATCCTACCGTCAAAAGCGCCAGAACGTTCATAGTTGAGGCTGTCAATGCCTACGACTAATACCGAAATGCAGTGCCCTCAAAGAGGCAACAGAAAAACTGAGTTTAGAACAAGCCATGTAGGGGTTGTACCTACACGCCCTACTGCACCGCTTCGTTTTCAGCAAGGCATCGCCGTGTTGGGAATTGTGGCCATATTATTAAGCGCTATTACCTTCTCAGCTATAAGTACATCACAGCAGGTTCAACAATTTTATACGATTGAAAAGACAAAGCGGGATACCGAGAAGGCGCATGTTACACACATGCAGCAAGTCAAAGAAATCGCCACGTTGTTACGAAGTCATTCGGCCTCGCAGACGTTGAATAGGATAGACACATCCAATGCAACAATACTTATTGAGCAGACCGATTTAGTTGGTGAAGAACAGCAGCCTTTGCAACACTTTGACGTGCGGGTTTCCCAAGACGAAAGTAATATGATTTACACAGCTAAATTTCTGCGCTATCCGTCACTGTTAAGGCTACCTACTTCAACTCAACAATTATCATGGGACAATCAGCTTACCGAATGGCTTTTTAATCGAAGCATAGAGCACCTGAGTGCGACGTATTTTCCTCAAAGCGTTGCCAAACAGGATTGTGTGGACCTTCCGCCTGCCAGTATTTTCTGGATAGAGGGAGATTGCCAATTGGATAACGAAGATATAGCACACTCAGACGAAAACCAGCCTTTAATGCTACTGATAGTGGATGGCGACCTTTCACTTCACGCTGATACGCAATTCCATGGTTTGATAGTTATGCTTTCCACCACGCCATATACGCACACTTTGCATGTTTCACCTGAGGCATCTATAAAAGGCGCTTACGTTTCCAACCACCCCTTGAACACGAGTCTTGATGGGTCATTAACACCGTCCACCACGGTGCTAAAAAACCTTCAATCGCACACTACACTCGCTAAAATTATCCCTATCCCGGGTTCATGGTATAGGAATAACTCAACAAACGATTGAGCTGAATATTAGGTAAACGAAAAACCAGAAATAAAGGATCCTCAAAGATGCCTAAATTGAAAAATACAGGAAGTATTTTAATTGAAGTGATGCTGGCACTGCTTATTTTAACAAGCACTACCACCTATCTACTTGCCACTCGCATTGACTCTAGGCTTCTCTTTCAAGTGACTTTGGATGAAAACGCTGAGCACAATGGCTCATTGAATTCGGTTCGACTCGCCCTGGTTAACGACCCGGTTGACCAACGTTGGGATGACATCGCAATATTTGGTGAACCGTCATTACTGGTAATTTCCGCCCAATAGCACATCAACGCTACGTTTTTTTAAGGCGTCAAAACGACCTGTGGCATTAATCGGTTTACGAATATCTACCAGTATTAATAATTAACATGACCAGCAATATTCATCGGACTCAAGGGATCCATTGTTATTTTTATCCCAACCCTTTCTCCCATCACTGAAGTAAAACAACGTGCCATCTGATGCTTGACCTGTACCGCTGACTGGCGTTGCCCTCAACTCATAAGCTGTTGCGCTGGCCGCTTGTATAGTTAAATTATAACGGCGACTTGCTTGGGGCTCAGAAGACGGAGAATAAGTAGAAAAAACGGCTGGCGCGCCGGTGTTTGCGCCACCACTTGCCGCACCTTCATAACTGAAAGAACCACTGTGATGACGTTCCATTGCAGATGCGAACCCCAACAAGTCAGCCTGCCCTGTGCCGCGGTATCCATCGGCAATAACACCTTGGTAAGAAGGGTATGCAATGGCGGCAATAATGCCCACTATCGCCACAACTATCATAAGCTCAATTAATGAAAATCCGCTCTCTGTTTTTTTATGCTTCACAATTATTCCCTCTCTGTTTCTGAGTGCCAACTACCACGCTGAATTCGCTCGAATCTTCCGTAAATATTTTCAGCTAAACACTCAAATGCGTTAGTACATGCCTCGTCGTTGCCATCTTCATCAACGTCAATCACTGCTGAGACACATTCAGTACCCAAGCAAACCACTGGGCTCACAATATCTTCTATAAGAATTTTGGTCTCTGGTGCGATGCCAGTTTGTTTTAATTCTGCTGAGCGGTCAGCGTCGTTAACTTCTCCGTCATTATTTACATCTGTGACGGCGTTGCCATTAAACATACTGACTAAATAAGCGCGACTATTACCCGTGGGCGGAGCACATGCACTGGTACTACTCGCCGCCGGAACATAGGTCGTAAAGAACACCTTGTAATCGATAATTAGCGGAGAAGACAGTACCTTTTCACCGTTAGTGGTTAAATTCAAATACCACCCAGCCTTGTTAGCAAAGTCCTGTGAAGCCAACTCACGCTCCCCCTCGTCACTACTATTTAAGGCATGACTCGTGGCGTTGTACATTCCACTCTCATAAACCGTTTGCATAAATGTGTAATTCCCATTTACATCACGGTTAAATACGCCGCTGTCTTTAAGCATATAAAAGTTGTCTTCAACTACGGTATCTAGCGGAGATGCACGCCATCCACTGCCAAGGGCTATGCCATAATACAACTCATCGCCTAGCGCTATCTCTGTTACGTCTGGCCCATAGTAGAAATGTCGGTTGGTTTCTGCTGTGTCGCCACCGAAGTCGGCAATGCGCGCGCCTTTTATAAAATTCGTACCTGAATTTCCATTATAGATGTCTAACCTGAATAACTGGCCGCCCATATCGGCCACATACATATGGTCCGCAAACCCATCGTTATCCCTATCAATAACTGAAATTCGCCCTGGAACGCTGTATGTCATATTCGTTAAGTTTAAATCCGCATCTTCATTACTTGCATGCCACAAGAGGCTGCCAGTATCAGCGTCGAACATAAACACAGCATTGCCAACGACATCATTTGCTCGAATAGCACGATCATCTTGTGCGTCATCGTAGCCACCGCCAACAATCATGACATTTTTAACTTGTCCGCCCATGTTCACTTTAGTGATTGTTGGTCTCGACCACGTCTGGCCCAACTTTGCCAGCGTCCCCGCCCCGCCTTCAATTTTGAATTTCAGCGTGGGTGAGGTCTTTTGCGTCACATCAAAGACATAATAATTACGTCCCCCCCTGCGCATACCAACATAAAGGTACTTGTTGTCTCCAACTGTTCTTAGAATCATGTCACCATCTAAGCCATATTTGTGCTCTAGCGATGATGTGTCTTTATAAAAATGATGTAGATTCTGCAGCAATGTTTTAGGCATGATGGCAAAGTTCTCTTCGCCTGTTGAAGTGTCGAATGAATGCAACATTCCTTGGTTGGTGGCGACAAAAATGGCCGAGTCGTCAGTACCGTAGTTAACAATTATAGGCTGAGAGTGAATGGGATCGCCCATTTGAGAGCGATAGTCAGTTGTACTTCCATCGCCGTTACTGTCTTTTACGTCCACGCCTCGAGTCCACTTTAAGATGGCATCTCTTAGTGCATTCGCATCAGTTTCATCCTGAATGGCAAGATCAGCATTCGTTATATTCGTATTGTTTTCGTGTAATTCATTGGCACTTCTTACAATGCTGCCCGTATCATTAAACACGTATATATTTCGGTTCCCGCCCAAGCGACTGGCTGCACCACCTTCACTTACCTCGCTACCGTCAGCAAGGGTTGACCAATAGCTGTGTGCATTTTCAGCAAAGAATCCCGTAACGCTATCCACCGCATTTAGGCTGTTTTTGTCGAGAATTTCATCACCACTTAAGCGATAACGTTTAAGGTTCCCTGGCCAAATCGCCCCCTCGCTCGGCTTAAATAATGCGAAGTATAATTCATCTCTATGGGTTAGACGGTTGAGCTGGTTAACCGCCACACCAGGCGACACAAAGGTTGCATTAATATCTTTTACAGAACGCAAAATAGTATTAAACGCCTCGAGCAAATCCGTACTGTTATCTGCCTGATAGAAACCACCACCACTTTGCAAAGCAAGCTGATTAAGGAAGTTGTTGGCGTTATTGTTCGCCGCAAACCCGATGGTGTGTGTAATAACCCTTGGGCCTATTACTGACGTTGACGCTTCACTGATATTTCTCACTAAATCTAGGCCGCACTTCTCACCGCTACTTCCGGTACAGCTTTTACCAAGTAACGTCTGAATTTTCGAAACACTGTGGTTGTTGTTCGCTTCACCGTCGGACAATAAAACAATGTGGTTGTTCGTTTGGCACTGTAGGTCAGACACCGGTGAAATGTAACTTGCCGGTGTTGGGATCTGCTCAGTGATACAGTCGCTGTCTGACAAATTGTCTTCCGAGCAGCCCGAAGGCAAAATTGAATCTGCACCTATGTAAGAGCTTCTGTGGCTCACACGAGTACTTCTTCGCACAGAGCTACTAACGTCACTTTCCCCACGTTTTCGCCCATAATCTACGTCTCTACCGCCATAATAGTTAGCCGCTTCCAACAACGTGTCTACTATAGGGGTAAGACCGTTGGCGCTTAGCTCATCTATTTTGCTGATCAAATGTTCACGGACCGTTGCTGAAGCGCCAGGTGTCGCCGAGCCGTTAAACTTCACAATGAGCTTCGGTGCTTTTGATGGCGAGTTGTTATACGTATGCGCACCGCGGTACGACACAAAATCATCAAGTACAAAGGCCATATCGTTACCTGACCGCCACCCTGAACGATCAACAATTTGCTTAACGATGTTACTCACGTCAGGCGTACGGTAGGTATAATTATTGTAAAAATCAGGCATGGACCAAGTAATACCCGATGTTTTAGGCAAATTTCGTAAGCGGTTACGACGGCCTGGATGAAAATCAGACGCATCATCATCAGCTACGCCCCTAATACGCATGCTCGGGTTACCATAGGTCACCGTACTGTAAGCAGTAAACTCAAGATACGCTTCTGTCACTACCGCCCCTTGAGGAATGTTCACATTGCGAAATCGAACGCCTATGTAATCATTGTAAGATGGGTGGAAGGTCAGTTCACTGCCGGTATTCGGGTAGCCGTTTACGTTCTCTTCCAAGTTATCTCGTGAACTGGCTACTTGATAAACTGCTTCGCCTTGAACACAGCCCGTTGCGGTGGAGTCATCATAAGTTACCACCAACTGTGGCGCACCACTTTGGCCTACGTCACTGGCTCTTACCTCACGAGAGCTTGCTGAATCGGTGCTAGAGCCTTCTATTAAAATATTAAGGTTCTTGCCACCACACCATGCCGATAAATCAACAACTTCTTGAATGACTGCGCTTATGTCAGGTGTGGTTATCACCTCGCCTGAGGCGGGAAAGCTATTGTCGGTTGCCCACTCAACGTTAGCCGCGGTTTTCGTTCGCGCACTTAAATTGTTCGAAGACGAAGCAAAGGCCGTGCTTGATGCCGATGCTTCAGCTGATATAACAAGGGATGTACCCGCCACATTGAATTTTTCTGAAGTAAACCTAATGCTGGCATTAACGATTGTCGCGCCTTGAGGTATGTTTAACTCGGTAAAACGCAGACCAGAGGTTACGGTTTGGGTACCGCTGCTTAATACAAGGTCATTGCTGTCAGTGGTAACGCTACCGTCTATTTCATGTGCGTCGTGATCGTCGTCGTTGGTTGAAATGATAATTTCAGGTCTTACCGCTTCATCTATATTGCGAACCGGATAGAGGATTGGGCCACCGTAATCCGAAAAACGCATCAAACCTGCGTTAATATTGGTCGCCGAACCGAGCGCTTCTTTTAGTGCATTCTGTACGCGCAACATTCGAGTTTGGCTGGTGTTATCGTACGATCCCATACTTCCCGATGAGTCCATGATAAACAGCACATTCGGGTTATAGGTTACGGCGTTATTTGCGTTGCCTAGGTAAATATCGAGGTCGTCACCAAACGCAGAGAAACCGATACAGCTAAATAGTGTAATAGAGGCAAGGTAAGTCGAGAGTTTCTTCATATTAATACCTATTGAGACGCAGGGCCAAATACAGAGGCAGCCAAGCTGTTCGCCACAACAGAAGATTTACCCGCCACTTTCCCACATCCTCTGATAATGAATACATGGCAATTGACGTTGCTTCCACCAATCACGTTACTCGAGCCTCGACAAGCCTGCTCTCTGATAAAGGCAGTGCGCGACCAACTCTTTGACGAGGCCTCACTTTGATACGTGCCATCCACCACATGTCTGTCACCAACAGCAAGGCCGCCTTCAGTCATGTATCTGTCAGTCCACTCCCCGTCATCGAAACAGCTCATTGAATCTGCTTCAGGGTCAAACACGTTACCCTGCCGAGCTTCCGAGAGCGGGTCTGTCTTATTCGGGTCGGTAAGTAGGGTTTCATCTTCAGATTCAAAGAAAACGCCCGCGATCGCTGCTTCAGCAGCATCAAAAGCCAAACCACTTTGCTGCATAGACACTGCCATTTTAGACTGAGACAAGCTACTGGTTACCGCGCTTACCCCTAAAACAGTGATTGAAAGCAACACAAGAAGTGCGAATACCATCACTAAGCCTTGTTGTTTCATCGCGAACTCCTGACAAAATTTTTCATATTTCGAAGTGCCAACGTTTTTGAGAACACTTGATAATAATGGGCCGTGTCCATCGTTTTAGATGCTTCGTTTAACAGCGCATATTTCTGAGACTGTGTTTGTCTCACTTCATTTTGATAGCTTTTAAGCATTAGCGCCCAGCGCAGTGACACAACTTGTTGATTAAGCGCCCTTAAATCTTCAATTTCATCTGCGGTTACATACGAAACAGCTTGCCCTTGAGAATTGGTAATGCTGCTTGAAACGCCGAACTGCACTTGGAAACTTTCGACGTTATCGAGCAATGTTACGGTAAGGGGCGACACTGTCTGCACCTTTAGGCCACGAAGTACACGACCATCATATCCTGTGCACTTAAGTGTACTGCCGCTTACAAAGTAGTGATTAACAACGTGAAACTCGAGACCGCCATAGCCGTGCTGGTTTCCAGTACAATCTTCGTCACTTAGTAGGCTCACAACCAGCTTATCACTGCCGCCACTAGAGGTTTGTATGCTGCCTAGTGTCGCGTTGGTAGCGAAATCCCCTGCTACAGCGATGGGGTGATTTTCCACATAGGCCGCTTCGGCAACGATATCAACGGATGTATCCACATCCGCGACTATCTGATCATAACGGCCGACTTCATAGAATTCTGCTGAGAGGCGAGCCATGATAAAGCGGCCTGACTCTTGTACTTGAGCCACGGCTTGATTGAGCTTATTCGTCACACTACTACTGACGAGCACTTGAATAATCGCGCCTGATATCACTAACCCCAGCGTTAACGTAATCATTAACTCGACAAGGGAGAAACCCTGCTGTGGGCGGTGGCGACGTGCATTCATAATGTAATGTCCTTAAACACACATGCGTTACTGTCACCTTCAGATTCGTTACATCGCGCATTAAGGGTATAGGTCTGATTTCCCGAAGAAGCGACAGGCCACGTCAACAACACTTCTACACGAGAACCTGCACTACAGCTGTAAATATCTGCCGTATTGTTGTCGTCACACGATACCGACACTTTAGTTTGAGGATTGGTTTGTACCGCTGAACACGATAGCGCCCAACCATCGTACTCAGCCATCTGTGCTTCAGTACAAGCCTGGCCTTCGCAATTTGGGATCCCTGCCGGCCTTGCCAGACAGTAGCAGTGATAAGGATGAGACGAGCCAGAACAACTTAACGTGGCAAAATTATAGGTATCGCTAGAGAAGTACGCATTGTTGACTACCATGCCGTCTCCCACTGTTGCTGGGCGAGCGGCGGCTCTCAATCGTTCTGCAACTTGTGCTGCTACCATTTCGGCCTGAGTTCGGCTTATTGCGTCTTTATTGGCAAAAGAGCCCGTAAACTGGAGCGCAGCAACACCCAGTAAACCCACCGCTAATATAAATAAGGTGATTAAGATCTCTATAAGACCTGCACCGTGTTGTGCGCGAATATGACTTCCCTTCACTCGCTTCATTATCACCTTTTCAGCAATCATCTTTTTTTGCCATATACCTAACATTCAAATTGGTGTTATCACCAATGTAGTATAGTAAGACAAAAGCGTATAACACTGGGTATCAATGGTTATTAAAACGTATAATTTTCTGTGACCTGCTCTAGCAAGCAAGTACAAGGCAGACTGTTCAACCATTTTATCTTTAAAGTAACAGGCTCTAAATGGTTAGCGTGCTATAACACCGCTTTACAATGTACGTTTACGGCACAAAAGGTGCTACCTTAAAGCCGAACGGTGTAGCCTGTTCATGTTAAAATACCCAGTTCTAAAGGTATTATTATCCATTCGCAACTTGTTGAATTTCCAGTAGACAAAAGCATAAAAAAACACCGCAACTAAGTGCGGTGTTTTTTTATTTTGATAGTGCGGATAAATTAAACGACCTGTTTAACACGCAGCTCTTTAGGTACTGCAAATTCCACATTTTCTTCGCGTCCAGCACGCTCAGAAGCTGAAACAGCACCCCACGCTTTGAGCTTGTTTACCACACCTTGCACTAACACTTCCGGTGCAGACGCGCCTGCAGTAACGCCAATATGCTCTACACCTTCTAGCCATTCCTCTTGAATGCAATTAGCGTCAGCAATCAAATACGCTTTTGCGCCAATTTTTTCAGCCAACTCGCGAAGACGGTTCGAGTTTGAGCTATTCTGTGCCCCAACAACCAGTAAAACCTGACAATCTTGGGCTAGGTCGCGCACCGCGTCTTGGCGATTCTGCGTGGCATAGCAAATGTCGTCTTTTCTCGGACCATTGATTTTGGGGAACTTAGCGCGAAGTGCATCAATAACATCGGCGGTATCATCAACAGACAGCGTAGTTTGGCTGCAATAATAAAGGTTGGTCGGATCTTTAACTTCAAGCGTTGCCACATCAGCTTCAGATTCAACTAAATAAATACCGCCATCTTCATTGCTGTACTGCCCCATGGTGCCCTCTACTTCAGGGTGACCAGCATGACCAATCAAGATACATTCAGTGCCCGTTTTGCTAGCGCGGGTAACTTCCATATGTACTTTCGTCACTAAGGGGCACGTGGCATCAAAGACCTTTAAACCGCGATTTTCCGCTTCTTTTCTTACCGCTTGCGATACGCCATGGGCAGAAAATATTACTATGCTGTCGTCTGGTACTTCGTGAAGCTCATCAACAAATAGCGCACCACGCTCACGTAGCCCATCTACCACAAATTTATTGTGTACCACTTCGTGGCGTACATAAATGGGCGGCTCGAACATTTCAAGCGCGCGTTCAACGATGGTGATAGCTCTATCAACGCCCGCGCAGAAGCCACGAGGGTTAGCTAAATGAATTTGCATAACTAGTTTCCACCTTGTGCTGACACGCCAGGTTTAACATCAATAATTTCAACGTCAAAGATAACCGTTTGCCCTGCTAGCGGGTGATTAAAGTCTACAGTAACAGAGTCTCCAGCAGCACTTCGAATAATCCCCGGAATCTCTGAACCATCAGGCTGAGCAAAGGCTAAAATCATGCCTTCCTCAACTTGCAAGTCTGCACCAAAGCGGCTTCTATCCATATAGTGAATATTATTCGGATCAGACTGGCCGAATGCATCTTCAGGGCCTAATTTAAATGACTTTTTGTCACCTTTCTTAAGCCCAAGTAAACACGCTTCAAAATTCGGCGTAAGGCTACCGTCACCCATCACCATTTTGGCAGGTTTGTTGTTTACACGAGTACTGTCAGCGGCAGAACCATCTTCTAGCTTTAAATCAAAGTGAAGAATAACTTCGTTGTCAGCACCAATTATCAATGAGTCTGTCATAACCTTTCCGAATACTACTTAATGGTTTCGCTACTGTCTGCCGCGCTTGTTTGCGCGTCTGCACCGTTGCCTTCGCTTTTTTTATCGCCATTTTTAAACATGTCGATAATAAGTAAAGCCGCGCCTATAAATATTGCGCTGTCAGCAATGTTAAACGCTGGCCAGTGGTAATTGTTTACGTAAAAATCTAAGAAGTCGATGACATAACCATGGACTAAACGGTCGTAAACGTTACCTAATGCACCACCTAGAATAAAGGCAAACGCAACGGGCAGCATTTTTTGCGAACGGGGTGACTGCTTCAGCCACCACAAAATCACTACACTTACTACAACAGCAATGGCAGTGAAGAACCAGCGCTGCCAGCCACCTGCATTTTCTAAAAAGCTAAATGCGGCGCCGTAATTGTGTACGTAAGTAAAGTTAAAAAACGGCAATACCTGTATCGACTGATACAAGGACATGCTGTCGATAACCGTGTACTTACTCCATTGGTCGAGGATAAACGCAATTGCGCTTATCCACAAAAAACGCAAGCCTGTTTCGCGAAAAAGCTTAAGCATAGTGGCGCTCTTCTCCATCACCGTCAATGTTTGTCACACAGCGACCACAAAGCTCTTCGTGACCTTCATGTGAGCCCACATCTTCACGGTGATGCCAGCAGCGAACACACTTTTCACCGCTTGCTTTATTAACGCTCAACCATAAACCTTCTACGTCTGTAGCTTTCGCATCAGACGGTGCACCGTCAACTTTCGTTAGCGTAACGCCTGACGTAATAAGTACGAAGCGTAGCTCGTCTTCAAGTTTTGCGAGTACGTTGTACAACGACTCGGTAGCATAAAGCGAAATGCTCGCTTCTAGTGAGCCACCTAGCTCGCCATCTTTACGCGCCTGTTCCATCGCTTGGTTTGCCGCGTCTTTTACGCTTAGCACTTGATGCCATAGGGCATCGTTAAACGTGTCACTTTGCGTGAAGTTATTAAACCCTTCGTACCAGGTTTCAGTGAATACAAACTCGCTGCGCTCACCTGGTAACGTTTCCCAGATTTCTTGAGCAGTAAAACTGGTAATAGGCGCCATCCAGCGAACCAATGCTTCAATGATATGATACATGGCCGTTTGGCATGAACGACGGGCTAGCCCATCTGCTTTAGCTGTGTACTGGCGGTCTTTAATCACGTCTAAATAGAATGAGCCCAGCTCAATTGAGCAGAAGTGCGTAAGCTTCTGTGACACTACCAGCAAGTCGTAGTTGTCATACGCTTCGATAAGCTCTTCTTGAAGTGCCTTAGCACGAGCAACAATCCAGCGGTCAAGCGCGACCATATCTTCTTCTGCAACCGCATCTTCAACAGCGAAACCATTCAGGTTCGCTAGCAAGAAGCGTGCAGTGTTACGTACGCGGCGGTAGCCATCTGCAGCACGCTTTAAGATTTCATCCGATACCGCAATCTCGCCGCGATAGTCAGTAGAAGCTACCCATAGACGAAGGATGTCTGCGCCTAATTTGTTGGTCACTTCCTGAGGCGCCACAACGTTACCTACCGACTTCGACATTTTTCTGCCGTGGGCATCTACCGTAAAGCCGTGTGTTAGCACTTCTTTATAAGGCGCGTGACCGTGCATGGCAGTTGATGACATAAGCGAAGACATAAACCAACCGCGGTGTTGGTCTGAACCTTCAAGATATAAATCGGCAGAGGCCGGGATATCATCGCGACGGTCTACAACGAAGTAATGCGTCACGCCTGAGTCAAACCAAACGTCTAGGGTATCTGTCACTTTTTCATAGTTGTCTAATTCGCTACCAAGCAGGGCTGCATCATCGAGATCCCACCACGCTTGAATACCTTTAGCTTCAACTTCCAGTGCCACTTTTTCCATTAACGCCGCAGACTCTGGGTGGATTTCACCGGTAAGTTTGTGCACATACAAAGGAATAGGCACGCCCCACGTACGTTGACGTGAGATACACCAGTCTGGACGACCTTCAACCATCTTCTCAATGCGGTTTTGGCCCCAGTCTGGGATCCATTTGGTTTGCTTAATTTGTTCAAGTGATTCTGCGCGAAGGCCTTTTTTATCCATGCTGACAAACCACTGAGGCGTAGCGCGGAAAATGATTGGCGTTTTGTGGCGCCAACAATGCGGGTAGCTGTGCTCGTATTTTACGTTTAGGACAAGGTTACCCTTCTCTTTGACCGTTTCGATAATTTCATCGTTGGCTTTAAATACAAACTGCCCTGCGAACAGCGGTGTGTTTTCAAGATACACGCCATTGTTACCTACCGGATTGTACACTTCGATATCGTATTGCTTGCCCACGTTAAAGTCGTCAACACCATGGGCTGGCGCTGTGTGTACACAACCTGTACCAGACTCAGTCGTAACGTGGTCGCCTAGAATTAACGGAACTTCAAGGTCTAAGAATGGGTGATTAACTTTAAGCTTATCAAGCGCAGCACCAGTACAGGTTGCCACTTCGCGGAAATCTTCAACGCCGTAACGGTTCATGCAGCTTTCAAGCAGGTCCTGCGCTACCACTAGCCATTCATTTGAAGGCTGAACTTCAACAATCGCATAGGTAAGCTCTGGGTGTAAGCTGATTGCACGGTTGGCTGGCAGTGTCCACGGTGTGGTAGTCCAAATAACTACACCTGCTTTGTGTGTGGTTAAATCACCTTCAGACACACCAAACGCTTCTGCAATAGCAGCCACATCAGCTACTGGGAACTTAACGTCGATAGCAGGTGATACTTTGTCTTTGTATTCAACTTCTGCTTCAGCAAGTGCCGAACCACAATCTGTACACCAGTGAACAGGTTTGAAGCCCTTTTCTAAGTGACCAGAGTCTACAATTTTACTTAATGCACGAATGATGTCGGCTTCAGATTTGAAGTCCATCGTTTTGTATGGGTTATCCCATTCACCAAACACACCTAAGCGTTTAAAATCAGCCATTTGGCCGTCAATTTGCTTTTGTGCGTATTCGCGACACTTCTGGCGAAATTCAGCCGCCGTAACTTTCTTACCTGGCTTACCAACTTTCTTTTCTACCATCAATTCAATCGGCAAACCGTGACAGTCCCATCCGGGAACGTACGGAGAATCGAAGTCAGAGAGGTTTTTCGACTTTACAATAATGTCTTTAAGAATTTTGTTAACCGCGTGACCAATGTGAATATCGCCATTCGCATAAGGAGGGCCATCATGAAGAATAAATGGCTTTTTGCCTTTTTTCGCTTCACGAATTTTGCTGTATACCCCTTTTTCCTGCCAGTCTTTAAGCATTTTCGGCTCGCGCTGAGCAAGGTTACCGCGCATCGGGAACGCAGTTTCTGGAAGGTTCAGTGTGGCTTTGTAATCACTCATAAAATTGTATTATCCGGTTACCTTAATTTTCACCCAATGCACTAACACATTGTGAAGGCGATATTCATTTTGCGATGTTCAAATTAAAACGCTGAATGTAAAAGGTTCAACGTAAAACTGTGTGTCGTTCTTACTAGCGCAAGGCTGACGTTATAGGTTCTAGCACAGTGACTTACTTACGCGTTTCGCGAACAAGGATCCACGTTTAAAAAATCGAGCTCAATAAAACTGATACGCGCAAAACTTTTCGTGACTTTATCACGTTTAACTATGCTAATAACAGACGCGCTTGTGCTGCATCTGCTTGAATTTGATCTTTCAACGCCTCAAAAGAATCAAATTTAATTTCATCTCTTATTTTTGCCATCGGAAACACCGTAATGGGCTTGCCGTAAAGGTCAGATGACAAATCAAAAATATGGACTTCTAACTGGTTTCTTACCCCGTTAACAGTAGGACGGGTACCAATGTTCGCAACGCCGTTATAGTGTTTTCCATCTACGTCGACACGAACTGCGAACACGCCGTGAATTGGCGTTTTTTGACGTTTTAGCATGACATTCGCGGTGGGAAAACCAATGGTGCGACCTTTTTTCTCGCCGTGAACCACCCTACCGTGAATAGCAAACGGGCGCCCTAGCATTTCGGTAGACAAACCGAAGTCGCTGTCAGCCAACGCTTCTCGCACCGCGGTAGAGCTTATTCGATGGGCATGCATGGTAAAACTGTGGGTGCTTACTACTTCGAAACCGTATTGGCGACCTGCCGCCTCGAGCATTTCGAAATCCCCTTTGCGGCCATTGCCAAAACGGAAATCGTCGCCAACAACAAGAAATTTAACACCCAGTTTGTCCACCAATAAATCGTGAACGAAGGTATCGGCACTTTGCTTAGCAAACTCCGCGTTAAATCGCACAGCAAGCAGTCTGTCGACACCTTGTTGGCGCAGCAACTCGTACTTTTCGCGAAGAGGGCTTATACGCGCTGGTGCTTTATCAGGCATAAAGACTTCTTCAGGCTGAGGTTCGAACACCATTACGGTGGCAGGAAGTGATAGCGATTTCGCTTTTTCAAGCACGTTAGCCAACACAGCTTGATGACCACGGTGTACGCCGTCGAACTTGCCAATAGTGAGCACACACCCTTTATGGTGCGGTTTTACATTGTTTAGCCCGCGGATAAATTCCACTGTTAGCCACTACCTTTTAACTGCTAGAAAATCAAAGCTCGCGATTATAGCCGACCGCGAGCACAATACCAAGCACACGGGCCATTCTGGCTCCATGCGCTATTTCGCATCTATTGAATACTAATCGCCGCCGCTTCTGAAATGTCTGGGTCGCATGCCCAGCACCACCATGGTGGTCACAAACAATATAACCGACAGCGAAATGGTTATTCCTACCTCTACCATTTGGGCGGAAAGAGACAATTCAAAGAAACCTAAGCCTTGATCGCGATAATAAATAAGCCCGCCCATGGCAGCACTTGCAATAACCACACGGGCAATAAACAAAACCGATGTGCGGCTTAACGCAAATACACCTTCTTTATGCAGCGTAATATAAAGCAAAGCGGCGTTAAGCGTAGCTGACATACTGGTAGCGACAGCAAGCCCTACATAACCAAACGGAATCGCTAAAATAAGGTTAAACACCATGTTTGCGACCATACACCAAATACCAAATTTCACTGGCGTCTTGGTGTCTTGGCGGGAGTAAAACCCTGGCGCGAGAATTTTTACCAGCATAAAGCTGAGCAAGCCAAACGAGTACGCGGTAAGCGAGTAAGACGCCATAATGGCGGTTTCTGCAGTAAACGCGCCGCGCTGAAAAATAACGGTCAAAATAGGCCTTGCCATCACGCCAAGCCCCACTGCAGCAGGTATGCCTAATAAACACACCATGCGAAACGCCCAATCGATATTCGCAGCAAACGCTTTGGGGTTATTACTAACGTGGTTTCGGGATAGCGTAGGTAAAATGACTGTTGCGATGGCAATACCAAACAACCCTAGGGGAAATTCAAGCAGCCTGTCTGAATAGTATAACCAGCTAATAGAACCGGTAACTAAAAAGCTGGCGATGAAGGTATCAAACAACAAATTGATTTGCCCTACTGACACACCGAATAAGGCTGGGATCATCAGGGTGCGTACTTTTACCACGTTTTCGTCATGCCAGCCCCACTTTGGCTTTACCAAGAGCCCTGCCCTGAACAAAAACGGTAGTTGAAACAAGAACTGTACAATACCGCCGATAAACACACCCCACGCTAGCGCGTATGCGGGTTGCTCCAGCGTAGGTGCTAAGTATATTGCGCATGCAATAATGCATACGTTAAGTAAAACAGGGGTGAAGGCAGCAACCGCAAACTTATTGAGCGTATTGAGTATCGCCCCTGCCAACCCGGTCAGAGAGATAAACGCCAAATAAGGAAAGGTAATTTTTAACATGGTCGACGCGAGCACAAACTTATCTCCGGCCTCGTCCCCTTCGAGCCACGCCACAAACCAGCCTGTACCAAATAAAGCCGCCAAAACAGGAGATGCTATTACCCCTATGATAGAAACTACAAAAACAATAGCGCCTAATGTACCGCTGACTTTTGCAACGAACTCTCTAAGCTGCTTTTTATCGTCGTTCTCGTGGACTTCGGTTAATACCGGAATAAACGCTTGTGCAAATGCACCTTCAGCGAATAGACGACGAAGAAAATTAGGAATTTTGTTAGCAAAGAAAAATACGTCAGCGGCTGCTCCATCGCCCATAAGCTTGGCAACAACAACATCACGTACCAAGCCTAATACTCGCGAGACCAAGGTCATAATACTGACGATAAGACCAGATTTTATTAACTTCCGTGACACGTCACACTTCCAATAAGAGGTAAAGAATAGGCTGAATAGCATCAGCCATTTGAAAGATAGTCAAAGGCGTCTGCTAACCGCAAAGCGGCAACGCTAGGTTGCAAGCGAGCCATAATAACTAAAGGCTATCGCAGACGAAACGATTTCTTCAAAATAGTTGTGCATCTTTAACAACTTTCTTGTTATAATCCGCGCCCGGTATGGGGTGCTGTCGTTTATGCATGTCCTTCGCTAAAATGTCTTGAAAGAATATCACTACGAATCTCTTTCAAAAAATGTCGCAGAGAAATGTCGCAAAGAATGTGCAACGTGTTGAGCATACTTTGTGTTCAATAGCTTGCGCGTTTTAACGCGGAACGATTTAAGTTTTAAATCGTTTGACATTTGGGCGTTTGGTAGGCACAATCCGCACCCTCGTTTTTGACATGAATTTATTTTGGGAGTTACACCTTGGCTAACATTAAGTCTGCTAAGAAGCGTGCAATCCAAGCCGAAAAGCGTCGTCAGCACAACGCTAGCCGTCGTTCAATGACTCGTACAAGCATCAAGAAAGTTATCGCTGCAATTGCAAGCGGTGACAAAGAAGCGGCACAAGCTGCACTTACTGCTGCTACTCCAGTACTTGACAGAATGGCTACTAAAGGCTTGATTCACAAGAACAAAGCTGCTCGTCATAAGAGCCGTCTAGCTGCACAAATCAAAGCACTAGGTTAATCTTTACGATTAGTAGTTAAAAAAGCGCCCTTCGGCGCTTTTTTTGTATCTGTTATTGACGCTAACTAGCATGGGTTACTGATTGCAAGTTTAGACTTAAAGGCATAAAGCCCACCACTAGGCGAGCTTTGTCACTAGATAAAAAGTCTTTGCGGTGTGTTCACACCTCAGCTATCCGCTTATCAGCTCATTTTTCTTATTGAGCTTGCAGGTGCAATACGCATGATCCAGTGAAGGATGGCCCAAGGCCAGCTTGGCACAAACGCATTCGCTTTTTCTTTATTGATTGCATTGACCATCGCGCGACAGCCCACATCGGTATCGACAATAAACGGTACTTTTTCCACCTTTTCGTTTATTTCGCTGCGAATAAAACCGGGGTGAATACAGGTGACGTTAATTGGCGTATTCATTACATCCATTCGAATGCCTTCGGTCATTGATGTAAGCCCTGCTTTTGTTGCTGCGTATACAGTCATGGCGCGCCTAAAGCCGCGCACCGCGCTTATAGATGAAATCGTCACAAGATGACCACTATTTTGCGCCCTAAAGATAGCCATTGCCGCTTCACATTGTGCTAGCGCCGACACAAAATTAGTCACCGCCGTTTGCTTATTAGCGTGGAAATACCCTGTTCCAATAGACGCGCCCTTGCCCATTCCTGCGTTCACAATGACTCTGTCAAGGGTCCCCATGTCGGCTTTGAATGCGTCGAATACTTCAAAAACTGCATCGTGATCATTGACATCCAGCGAGCGAATATACACGTCAATGTTTGGATTAATTGAAAGTAGTTCTTCTTTCAGTTTTTCTAGGTTCTCAAAGCGCCTTGCGCATAAGGCTAAGTTACACCCCTGTTTGGCAAACTCAATCGCCATTCCCTTGCCTAGGCCTGAACTTGCGCCTGTGATCAGAATATTGCGTCTTGTTGTCATTATCGTTTTCCTGATGCTTTGATGGCCTTATTACAACACCACATTAAGTAATGAATAAAGATCCAAAAGTTTTTGAATGCTGGGGTATTGGTTTGCTTGTGGTGATAGCGATAGTAGATTTGCTGGGCAATACCGGCTAAACGGAAAAGTCCGTACACCTCGTAAAAGGTAAAATCATCTACATCTATTTCCATCTCTTTGCAGTAGTACGCAACCACCTGCTTGCGAGTTAGCATACCGGGTAAGTGAGTAGGTTGGCGACGCGTTGATTGAGCCAAAAAGTCATCATCAGCTTGTACCCAATACGCCAAGGTATTGCCTAAGTCCATAAGCGGGTCGCCCAAAGTAGCGAGTTCCCAGTCCAACACACCAATAATTTGCGTATAGTTATCTGGCTTTAACACCACGTTGTCGAATCGGAAGTCATTGTGGGTAATACAAATGCGTTCATTAGCGGGCATGTGGTTTTCTAACCAGCGCATTATTTTTTTACCCGAGGGGACATTCCAGGTTTTTGCTTTACTATAGCGTTCACTCCACCCGCTTATTTGGCGTTCTATGTAGCCAGCACCTTTACCTAAGTGCTCAAGCCCCGCTTTCTTATAATCCACTTTATGAAGCTCGATTAAGCTATCAAGTACATTAGTGCAGAGTTGTTTGGTTTGCTGCTCAGACGTGTTTAAGCCTTTGGGTAAGTTCTTACGTGGTATAACGCCGGTAAACTTCTCCATTACGTAAAACTCTGTGCCTATAACGCTCTCGTCTTCACAAAGTCCAAGCATTTCTGGCACATAGCGGTAAACAGGCTTTAACGCATGCTGTAATCGAAACTCCCGCCCCATATCGTGAGCCCCTTTGGCTTTAGTACCTGCCGGTGCCCGACGCAAAATTAACGACGTTTGTTCGCTCTGGTTTTGTTTACTGCCTTGATAGTCCAAGCAGTACGTCCAATTAGAAGCGCCCCCAGAATACTGGGTGACTTGAGGCAAGCTATCGCTACTTTGTATCATGGCCTTCAATGATGGACTGGAGGCACTAATATTTTCCTTAAGCCAATTGTGCACAGCGCTCACGTCTAGCTCTTCGCCTGCACGTACGCTGTCAGCTTTATCTACGACCTGTTGTTGCATATCTCAATCTTCTTGTAATTCTGTTTCAAAGGGCCTATTCAAAGTGCTAACTCACAATCTTTGGCTAGAAGATACTTCTGTTTGTGCCTGTACAAGAGCCGCTCGACAATTATCTTCAGATAGCTTGGCGACAAACACAGGTGAGCGCGTTTCCGTTTTACCTAATTTTGCTTTAAATTTGCTTTAAATTTGCTTTTCCATTGCACGCTTCATCATCTTCGTTTGATTGAGCATATTTTTGATATAACGCTGGGTTGGCAGCAGCTTCTTTAACAGGAAAGCGCGTTTACCCAGTTTATGGGTAAGAATAAGAAACTGCTTTTTATCGACTTGCTGAAATATGGACTCAGCCACGTCTTCTTTCGTCATGTCTGCTTTGGCAAAGAACTTATTGAGCATTTTGTGCGACGCTGGGTTGCTGCTTCGCATCGACTCATCTAAATTCGTTTTGAAGAAGCTTGGACAAACTACACTAACGTCAATATTGTCAGGTGCTAATTCCAACTTCATGGTTTCAGAAAACGACACGACTGCAGCTTTAACCGCGTTATAACTTCCCATATAAGGAATAGGCGTTAGCCCCGCTTGCGATGCAATATTAATGAAATAGCCACCGCCCTGCTCTCGCATTAACGGTAAGAGTGCACGACTGACTCTCACCATGCCTAACACATTAATATCAAACACCCACTGCCATTGCTCAATGCTCTCATCTAAAAGGCTGCCACCAGAAGCAACACCCGCATTGTTAAACACAGTGTCAACACCGCCCCAGCGAGTTTCCAAGGTGTTCGCTAACGTTTGAACATCATTTTCAGAGGTTATATCGCAATGGATGTAAAACGCATTGGCACCTTGGGCGGATAGCGTATTTACTGTTTCATCGCCTCTTTCTTGGTTAATATCGGCAATGCAAATATCTAACCCCTCGTCTTTGCCTGCCCACTTTTCCGCCCACTTAAGGGCAATGGCCTGACCTAAGCCGGTAGCGCCACCGGTAATCAATACGCGCATGATGTGTTTCCTAACTGTTCTTGTTTCATTATTCTTGTATCGGCGTTTATGTTTAGTTGCGCTTTATTGTGTTAAGCGCTAATCAGTACTTCACTATTCTCTCGAATTGACCGCCTTATCAATCCAATCAAACTGATTCCGTCTTTTGCAGTGACACTGATGGCTGTTCGTTACGCATTTTTCGTTTTGCCCACAGGGCCAATAGTGCGGGCCCGATGTACATTGCTACGCCATATACACCAGGTGCAATCGCGTAATCAGGCGCATCTAAAAAGGTAATACATATCAGCATTGCAAGCGCCGCGTTTTGCACGCCTATTTCAATGGCCAGCGTGAGCGAGTCTTTAAATGCTAGGTTTGAAAGTTTAGCAAGCCCGAGTCCTAACAATACCGATGATAAATTTAACGTTAAGCAAACCAAAAACGCGCTTTCAAAGGACGCGGCTAAATTGTTTCTTTCTGAAACCAGCACGCCCACAATCATAAGCAACATGAAGTACATAGAAAACTGCCGGAAGAAGCTTTCAGTTTTAGTGGCAAACCTGCTGTTAAAGCGACGAATGGTCATGCCTAAAATGACCGGTACAATTGATATACCAACCAGCCCGATCACTGTTTGAATAATAGAAAAGTCTGGCGCGTTTTCTTTTACAAAGTAATCAAGAGCAACTTGAATGATAAAGGGCGTTGAGAAAACGCAAGCGATGGTAGAAATAGCGGTTAAGCTTACTGAAAGGGCCAGATTTGCTTTTGCAATGTGGCTGATTAAATTACTGGTCGTGCCGCCTGGGCATGCCGCTAAAACCATGACACCAACCGCAATATAATCGGGTAGACCAAAAACAAAGCACAGTCCTAGCGCCAACATAGGCAGCAATATAATTTGCCCTATAAAACCCGTTATTACTGCTTTAGGTGCTTTAAGTAGTCGGGCAAAGTCTGCAAGGGTTAGCGTTAGCCCCATACCAAACATAACAAATGCCAACGCTAGAGGTAACAACACCTCGGTAAGTACAGATGCCTGCATGCACACGCCCCTTACAAAAGAAGCCTCTATAAAAGAAACCTTTTATTAACATTTAAGCCAGTGTACTCTGTTTAATAATAAATAAAAATGATGCCTTATTATGGAAACCCATAAATGATATGCATGGAAAATTAGACCTAAATTTGTTTGTTGTGCTGCGCGCGGTCTACGATCAGGGCAGCATTACGAAAGCCGCCAACGCACTGCATATCACTCAGCCTGCGGTGAGTCACGCCTTAGGTCGTCTGCGAGAGAAATTTGATGATCCGCTGTTTATTCGTCATGGACGACAAGTCGTGCCTACCCCATTTTGCCAAGGCATTATTGCATCGGTTGTGAAATCAATAGAAACCCTTGAAAGTACGTTAAAAGGTAAAGTGGGCTTTGATATAAGTGATAAACCCCGTCAGGTGAACCTTGGCTTAAGAGATATTTTAGAATCTATATTTTTTCCCGTGCTTATTCCTCAGCTTGTTAAACATACTCCCAATATCACGGTGAATAGCAGACAGGTTACCTGGCCCGAGCTTGCTCCCTCGTTAGCCGCCAAAGAGCTTGATATCGTAATTGACGCATTAGTTCCCACCAGCCGTGACATTCGTTCACAGTTAATCTGCGAAGAAACGTTTGTCGTGGTATGCGCGCCTAGCAATAGCTACGTAGATAACCCGAGTATCAAGAGCTACTCAGTTGCACAGCATGCGCTTGTATCTTTAAAAGACTCTAAATTAGATACGGTAGATCTAGCCCTTGCTCAGCACAATTTACATCGCAACATCGCATTGCAGTGTGAACACTACTTTGCCGCCGTTAACGTAGTTAGCCAATGCGATCTTTTGCTGACCATGCCAACGCGATTCGCCCAACAATTCAGTAATAAATTCGATATCGAAATTCTGCCCCTTCCATTTGACGTCCCCCCACTCCCCGTGCACATGTACTGGCACAAACACGCCGATGAAGACTTAGTGAATGTATGGATGAGAGAGAAGCTTTTAGACGTGGCGAATAAGTTGGGGTTGTAGCGCGTATTTGTGTTGCTGTAACACAATGGTCAAGCAAGCGTCACGGTAGTGTCAATTTGCAAACCTATAGTGGCGATCCAAGGCATCGCTTTGGGAAACCGCTATGAAAAAGACACACTATCGAACACTTTGGCTTTCTGATATCCATTTAGGAAATCGCGACTGCAAAGCTGAATACTTACTTTCCTTTCTGGATAGCATAACCGTAGACACCCTCTATTTGGTGGGAGATATCGTTGACATGTGGCAAATGACCAAGCAATTTCGCTGGCCACAGGCGCACAATCAAGTCATGCACAAATTCATGCAAATGAGCCAAGACGGCACGCGTGTGGTGTACTTACCCGGCAACCACGATGAACCAATTCAGTCTTATTCTGGTATGGCATTCGGTGATATAGAAATAGAACGAGAGTTGGTTCACACCACAGCACAAGGGAAGCGTTATTTAGTCTTACATGGCGATCAGTTCGATGGCGATGTAACTATGGGCAAATTCCATGCGTGGATTGGCGATAAAGGTTACGACCTTTTGCTTTTTCTAAATAGAGAGTTTAATCGCCTACGCGCGTGGCGCAAGCGAGAATATTGGTCACTTGCGGGCTATATTAAAAAACACATTAAGGGAGCGAATGAAGCCATCGCCCGTTATCGAGAAGCATGCTGCAGGCGCGCCGATGAAATGGGGCTCGACGGTGTTGTGTGTGGCCATATTCATCACCCTGAAAGCAGCTTTGAAAACGGCATTCACTACATTAATGATGGGGACTGGATAGAAAACTGCAGTGCATTGTCAGAAGACGTGAACGGTAACTTATCTCTTATTCATTACCTTGATTCATTAGAGTCAGCCACCGTAACACCAATTACAACCAAAACCTCTCGCTCAGAAGCAGCATAGCTGACATTACACAAATGGGGCTGTAACGGCCCCTGACTTTTGCTACTCACCAAGCAACAGGTGAATTCCAACCCCGTCCATCAAGGTTAGGGCCTGCTGACCTGTGCCTCATAGATTGGTCAGCAGGTCATAGTTACAACTTTTTAACACTGTCAAATAACTGCCATGAAACTGTGTGAAAAGCGTCACATTGCCCTGCTATTGTTCGCCAAAACCGGAAGAGAAACAGGTTCTATGTTTACTGTAAACGACGTACTGAACAAGCATTACCCTCAAGTAGCAAATAACCCCATTCTATTTAAGTCGCTGTCTTTCGTATTAAGGCACCTTCTTCACGAACGTGAAATTACCGAATTTGGTGAAACCTATCCGCATTACGAAGATATCGATTTCGTAGAGCAAGTGCTTGAATATTTTAATATCAGCTACTCCACGCGCGATGTAGAAAAAGAGCGCATTCCAAGTGAAGGTAGAGTGGTGATTATTGCTAACCATCCGATTGGCTCACTCGACGCACTTGCGCTTATAAAGCTGGTTAGTGAAGTACGTCACGACTTGAAAGTGGTCGCCAATGAAATGCTTATGGCCATTGAACCGCTTCACGATATGCTGTTACCTGTAAACAATATGCAGGGAGGCACACCAAAACAGCATTTATCGGCAATTCAAAAACACCTTAACAGCGACGGCGCCATACTGATTTTTCCTGCCGGTGAAGTTTCTCGATTACGCCCACAAGGTGTTCGCGACACCAGATGGCACACGGGTTTTTTACGCATTGCAAAGCAAGCAAAAGCACCGATATTGCCGGTTTATATAGACGCGAAAAATAGCCCGCTTTTTTACGGCGTGTCCATGGTGTACAAGCCATTAGCCACCGCGCTGCTCGTTAAAGAGATGTTCAAACAGCGTAAGAAGCATTTACCTATGCGCATTGGCGAACTTATTCCATTTGAAGCGTACCAGCAAACCAATATACCGTTAAAAGAGCAGGTAAAGCTGTTTAAGCGCCACTTGTATCGCATTGGCAGTAACAAGAAAGGCGTATTTGAAACCCAGGCTTCTATTGCCATGCCAGAAGACAGAAAAGAACTGGCCCGCGCTATGCGAGACTGCGAACATTTAGGTGAAACTGGCGACGGAAAATCTATTTACCTATACCAACACAAAAGCTGTTCACCGATTATGCGAGAGATTGGCCGCCTGCGCGAAGTGGCGTTTCGAGCCGTGGGCGAAGGTACCAACAAGCGTAGAGACATCGATCAATACGACTCCCACTATTATCACCTTGTACTTTGGGATGACAACGATTTAGAAATTGTGGGCGCCTACCGCTTTGGCGATGCTGAGCTTTTGACAGCGCCAAACCACCCTACCGGGCTCTACTCTGCGACCTTATTTAATTACGGTAAGGACAACGATAAACTCTTCAAAGAAGGCTTAGAGCTAGGGCGAAGCTTTGTCCAGCCTCGCTATTGGGGAAAGCGTAGTTTAGATTATTTGTGGTTTGGTATCGGGGCATTTTTAAGCCGCTACCCAAAGTATCGCTATCTGTTTGGTGCGGTGTCACTCAGTAATGCCTACCCTGAACCCGCTAAAGATTTATTGGTACAATTCTATTCCACGTACTTTCCTGCCAAGTTTGGCGAAGCGACCTGCAAGCGACCTTATCAAATGGCGAACGACGCGTTACATCAATTTACAGGTAACGATTACAAGGCAGAATTTACGCAGCTAAAGCATTTACTGGCTAACATGGGCGTAAACGTACCAACGCTGTATAAGCAGTATTCTGAAGTGGCTAAAGACGGCGGGGTGGCATTTTTAGGCTTTAATGTCGACCCAGATTTTAACGACTGTATCGACGGACTGGTGGTGGTTGACATGCAAACACTTACTGAGAAAAAGCGCAAACGCTATCTAACCGATATTCAGCTTAAAGCCACAGCCTAAGCGAAGAGGGAGCTTCTGACAAACGCTCCCTTTCTCATTTTACGGCCTTCCGCTTTACTGAAAATTTCAGAAGTCGTTATCGCTCGCCGACATACTTAAGAATGTCGGTATAAATATCTTCAAGAGTGAGCAAATCAGACACATGAATGTGTTCGTTTATTTGGTGAATGGTGGTGTTTGGCACACCCACTTCAACCACTTGTGTGTGCTCACTAGCAAAAAAACGCCCGTCAGAAGTACCACCAGATGTACTGATAACAGGGTAACGCCCTGTAGCGCCCTTTATCGCTTTTTCTACGCAGGCAATTAAGCAGTGCTCCGCATTACTGTTAGGCTTGCTCAAGTAAGCTTCACAGGGTCTTGAAAAGCTAACTTCGGCTTCTGTATCAATGCTATTGATAATACTGCGCAGCAATACCGATAAACTGTTTTGATTAAACTGCCACGAATATCTGACATTAAACTCTATACGAACAGCACTAGGCACTATGTTATCAGTGAAGCCTCCCGTGTCCATATGTGTTATTTGAAGCGAAGTACCAGGGAAATCATCACTCCCCTCGTCAAATGGGTGCTGTGTTAGCGCATTAATCACGTTACTCGCTTTGTGGATAGCATTTACCGCTGTCTTTGGATAAGCCACGTGACCTTGTTTTCCTGCAATATGGATAGTGCCGGAAAGTGAGCCTCTGCGTCCAATCTTAATCGTATCGCCGGTTGATGCAGATGCAGAAGGTTCACCGACTAGGCACATATCAAGCTGGACATTTTTAGATGCCAAATACTCAGCTATCCATTTAGAGCCCCACTCCGCCTCCCCTTCTTCATCACTGGTGATTAGCCACCAGAAAGAGACCTTTTCCTTATCTAACGAGGTAATGGTTCGCTCTGTGGCCGCTAGCATGGCTGCGATGCCTGTTTTCATATCGGCAGCACCACGTCCATATAATTTATTTTTGCTAATTACGGGACTAAAAGGCGGTGACTTCCACTTATCAAGAGGACCTGGGGGCACTACATCAGTATGGCCGCTAAATGCAAAGTGATTCGGGCCCTTCCCCCACCTGGCGATGAGGTTGCTCACACCATTAATTGTGTATTTTTCACAAAAGAAACCGAGCTTTTCGAGCTTGTATATCAGGTAACTTTGGCAACCAGCGTCCTGTGGGGTAATCGACGCTCTTGCCATAAGCACTTCGGCAAAATAAATACTGCGAGCTGGCGCTATGGAAGGTAAAGGCTGAATTGACATGCATAAGAAACCTTTATGAAACGTGAGTCTATTACACAAATGTAAAGTGACACGGCAATAACAGATTTACGACAATGCCATGACAGCGGACAAAGTAACCTGAAGCTAAAAATAATAAAGGGTGATAACAAGGAAGGCGACAATGGGTGAGTTGGCGACTAGGACTGGCTCGTTAAGATTTGTCTAAATCAACGCGCGTTGTTATAACTAGAACATAACTTAAAGAAAGGCATTACTGTGTTAAAAATCATTGTTTTAATACCCCTTATTTTGTCACTACTCTGGTTTGGCTATTTACAAGCCAACAAATACACTCTGGAGCAAGGCAAGCAAGGGTTTCTGTACATATTTGTGTTATCTGGTGTTATTGCGGCATTTTATACACTGATGCTGTTCTTAACGAACTAACGCACTTCAAATAAATAGCCAATCACTGTGTTGTAAAAAAAGCCAGCATCTATGAAAGAGGCTGGCTTTTTTGTAATTACCGGTGTCACTGTTAGTCGCAGCGACAGCTTTTATGCAGCAGTGCTTATAGCGTCTGTGAGATAGTCACTTCTGCATTTGCGCGAAGCGCATCAATATATTGTTGATAAACGCGCTGACCTTGTACCTGAGCAAGGCGCTGCTTCAGGCTTTCACCCAACTCATTCTCAAGCTCTGGTGCTGCGTTAACGTTTTCAAGCATAACAACAGCAACGTCACCGTTTACCGTTGTTGCAACATCAACTTTATCTTCGCCTTCAAGGGCAAGAGAGAAAAGCGTGTCAACGAGTGCACGTGCAAGTGTACCGCCCGCTCTCGGAACAGCAGCTGCTGTCTCCCAAGACACAGACTTTTCAGCTAGCTCGCCTTCAACGCTTTCTCCAGCACGCACTTTTTGTGCGATATCAAACGCCCAAGCTTCTGCAGCTTCTTTTGACTTTTCAGCCTTAACAGAGGCTTCGATGCCTTCGCGTACTTCTTCAAGAGATTGAGTACGCTGAGGCTGATGCTCAATAACACGCGCAACAACAACGGTTTCGTCGTCTAGTTCTATAATATCGCTATTAAGCCCTTCATCAATAAGTTCAGAAGAGAAAGCAACGTCTAGTAAACCAGGGAAGCTTAGATCAGCGGGTGCGGTGTTGCGACTAAATACCACTGACTCTTGCACAGGCAAATCAACCGCGTTCGCTGCATCTTCTAACGTATCAGGTACTTCAAACGCAATTTCAGCTAACGTATTTTGAAGCTCAAAGTACTTTTCCATAGCTGCGTCATAAAGAAGCGTATCGCGAATCTCACCCGCTACTTCATCGAAAGATTTAACTTGTGCTTCTTTTAAGTCTGTCAACTTGATGATGTGAAAACCAAACTCGGTTTCAACTACGTCGGATACATCGCCAACATTTTGTAAAGCAAAAGCTGCTTCATCAAACGCTGGGTCCATCATTTCTGGCGTAATGAAGTCTAGGTCACCACCGTTTTCGGCAGAGAATGTGTCATCAGAGTTTGCTTCTGCAAGAGCCGCAAAGTCTGCACCGTTGTCGAGTTCTGCTTTTAATGATTCTGCTTTTGCTTTCGCTGCATCGGCATCATCGCCCGCTTCGATAAGAATATGAGAAACACGGCGCTCTTCTTCTTTGCCGTAGCTTCCCAGGTTATTTTCGTAGTACGTGCGAACCGCTTCTTCATCAACCGAAACGCGATCTTTCAAGTCATCGACACTTAACTTAACGTAAGCAAGTTTAACCTGCTCGTCAGTATCGAAAGAGGCGATGTTGTTATTATAAAAAGCTTCAACATCCGCATCTGTCACTTCAATTGAGCCGGCAAATTCATCAGAGCTCACTAGCACGTATTTCGCATCACGAGTTTGGCGCTGTAGCGCATTCGCTTGCTGTACTTCACCGTCCAACGCAAATGAAGAATTCGTTAGCGCTGCAGCCAACTGGTTTTGTGTCATTTGAACGCGCAGATAATCACGGAAATCGGCTACTTGAAAACCGTTTTGACGAAGAATGGCTTGGAAACGTTCGTTATCGAACTGACCACCAAACTGGAATTCAGGCATTTGTGTTATGGTTTCGCGAATTTGTTTATCACTTACGCGCAATCCCATGCCCGTCGCTTGTTGCTGAATTAATTTTTCAGCAATAAGTCTGTCCAGTACATTTCTTCTGAAATCTGCGAGGTATTGCTCACTAGAGAAAAGCTGTGCGATGCTTTCGCCGTATTGTGACTCCATTTGTGCACGCTGATTCTGATATGCACGCTCTAGTTCTTGTGCCGAAATTTCTTCGCCATTAACAGTAGCTACTGCAGTAGTACCTGATGATGTTAGGTAGCTACCTACACCTGCGAATACGAAACTTAAAACGATAAGCGCGATAATCGCCATCGCCCATGGGCCTTGAGAACCTTCTCTGATTCTTTCTAGCATGATTGTTCTTCAACTCCGTTGCTTACTACAGTTACCTCAAACCATCACAAATCCGTGAGTGCGAGATAAAATAAGCGCTGATTATAACCCAATGCTGCCGAATATAAACGACCAAAACACACTATTTGTACTGTCTTTCGTTAAGTTCGAACGTTGCGAGGACATGTATAAAACTCATCAAGCCTCGTAGGGTTATTTCTACTCTTAAAATATTGGGGTCAGAGTCATTACTCTGACCCCAATATTGAATTCTTTGTTTTAGAAATAAAAAAGGCGATGGACTAGCCATCGCCTTTTTCTATAATTTTTGTGCTTAGTTACAAGCGTCTTTCAGTGCTTTACCAGCTTTGAAAGATGGAACTTTCGCTGCTGAAATCTGAATAGTCTCACCAGTTTGTGGGTTGCGGCCACTGCGAGCTGAACGTTCGCGAACTGAGAAAGTACCAAAGCCTACTAGTGCAACTTGGTCGCCGTCTTTAAGCGCCGCAGTTACTGAGTCAGTGAATGCGTCAAGAGCGCGGCCAGCAGCTGCTTTAGAAATGTCTGCACCAGCAGCGATTTGGTCGATAAGTTGAGACTTGTTCACAATTATGATCCCCTTCGATTGTTATTATACTGTTTGTCCAAAACGATTTTGCTTGAACGTTATAGCAAGCTTGATTGTTAACATCAAGCTTCAGTCACAAATAATTAACTTTATTAATGAATCGCTGCAATCCCTTTTGTGGCAAGGCTTCAAGCGAATACCACTTAAAGGTAACACAACTTTTGCGACTTGAAAGCCCTAATTTTAAAAAAATCAGTTTTTCTTTCGCGCAATGCACATTTTTTGTTCAATTATTGCAATTTTATAGCAAAAAAACGGCTACACGCCTTTAAAAACAAAGGATTGTAGCCAGTCGATTAAGTTATTTTTTAACCACCTTGACGCTTTCTACAGGTTCCTGCAGTGCAATATCAAGAACTTCATCAATCCACTTAACCGGATGGATTGATAAATCTTTCTTCACGTTGTCTGGAATTTCTTCCAAATCACGCTCGTTATCTTTTGGAATAACGACAGTTTTAATGCCGCCTCGATGCGCAGCTAATAGTTTTTCTTTAAGTCCACCAATAGCAAGCACCTCACCACGTAGGGTGATTTCACCGGTCATAGCTACATCGCACTTCACAGGGTTACCCGTAAGTGACGAGACAAGTGCAGTGCACATAGCAATACCTGCGCTAGGGCCATCTTTCGGCGTAGCACCTTCAGGTACGTGCACGTGAATATCACGTTTCTCGTAGAAGTCATCGTTTATGCGAAGCTTTTCTGCACGACTTCTTACCACCGTCATAGCAGCCTTAATAGACTCTTGCATGACATCACCTAAAGAACCCGTTGATGTCATTTTGCCTTTGCCCGGAACCGACGTTGTTTCAATGGTCAGTAAGTCACCACCTACCTGCGTCCAAGCAAGTCCTGTAACTTGGCCAATTTGATTGTCTTTGTCCGCTTTACCGTAGTCAAAGCGTTGAACGCCAAGATAGTCCTTAAGGTTATCCTGTGTTACGACTACTTTGTCTTTGCTTTTCTTAAGCAAAATATCTTTCACGGCTTTACGGCATACTTTCGACACTTCGCGCTCTAAGCTACGAACCCCGGCTTCACGGGTATAGTATCGAATCATACCGATAACGGCAGAATCGGTAATTTCCAACTCCTTCGCTTTAAGCCCATTGCGTTCCATTTGCTTACCAATTAAATGGTTCTTTGCAATGTTGAGTTTTTCATCTTCTGTGTAGCCAGATAGACGAATCACTTCCATACGGTCAAGTAATGGGCCTGGAATATTCATGCTGTTAGAAGTGGCTACGAACATAACGTCTGACAGGTCGTAGTCGACTTCCAGATAATGATCACTAAAGCTATTGTTTTGCTCTGGATCTAGTACTTCAAGCAGCGCTGACGCAGGGTCGCCTCGCATATCTGATGACATCTTATCGATTTCATCAAGTAAGAAGAGCGGGTTTTTAACCCCTACTTTCGCCATTTTTTGAACTAGCTTACCTGGCAATGAACCAATGTAAGTACGACGGTGACCACGGATTTCAGCTTCGTCACGCACGCCACCTAGTGCCATACGCACATATTTGCGACCTGTCGCTTTAGCAATCGACTGGCCTAGTGAAGTTTTACCTACACCTGGAGGGCCAACAAGACACAGAATTGGGCCTTTTAGCTTCTTAACACGCTGCTGAACGGCTAAATACTCAAGAATGCGCTCTTTCACTTTTTCAAGGCCGTAGTGGTCTTCGTTAAGCACACCTTCTGCGCGGGAAAGATCTTTCTTAACCGGCGAGCGCTTGTTCCACGGCACGTTAGTCAGCCATTCAATGTAGCTTCGAAGCACGGTAGCTTCTGCAGACATTGGTGACATCATCTTAAGCTTTTGAAGTTCAGCTTTCGCTTTATCTTCCGCTTCTTTAGGCATTTTAGCGTCGGCTATCTTTTTAGATAACGCTTCAAATTCGTCAGGTGCGTCATCCAGTTCACCCAACTCTTTCTGAATAGCCTTCATCTGCTCATTCAAGTAGTACTCGCGCTGGCTCTTTTCCATTTGCTTTTTAACGCGGGTACGAATTTTCTTTTCGACCTGCAGCAAATCAATTTCGCCTTCCATAAGCGCCATCAGATATTCAAGACGCTCATTGACGCCCTGCATCTCTAACACTTTTTGCTTTTCAGTAAGCTTAAGAGGCATATGTGCAGCCATGGTGTCGGCTAAACGAGGCGCATCTTCAATGCCATTTAGTGATGTCAGTACTTCTGGTGGAATTTTTTTGTTTAGCTTTACGTAGCCTTCAAACTGAGAAACCGCAGAGCGAATAAGCACTTCTTGTTCGCTCTCATCAATCTCTTCATCAGTTAGTTTGTCTACATTAGCAACAAAGAACGGCTCTGATTGCTTATAGCTTTCAATTTCACCGCGTACACTACCTTCTACCAGCACTTTAACCGTACCGTCGGGTAGCTTTAGAAGTTGTAGGATAGTAGCAATAGTACCGACGGTATAGATGTCGTCCGCTTCAGGCTCATCTACGCCAGCGTCTTTTTGTGCTACTAGAAAAATTTGTTTGTCATTATCCATTGCCGCTTCTAGACAACGAATTGATTTCTCACGCCCAACAAATAGGGGTATGACCATATGCGGGTAAACAACCACGTCCCGCAAGGCAAGCACAGGAATTTCAATGCGATTTTCACGCTCAACTGTCATACTTGTTCTCAATTAGTTTGAAATGTCATTTTTATATGGGGATGCAAGAGCAAAGTTCAATCGAAACTTATTAAAGTGCGTTAATTCCTTAACCTTACCTTCCCTGCTCTAGGGCCTGTTGACCTTAGTATAACCATTATCGATTTTGCCTCGAATGGCAATACTAAACGCAAAAATCTAGTAGAAAGGATAGCGAGATTTGTTTTAACCGCTCAAATATCACCCACTTTCAAGGTATACCCTTTGTTTAAACGTAGATCAGATTAGACAACGAAGTCTGAAACTTTGGCTGTTAAAAACAAAAAAAGGCCCTGAAGGGCCTTTTTTCACAAAACCAGCATCTATTCAGAGGCGGCTTTCTTTTCGTTGCTGTCGTAAATCAAGATAGGTTTTGATTCACCGCGAATAACGGTTTCATCAATAACAACTTTGCTCACGTCTTCCATTGAAGGAAGGTCGTACATAGTATCAAGCAAAACCGCTTCAACGATTGAGCGAAGACCACGTGCGCCTGTCTTACGATCCATTGCCTTTTTAGCAATAGCATTAAGTGCATCGTCACGGAACTCTAGCTCTACATCTTCCATCGAGAACAATGCACCATATTGCTTGGTGATTGCATTCTTAGGCTCGCGTAGAATTTGAATTAGTGCTTCTTCATTCAACTCTTCAAGGCTTGTTACTACCGGTAGACGTCCAATGAACTCTGGAATCAGACCATATTTCACTAAGTCTTCAGGCTCAACTTGCTTAAACAGTTCACTGATTTGTTTGCTGTTGTCTTTCGACTTAACCGTAGCACCAAATCCAATACCCGTGTCTTTTTGTGCGCGTTGCTCAATAACTTTATCAAGACCAGCAAACGCACCACCACAGATGAACAATATCTTAGAGGTATCAACCTGCAGGAATTCCTGCTGTGGGTGCTTACGTCCACCTTGCGGAGGAACAGACGCAACCGTACCCTCAATCAGCTTTAGAAGCGCCTGCTGTACACCTTCACCCGAAACGTCACGAGTGATAGATGGGTTGTCTGACTTACGAGAAATCTTATCGATTTCATCGATGTAAACAATTCCGCGCTGCGCTTTCTCTACGTCGTAGTCGCACTTCTGCAGTAACTTCTGGATGATGTTCTCAACGTCTTCGCCCACGTAGCCAGCTTCAGTTAGCGTGGTTGCGTCAGCCATGGTGAATGGAACATCAAGCAGGCGCGCTAGGGTTTCCGCTAGCAGCGTTTTACCACTACCGGTAGGTCCTATTAGCAAAATATTACTTTTGCCAAGTTCTACGCCTTCGTGAACGTCGCCATTGCGCAAACGCTTGTAGTGGTTATATACCGCTACTGATAATACCTTCTTTGCATGTTCTTGCCCGATAACGTAATCGTCTAGGTGAGCATGAATTTCACTTGGTTTAGGTAAAGCGTCCTGCTTTTGCTTAGGCGCGATTTCCTTAATTTCTTCGCGAATGATATCGTTACATAACTCAACACACTCGTCGCAAATGAATACCGACGGGCCTGCTATTAACTTTCTTACTTCGTGTTGGCTTTTGCCACAAAACGAACAGTACAGTAGCTTATTATCACCGTCACCGCTTTGCTTATCACTCATTACTTTTGCCTCTGCCTTGCCTGAGCCGAAAACCAAAACGTGCTATGCACTGGCTCAGGTCTACTATAACTATACTACTTAGTTGCGGCTACGTCAGATCGATTTGCTAAAACTTGGTCAACAAGGCCATATTCTTTTGCCTCAGTTGCACTCAAGAAGTTATCACGGTCTGTGTCACGCGCGACTTTTTCATAGTCTTGACCAGTATGGTCCGCCATAAGGCGATTCAATTTCTCTTTAATAGACAGAATTTCTTTCGCGTGTATTTCAAAATCAGATGCCTGACCTTGGAAGCCACCAAGCGGTTGGTGAATCATAACGCGCGAGTTAGGTAGACAGTAGCGCTTACCTTTTGCTCCTGCAGATAGTAGAAATGCGCCCATGCTTGCAGCTTGGCCCATACATACTGTACTCACGTCTGGCTTGATAAACTTCATCGTATCGTAAATTGCCATCCCAGCAGTTACGGAGCCGCCAGGTGAGTTTATGTATAGGAAAATATCTTTCTCTGGGTTTTCAGCTTCTAAGAACAACATTTGAGCAACGATGAGGTTGGCCATGTGATCTTCAACTTGTCCTACCAAGAAAATTACGTTTTCTTTCAATAGGCGAGAATAGATGTCGTATGAGCGCTCACCTTTAGAGGTTTGCTCAACAACCATAGGAACAAGTGCGTTCATTGGGTCAAACGGGGTATTAGTCATAGCTACCTTGATTATCTAGCGTTAAAAACAAAAATGCTCGGAAGGCTCCGAGCATTTAAGCAGTTGCTGACAAGTAATGTCAATCAGACAGTAAAAAATTACGCCTGTTTGTTCATAACCTCGTCAAAAGCCTTAGTTACTTCTGTAACTTTTGCTTGCTCAAGAACCCACTCAATAGCTTGTTCTTCTAGTGCAACGTTTTGCATTTGCTGCATAAGCTCTTGGTTATTGTTGTAGTAATCAATAACTTCTTGCGGATCTTCATACGCTGAAGCAGCAGTTTCGATCATCTCGTTAACTTTAGCTTCGTCTGCTTTAAGTTCGTTCTGCTTTATCACTTCACCTAGAAGAAGACCAATAGATACGCGACGTTTAGCGTTGTCAGTAAACAATTCAGCTGGTAGGTCTGGAAGGTTCTGACCACCGCCTTGCTGGCTGAAACGTTGCTTAGCTTGCTCGCGAAGTGCATTCACTTCTTGATCGATAAGCGCTTGAGGAATATCAATCTCGTTAGCTTCAACTAGCTTAGCAATAACGTCTTCTTTAACTTGCGCTTTTAGCGTCTGGTTTAGTTCACGCTGCATGTTCTTACGAACTTCTGCTTTAAGTGCGTCAACACCGCCTTCTTCAACACCGAATAGTTTAGCAAACTCTTCGTCAACTTTTGGAAGGTTTAGGCCTTCTACTTTCTTAACGGTAGTTTGGAAAACTGCATCTTTACCTTTTAGGTTTTCTGCGTGGTAGTCTTCAGGGAAAGTTACTTCGATAGTCACTTCTTCACCCGCTTTCGCGCCAACAAGTGGCTTTTCGAAACCAGGGATCATGCGATCTTTACCTAGCTCAAGAGCGAAGTCTTCTGCTTTACCACCTTCAAACTCTTCACCGTCGATAGAACCAACGAAGTCGATGATAACTTTGTCGTCTTTCTTCGCTTTACGCTTAACTTCTTTCCAAGTTGCGTGCTGCTTCTGAAGTGTTTCCATCATGTTATCTAGATCTTCGTCAGTAATTTCTACTACTGGTTTTTCGATTTCGATATCGCTAACACCTTTCACTTCTACTTCTGGGTAAACTTCGAAAGATGCTGTGAATTCTAGGTCCTGACCGTCTTCGTCTTTAGTCAGTTCAAACTTCGGCATACCAGCAGGCTGAATTTTTTCTTGAATCACTGCTTGGTAGAAGTTTTGCTGCATAACATCGCCAGCAACTTCTTGGCGAACAGCTTGGCCGAAACGCTTTTTGATTACGTTTACAGGAACTTTACCTGGACGGAAGCCGTTGATGCGTTGTGTTTTCGCCAATTGCTGTAGACGTGACTTAACTGCTGAATCAACCGTGTCAGCTGGAACGGTGATAGTAAGACGGCGTTCTAAACCCTGGGTCGTCTCGACTGAAACTTGCATTATGTTACCTCAACTATACGCCTTTACAGGCGTTTTGTTCTCAATCCCCTCTCCCGTCATGCAAGAGTTGCATATCACTCCGGGGTAGAGGTCGTTATTCGACGTTTATAAAATCAAAGTTAGGACACGAAATTGTGTCAAAAAGCCAACCTGAAACAAACGTACTGGTTAAAAAAAGACGCGGTAGTATACAGCCGCATACCACAAGAGTCGAGAGGCAAACACAAGTTTGTAACAACCATTTGAACGCATTTTGACCAAATAGCGAAACTAATAGCCTAAATAGCGAAAAAGACGGAATCTATGCGAATTTATTGAGCAATGAATAAAGAGGAGAGAAAGATAATGGTCGGTGAGACAGGATTTGAACCTGCGACCCCTTGTACCCAAAACAAGTGCGCTACCAAGCTGCGCCACTCACCGACAGATATATCTTTTTGAAAAGCCCTGCGAGAGCTTTAAATATGGTGCGGAAGGAGAGACTTGAACTCTCACGCCGTGAAGCACTGGAACCTAAATCCAGCGTGTCTACCAATTCCACCACTTCCGCGAAAAAGTGGGGTGGACGATGGGACTTGAACCCACGACAACCGGAATCACAATCCGGGGCTCTACCAACTGAGCTACGCCCACCACAGTAATCCTGTTCAGTCTTATGTGTGAATTGATAAACACATAAGCGCCTACCGAGCTGTCAGGATCTTACATAGCTACTCGATAGTTAAAGTCGACTCATACCCTAGCCCACAGATGATTTATCACTCTTGGCTAGAAGTATTTACTGAATCGAAGAAAGCATAAATGGTCGGTGAGACAGGATTTGAACCTGCGACCCCTTGTACCCAAAACAAGTGCGCTACCAAGCTGCGCCACTCACCGACTGAAATGCTTACATTAAGCTTTTGATAAAGCTTGAAAATATGGTGCGGAAGGAGAGACTTGAACTCTCACGCCGTGAAGCACTGGAACCTAAATCCAGCGTGTCTACCAATTCCACCACTTCCGCAAAAAAGTGGGGTGGACGATGGGACTTGAACCCACGACAACCGGAATCACAATCCGGGGCTCTACCAACTGAGCTACGCCCACCATAGGGTGTGTTTGCAATTTACACGCTTTATTTTAGCAGTGTAAATACGAAAATTCAGCCTTGCTATCAGGACCTACCTGACTCGCATGGCGCGCCCGGCAGGATTCGAACCTGCGACCCACGGCTTAGAAGGCCGTTGCTCTATCCAGCTGAGCTACGGGCGCTTGGCGAATCTTCGCTGCAAAAAGTGGTCGGTGAGACAGGATTTGAACCTGCGACCCCTTGTACCCAAAACAAGTGCGCTACCAAGCTGCGCCACTCACCGACTGTCGTACCGACCTTGAAGCGTTAGCCTCTGTGCCGTTACGGGGTGCGAATATTACTGACATCCCCCCACCTCGTCAAACACTTTTTTAAATAAAATCATCAACCGCTCACAAAGCATCCATTCTCACGTTTTTTTGAACAATTACCCTTGTATTTACCTATTTTTAGCCTAGGTTTGCGCTTCTTTTAAGGGTAAGCATCAGGCTTTCCATTAACGGTTGTTTACGTTGAACATTTGTGGCGAATAATTGCAGAGCAATAACTACTAGAGTATTAGTCCTATTTTATGAAACAATATAGGGCACTTGTTGACCACCCAACCATATAAGAATCGTACAAGACTATGACCGCCCATCTTATTGACGGCAAACTAATTGCCAAACAAGTTCGCCAACACGTAACCTCCTATGTTGAATCGCTTACGCAAGCAGGTAAAAGACAACCAGGCCTAGCCGTTGTCCTTGTTGGCAGTGATGCAGCTTCTCAAGTTTATGTTTCCAATAAACGTAAAGCGTGCGAAGAAGTGGGGTTCGTTTCTCGCTCTTTCGACCTTCCTTCTGATACTACAGAAGAGACCTTGCTAAATTTAGTGGACGAGCTAAACGAAGATAAAGAGATAGACGGAATTCTGGTACAGCTTCCTTTACCTGCAGGGTTAAATGCAGAAAAGGTACTTGAACGTATTCACCCTCATAAAGATGTCGACGGATTTCATCCATACAATATTGGCCGCCTTGCACAGCGTATTCCTGCACTACGTCCCTGCACGCCAAAAGGCATCATGACCATGATAGAGTCAACCAAGCGCCCTGTAAAAGGCTTAGACGCGGTCATTGTAGGTGCGTCGAACATTGTGGGGCGCCCTATGAGCCTGGAACTGCTTTTAGCAGGCTGCACCGTTACTACCTGTCATAAGTTTACTCAAGACCTTAAAAGTCACGTTCAACGTGCAGACCTACTGGTAGTCGCGGTAGGTAAACCGAACTTTATTCCTGGTGACTGGGTAAAACAGGGCGCGATTGTCATTGATGTAGGTATTAATCGCGTTAATGATGGTTCACTTGTTGGCGATGTTGATTTCGAAAAAGCGAAAGAGCGCGCAGGCTGGATAACCCCCGTTCCAGGCGGAGTTGGGCCGATGACAGTAGCCAGTTTGATAGAGAATACGCTGGAAGCTTACGTAAAATATCATTCTTAAAGCACAAATAGTTCAATCAAAATGTTAGGCAGAAATCAAATTTCTGCCTTTTTGTTTTATACTCCCCTCACGTTGAACACAGACTCAAACTGACCTACACCTTTTATGGCAGAACCAACATCTTCTTTATGGGAACAGCACGTAATTGATGCAACGCTTAAATGGGTTGACGACATTGTGATAAAGCACAACTTTTGTCCCTTTGCGCGCTATGTAAGAACACCTCATCAAATTCGGTGTGTGGTAATTGAGGGCGATGCGGGAAATGTCGTTCAATCTCTATACGATGAGTTGCGGCATTTAGAAGAGAACGACACCACCGCTACAACACTCATTGCACTCACGCATTCAACCCTTGCTGATTTCAACGAATATCTCGATGTATTGGCTATTAGCGATAATATGCTGCACGACTGGGGATACAGCGGCACTTACCAACTTGCCAGCTTCCACCCCAATTATGTATTCGACGGTAGCGACGTAGACGATGCTGAAAACTATACCAATCGTTCACCCTACCCGCTTTTGCATTTGATTCGTGAAGCTGATATCACACGCTACATGAAGAAAGAAGAAGATGCCGAAAAGATATTCAGCCATAACATTGAAAAAGCACGGACGCTTGGGTGCCCTTATTTTGAGGGCGTGTTAGACACGCTTAAAAAAGATAAGCCCGCTCGATAAAACACGGGAAGCTTACCTTTTTTGTACAAAGTAAAAAACACGCACTAAAAAGAGAATAAGCTCGTGATGCGAGCAGGCCTAAAGTATTGGATTACTCCAGGGAACCCAAATAAGCAGCTCCTTATAACAAGCAGGATGTTTATTTGGCTCAAGCTTTCACTTGAAACGTCACTTTACCTGCAAATTATGTGAGTAATATGACAACGTTACACATTTTTGACTTCGTTAGGGCTAAAACGTGAATACCCACAATTCATTTTCTCTCGAGGCGATAGCGACCGTCGCTACGCCTTTCAAGCAAAAGTTTGCTATTCCAAGGCAGCCCAACTTGGCTAACGCCGAAGGTGTTATTACCTTCGAAGAAGGCTTTAACGATATCAATTTGCTTAAAGGGATAGAGAATTACAGTCACCTGTGGCTGCTTTTTATCTTTCACCAAAACATTGAACGCGGTTGGAAAAATACGGTAAAAGCCCCTCGTCTAGGTGGTAATGCAACTATGGGCGTATTGGCAAGTCGCAGTACCCACCGACCTAATGGGATTGGCATGTCTGTGGTGAAAAACAAAGGTGTGGTTAGCAGTAATGGACAGACACAGTTAGTGGTTGAAGGGGTAGATTTAGTCGACGGCACACCACTTGTCGATATCAAGCCCTATATCGCGTACGCTGATAGTGTTCCTAGCGCCAGCGATAATCTTGATGACATTAACCCCATACCCAATCGCGACGTATCATTCGCCGATACAATCCAGCCCACGCTTGCTGAAATAGAGAAAAAGCACCGTGGTTTTTCTGCCTTGGTGACTGCGGTACTGTCCCAAGACCCTCGCCCAGCCTATAAACAGCATATTGAAAATGATGAGAAAACCTACCGCGTGACGCTATACGATATTGATGTAGGGTTTGAAATAAGAGATGCCGCCGTTAAGGTGACCGAACTGGTTCATTTAGGATAATTACACTATTAGTGTTAACAGTCTGTGGCGAAATAGCTCACAGTTAATTAGAATACGCCCAAACGTGTGACACCTTATCTCGGTTCAAGCATTTCGCAATGTTTTGTTTTGCGAATTGCCGTTTGCGAAAGAGCATCACACTAACCGTCATAAATACATTTATAACAGGATACCTGCTTTACATGCGCACTAGTCAATATTTGCTTGCCACGCAGAAAGAAACACCTGCAGATGCAGAGGTTATCAGCCACCAGCTTATGCTAAGAGCTGGTATGATCAGAAAGCTTGCCTCGGGTCTATACACATGGTTGCCATCTGGTCTTCGTGTACTTAATAAAGTAGCCAATATTGTTCGTGAAGAAATGAACAAAGCAGGCGCGATTGAAGTGCTAATGCCCGTTGTTCAGCCCGCAGATTTGTGGGAAGAATCTGGACGATGGGAAGAGTACGGCCCAGAGTTACTTCGTATTAAAGACCGCCACCAGCGTGATTTCGTATTAGGTCCAACGCACGAAGAAGTTATTACCGCGCTTGTGCGTAATGAAATTAGCAGCTATAAGCAGCTTCCGCTCAATCTATACCAAATTCAGACTAAATTCCGCGACGAAGTGCGCCCCCGTTTCGGCATTATGCGTGGTCGTGAATTTACCATGAAAGATGCGTACAGCTTCCACTTAGATGACAGCTGTTTAGAAGAAACGTATCAAAAAATGTACGACGCTTACTGCAATATATTCTCGCGTATGGGCTTAGACTTCAGAGCAGTCATTGCCGACTCTGGCTCTATTGGTGGTAATCACTCTCACGAATTCCACGTACTTGCCGCATCAGGTGAAGACGATATCGCTTTCTCAAGCGACAGTGATTACGCAGCCAATGTTGAAATGGCTGAAGCTGTTGCGCCTGAAAAAGCTGTCGCATCGGGCGCTGCAGTTGAGACTAAAGATGCCAAAGGCAAAGATTTCAATGCCATCTTAAAAAGCGTAGAAGCCGAAGTGACAAACGCGGTCAAAGTCGTAGTAGTGAAAGCCGCTAATGAAGTAGACAGTAAAGGCGAAGAAGTAGTTTCTGACAAATGGGTAGCCCTTGTACTTCGTGCTGATCATGAGCTTAATGATGTAAAAGCAGAGAAGTTAGACGGCGTTGCAAGCCCGCTTGTTGAAGCATCATTTGAACAAGCAAAAGATATTCTTGGCGTTTCACCATTGTTTGCTGATGCAACCAACCTGCCTGTACCCGCTTTTATTGACGCCAGTGCAGCTGCCCTTGCTGACTTCACTACAGGCGCAGGCGCAGGCGGTAAGATAAATATTAACGTAAACTGGTCTGAAGATATTACTGGCGTTGATATTCGCAACGTTGTAGCAGGCGATGCATCTCCTGACGGGAAAGGCACGCTAGATATTAAACGCGGCATCGAAGTGGGCCATATCTTCCAGCTTGGCAGCAAGTATTCAGAGGCCATGAACTGCGGCGTACTAAGCGAATCAGGTAAGCACCAAACCTTAACTATGGGTTGTTACGGTATAGGCGTATCTCGAATTGTTGCGGCAGCTATCGAGCAAAACCACGATAAATTTGGCATAAAGTGGCCAGATCCTATTGCACCGTTTAAAATTGCATTAATACCAATGAATATGCATAAGTCTCATCGTATTAAAGAAGCAGCGGAAGCGCTTTATGAAGAGCTTGTTGCCCTTGGCGTAGAAGTGTTGTTTGACGACAGAAAAGAGCGTCCGGGTGTCATGTTCAATGATATGGAATTAATTGGCATACCTCACAGCATTGTTATTGGTGAAAGAAACCTAGATAATCAACAGGTTGAGTATAAGAATAGACGTACTGGTGAAAAGCAGTTGTTAGATATTAGTGCAGCAAAGGACTTTGTAGCCGCACTCTAGCGCCTGATCTCGCCGATTAGATTAGAAAAGAGGGCGTATGCGGTTAACATTTTATGGCGTAAGAGGGTCAATCCCTACCCCGGGAGCAGCTTACGTCCGCTATGGTGGCAATACTGCATGCGTTCACATTGAGCTTGAGGATGGTACCGATATCATCCTCGACTCTGGCACAGGGATTCGCGTGCTTGGCGAGCGCCTTATTCAAAAAGATACCCCCATTAATCTGCTGTTGAGCCACAACCATTGGGATCATATTCAAGGCTTCCCTTTTTTTGCGCCTATCTATCAGGCTTCACGTGAAATCAACATATACCCAGGGCAAACCTTCCTTGATGAACCTGATCAAATTTTAAAGCAAATGGAAGGGTCGTTATTTCCAGTCCCCCGAAGTGCGCTGAAAGCTAACATTTCTATTGTCGATATTCCCAAGTCTACAAGCCGATTTTCAGTAGGAAGCGCAACCATAACTCGCTTAGCCATGAACCACCCCGGTCGTGGCAGTGCTTATTGTATTGAAGCCGATGACGCAAAGGTGGCTTACATAACAGATAATGAGCTTTACCCCCCCTACAAAAAAGAAACAGACTTTATCGATTTCGCAAAATTTGCACAAAATGCCGATCTGCTAATACACGATGCACAGTACATGTTGTCTGACATGCCAGCTAAGAACGGATGGGGTCATTCGGTCGCGGAAGAAGCGGTGAAACTAGCAATGGCATGTAACGCAAAAAAATTAGCTTTATATAGTCATGATCCAGAACGGACTGATGACGATATAGATGATGTTGTAAACCATTGTAATGTATACGTCACAGTGGCAGAGTCTAATCTACAAGTATTTGCATCTTCAGAAGGCCAAGCACTGGACTTCAGTTAAGCATAACAAAAACCCCACGTTACGGAGAATTAAAGGTGTCTGTGTTAAAGCCTTTTGTATTTTTGGCAGCATTTGCTGCTTGCACGCCTGTGTGCGCTCAACAATCACAAGAAGTGGTAAGCGAACAAGCATCATCTTCAGAAAATAGTGAACAAGAGCGCACTGTTGAAAATGAAGAAAATCAATCGTCTCAGGAAGAAAGCGGTATTGAAGTTATCGATATCATCAAACGTGACACCATCACGGAAAGTGCACTGGATAACCGATTAGAAGGCGATAAAGAAGCACTGGATAATGTGTTTGCTATCACTCAGCATAGACAAAACTACCTACTTCCAATCACTTACGTTTCCAACCCAAGCTCTGTAGCCAGTGAAGAACTCACAAACGAGAACATAGATAATAAAGAAGCCAAATTTCAGGTAAGCGCAAAGCTGCCGCTTTATTTGGAAGATACAGGATTCGACGGTGTTTACTTTGGCTTTACGCTTACCTCTTTCTGGCAGCTTTATAACAGTGAAGCGTCGAAGCCGTTTCGCGAGACCAATTACGAACCAGAAGTCTTTTGGCAAGAAACAGCCGATTATTCCGTACTTGGCTACAAATTTAATACCTTTCAAGTTGGTTTCAATCATATGTCTAACGGTCAAAGCGGGCTGCGCTCTCGAAGCTGGAACCGTATATTTGCCTCTATTGTCTTTAGCGACGATGACGATATCTACTACCTAAAGACGTGGTACCGTATTCCTGAAGACGAGAAAACAGACCCGCTTGATCCTACCGGCGACGATAACCCTGATATACAAGACTATTACGGTAGAATGGAACTTGGTTATGGAAGGAAAATTGGCGCGTTTAAAGTACTGGCGCTTTTACGAAATAACCTCGACGTAGATGAGAACCGAGGCAGCATCCAGCTAGACTTCACCTACCCTATCTCTGACCGCTATGAAGTCTTGCTTCAATACTTCAATGGCTATGGCGATTCGCTTATCGACTATAACCGCTCACAAGAACGTATTGGTATCGGTTTTCAGCTGCACTTTTTATAATAAATAACCACGTAGACACAGGATGGGTACGCCAAACCGCTTATGTATGGCGTGCTCTTTTCATTTTAGACATCACTGTTTGTTAATCAATCACGCCTGCCGCGCGATAAAGCTGAATATGCACATCTACCAGCGCTGCAATATCTCTTTGGTAGCCTCCACCAATTACCGCAGCAATCGGAACGCCCAAACGCTCGGCTAACGCAAAGACTTGCGTATCTCTTTCGTACACGCCTTGCGTAGAAATATGCAAATGACCAAGGTCGTCGTTTACATGCACATCAACGCCTGCGTCATAGATGATGGCATCGGGCTGAAATTGCCTCATTACCATCGTTAGCGCTTGTTCTAGCGTAGTTAGATACTCATCGTCTTCGGTGCCCTTATCGAGTCCTATATCAATATCGGAACGCTGCTTTCTGTGAGGGAAGTTCTTTTCACCATGAATAGATAAGGTAAAAATATCACGGTCGTTTTCGGCAAGTTTTGCTGTGCCATCGCCTTGATGCACATCCAGATCGACAATAAGCACATTTTCAACGGACGGGGTTTGCTGCATAGTTTTCGCTGCCAAATATAAATCGTTGAACAAGCAAAAACCTGAACCAAAATCAGCAAACGCGTGATGATACCCGCCCGTTAAATTCAATGCTTTTCCATGCTCTAGAGCTAGCTTGGCTGTTAAACAGGTTCCAGCAACGGCAGTACGGGTACGCTCAATCAGCTGCTGCGACCAGGGAAAGCCTATGCGGCGCATGGCTTTCTTATCTAATGCGCCAGTACTTAGTGCATCAACATAGTTCGCATCGTAATAGGCAGTGAGAAAAGAAAGATCAACCGGTGATGGAGTAACAAAACGCGATGCTTCCACACCGCGATTTATCAATTCATCACGAATACCCACATACTTCTCTATGGGAAATCGGTGTCGTTCGGGAAGGTCTAACTGACTGTATATGGGATGAAAAACGAGTGGCGTGGTCATTATTTTTAGTGCTACTTATTTATTACATTAGTCATGGAACGAGAAATAAGCAGCATGGCTTTAGAGCTACCTTGCCTCTTACTCCACAGCATTTTCGTTCCAACTTCACTACTAATACTGACAAAGCACACTTAGCGGGTCAAACTCTTCACCACCTTTTCAACGTTTTCTGACATACTTTTCATAGAACGTGACATATCATCACGCTGAGCAAGCTGATGGTATTTTTCAGATGATGTCACCACGTTACTTATGATTGTTTCTACTTGCTGAAGTACAGCCTCTTGCTCATCTGCGGCTTCGTTAAGCGCCACCACTACACTGGCCGTTTCTTGAATGTCCCTAACTACGTTATTTAGTGTTTCTAGCGCTGTTGCGGCTTCAGCCGCATTAGTATCGGATAACTGCTTGCCAGAAGACATAGCCGCAACGGCCCCTTTCGCTTCCGCTTCAAAGCTGCTCAAAATGTCGTTAATTTCTTTTGTAGACTGTTGTGTTTTAGCCGCAAGTGCTCGAACTTCGTCGGCAACTACCGCAAAACCACGGCCATGCTCGCCTGCCCTAGCCGCCTCAATTGCTGCATTTAAAGCTAGTAGGTTTGTTTGGTCAGCTATTTCATTGATTACATTTACCACTTTTAGAATATTGGTACTGCGGCTTTGCAGTTCAGACACAATATTACTAGATTCGGTTACCGTTTTAGCTAGCTGCTTAAAGCCAGCATTCGCGCTTTCAAACGTGGCATAACAACTCGCCACATTCTTTTCAGAATTATCGGTAGCGACAGCAACTTGGTCAGTAATAGCCACTAAATTCTGTACAATCTCTTTCAGTTTATCTGTGCTGCTATCAAGTGAGCGCGACGCATCACGCTGTCCATTGGCACCCTCCATAATGGATTGGCTGACGTTACCAAGGGTGCCGAAAGCCTTTTCCATTTCTCGCTCTGCCTGTTGAAGCTGCGCAATCGAATCTTTTAGCTTGTATTGCAACGCGCGAGCGGAATCAGCCAACATACCCAGTTCATGATCACTTGAATATGTTAGGTCATAGTCATAGCGGCTATTGGCTAAGTTGGATATGCACGCAGCAACCTGTTTTGTTGGTTTGATAACTTGAGAGCGCAAGCGAGCAATAACATACACCACTGAAAGTACAGACAATACAATAGCCGCCAACAGAATAATCCAAAGCATAGTTCGCGTATTTGCTTTAAGCTCAGCTATTGCATTCGCTGAGTCTGCTGCAATTTCGGTCGCAATACTTGTGAGGAGTTTTGCAGGTTCTCTATCTATACCTCGAACGAAGCTATCCCCAACCTTGGGGTCAAAACCTGAATTGATGAATGCGTCGTATCCTTCGCGATATTTTTTCGCCATTATTGCATGGGCTTTTTGAAACTCCCTGATATCAGACTTCACGCTTTCACTTATCACATTACTCGATATCATCAGGTCAAATTGACGAGTAATATCAGCCTCTCGTTGTTTGAATCGCCCCCAGTATTTTTCTCTGTCTTCTTCTTTGTGACCACGCAGCAGTACATTTTTCCACTCTTGGACTTGGGTTTTGAATGTACTTAGCGTGGTATTGACGTCGCGTTCTGATTGAACAAGGGTGTTTTCTAACTCATCAAAGGCATTGAGCAACGAGAAAGACTTTAGAATTGAGGCACCGTTTAGTAGTACAAGAATTAATAAACTGGCGAGAACAGGCGTCATCACCAAACGGCTGATGCTAGTGTAATTTAACACGTCTTAACCTTTAGTATAAGTTTGAAGAAGGACGTCGCCATTAAATGATATTTTTATGACGGTTTGGTTACAAATTTGGTATGAATCAACATACCAATATATGCGAAAATATACACCCTTATAGTAACAGGCTTATTAACTTGCTCTTTTTTAAGTAGATACAAAAAAAGAGCCCGAAGGCTCTCTTTTCATTTCGGTAAATTTACACCCGTTTATTCCCACTCAATCGTAGCAGGTGGCTTACCAGAAATGTCGTATACTACGCGGCTAATGCCGTCAATTTCATTTATAATGCGATTCGACACTTTACCTAGGAAGTCGTAGGGTAAATGTGCCCAGTGAGCTGTCATGAAATCGATGGTTTCTACTGCACGAAGGCTTACTACCCAGTCATATTTACGCGCATCACCCATTACGCCAACTGAGCGCACAGGAAGAAATACGGTAAACGCTTGGCTTACTTTTTGATACAAATCAGCTGCATATAGCTCTTCAATAAAGATAGCGTCTGCACGACGTAGTAAGTCGCAATATTCTTTCTTAATTTCACCAAGTACACGAACACCTAGACCTGGACCAGGGAACGGGTGACGGTAAAGCATGTCGTACGGTAAACCTAGCTCAAGGCCAATTTTGCGTACTTCGTCTTTAAAGAGTTCACGCAGTGGCTCAACAAGACCTAGCTCCATATCTTCTGGAAGACCACCTACGTTGTGATGCGATTTGATCACGTGCGCTTTACCCGTTGCAGAACCCGCTGATTCGATAACGTCTGGGTAAATAGTACCTTGCGCTAACCACTTCGCGTTTTCACGCTTACCGGCTTCTTCGTCAAATACACGAACGAACTCATTACCAATAGCTTTACGTTTAAGCTCAGGATCTTCAATGCCTTTTAGGCGATCAAGGAAACGCTCTTCAGCGTCTACACGGATAATGTTAAGGCCGAAATGGTCACCAAACATTTCCATTACCTGATCAGCTTCATTTAAGCGAAGCAGGCCATTGTCTACAAACACACAAGTAAGTTTGTCACCTATCGCGCGGTGAAGCAGCATAGCTGTTACTGAAGAATCTACACCGCCTGAAAGGCCAAGAATAACTTCTTCATCGCCCACCTTCTCTTTTATGCGCTCAATGGCATCGTCAATAATTGCGCCAGCTGTCCAGAGCTTTTCACACTTACAGATGTCCATCACAAAGTGAGTTAATAGACGCATGCCTTGGCGAGTGTGAGTCACTTCAGGGTGGAACTGCACGCCATAGAATTGCTTCTCTGCGTTATACATTGCAGCATGTGGGCATGAAGCGGTTTGCGCGATGGTTTCAAAACCTTCGGGAATAGCTGCCACTTTATCGCCGTGGCTCATCCATACATCAAGCAGCGCCGCGCCGTTATCGCCTATGGCATCTTCAATTTTATCCAGCAGCGGGCTTGGCTTAATCACTTCTACTTGCGCATAACCAAATTCACGCTTGTCTGAACCCAGTACGCCACCACCTAGCTGTTGTGCCATGGTTTGCATGCCATAGCACACGCCTAGCACTGGCACGCCGGCTTCAAATACGTACTCGGGCGCGCGTGGTGAACCTTCTTCGGTTACTGACTCTGGGCCACCTGACAGAATAATCCCTTGAGGATTAAATTCGCGGATTTGCTCTTCGGTCACATCCCAAGCCCAAAGCTCACAGTAAACGCCTATTTCGCGAACACGACGTGCTATCAACTGCGTGTATTGCGAGCCAAAATCCAAAATAAGTATGCGTTGGTCGTGGATATTTGTGGTCATGTTTTATTTTTACCCGTTAAATAAAAGAACAAAGGCTGGTGTAGTACCAGCCTCGCAGTCGTCGGTCGCCTTAACCTAAACGGTAGTTTGGCGCTTCTTTGGTAATGCTTACATCGTGAACGTGGCTCTCGCCCATTCCGGCTGAAGTTACGCGCACAAATTGTGCCTTGGTATTGAGCTCTTCAATCGTTGCGCAGCCCGTTAAGCCCATGGCTGAGCGCAAGCCGCCCATTTGCTGATGGATAATATTAGCAATTGGACCTTTGTACGCTACGCGGCCTTCAATACCTTCTGGTACTAATTTCTCAGCGTTATCAGAATCTTGGAAGTAACGGTCTGACGAACCGTGGCTTTGATCCATAGCGCCTAGTGAACCCATACCGCGATATGACTTGTAATAACGGCCTTGGAAAAGTTCTACTTCGCCTGGCGCTTCTTCAGTACCTGCTAGCATGCTGCCAACCATTACGCAGCTTGCGCCAGCAGCCAACGCCTTAGCAATGTCACCCGAAAAACGAATACCGCCGTCAGCGATTACTGGAATGTCAGTATCTTTAAGCGCTTCTACTGCATCTGATACCGCAGTAATTTGAGGCACACCGCAACCGGTTACGATACGGGTAGTACAAATTGAACCAGGGCCAATTCCCACTTTAACAGCATCTACGCCGGCATCGGCAAGTGCTTTCGCGCCATCGCCCGTCGCAACGTTACCCGCAATAATTTGTACATCTGGATAGTCTGCACGTACCTTTTTCACGCGGTCAATAACACCTTGCGAGTGACCGTGAGAGGTATCGATAAGTAGAACGTCAACGCCTGCATCTACAAGTAGTGCAATACGTTCGTCAGTACCTGGTCCAACGCTTACCGCAGCACCAACACGTAGGCGACCAAGCGAGTCTTTACATGCGTTAGGCTTGTTTTCTGCTTTCTGGAAGTCTTTAACAGTGATCAGGCCTGTAAGCTTAAACGCGTCGTCGACGACAAGAATTTTCTCAATGCGGTGTTCGTGCATAAGATCTAACACCACATCAGAGCTTGCACCTTCTTTAACGGTAACCAGATCATCCTTACCGGTCATTACGTTTCTAATAGGCAAATTCAAACGCTTTTCAAAGCGAAGATCGCGGCCTGTCACAATACCAATTAGGTTATTATCTTTGTCAGTCACCGGGAAGCCAGAGTAACCAAGACGCTTAGAAAGCGCGATAACTTCACCAATGGTCGCATTCTCTTCAACCGTTACCGGGTCAGATACCACACCACTTTCGTATTTCTTAACTTCACGTACGTGTTTGGCTTGCTCTTCGGGCTTCATGTTTTTATGAATGAAACCAATACCACCCTCTTGGGCTAGCGCAATAGCTAGACGGGCTTCAGAAACCGTGTCCATGGCAGCAGACACCATTGGAATATTTAACGTTACGCCACGCGTAAGGCGTGTTTGTAAGTTGGCTGTGTGAGGGAGGACGGTCGAGTGGCCGGGAACCAGCAACACATCGTCGAACGTCAGGGCTTCTTGGATGATACGTAGCATGCAACAACACCTATTCAGTTGAGGGTTAATTGCGGCGCAATTGTAGTGTTTTTTAGTTTTCAGGTAAACTCTAAATGTATTAAACCCAGTGATTTTTTTTATGTTTACAAATTCGCCATCTACGTCTCGACAAATTTTAACAGTTACCAAGCTAAATCGCTTAGCCAGAACCGTACTGGAAGGCGAAATTGGCCTTATTTGGCTATCGGCTGAAATATCCAACTTTGTGGCAGCCGCATCAGGGCATTGGTATTTCACGCTGAAAGACAACAAAGCCCAAGTTCGCGCGGCCATGTTCAAGGGATCAAACCGCAATGTTCGCATTCGCCCTAAAGAAGGCGACAAAATTTTAGTGCGAGCGTCGGTTGGCCTTTACGAAGCACGCGGCGACTATCAACTGGTTGTCGAACACATGGAAAGCGATGGCGAAGGTGCGCTTAAGCAAGCGTTCGAAGCCTTAAAGTTCAAACTCAACAATGAAGGCTTGTTCGATACTGCTAACAAGCGTGCGCTACCTGAACGTATTAATCGCATCGGCGTAATAACTTCATCAAGCGGTGCAGCGCTTCACGATGTATTAAGTGTATTAAAACGACGCAGCCCACAAACCGAAATCATTGTTTATCCGTCGATGGTTCAGGGTGAAACCGCACCTTTACAGTTAATTAATGCGTTAAGAACGGCTAACCGCCGCGCAGAAGTGGATGTGCTGTTACTTACGCGAGGCGGCGGTTCATTAGAAGACTTGTGGTGTTTTAATGATGAAAGCTTGGCAAGAGAAGTCGCTGCAAGTGCTTTACCCATAGTTAGCGCCGTAGGCCATGAGGTAGACTTCACCATTAGTGACTTCGTCGCTGATGTTCGCGCCCCTACCCCATCTGCTGCTGCCGAAATCTTAAGTCAGGATTCTGCCGCTCTCTACCAAACGCTAAGTCAGCAAAAACAACGCTTAGCAAGGGCAATACATCAGTACCTTCAAACGAGTAAACAACAACTTGTTTTAAAGAAACAACGGCTAAATGCGTTGCATCCACAAAGCCGCATTCAATCACAGTGGCAAACGTTAGACAGACTACAACTTCGTTTAGCGCATAAAATGCAAAACGACTTGGCAAAAGCAGAGAAGCAATTACAAGGTCTTGATTACAGACTAAACAAACAATCGCCATCAGCAAACGTAGCGCGTGCAAAAGACAAACTGAATTACGCTAGCACCAAGCTCTTATCAAGCATGAATACACTTATTAGAAGCAAAAAAAATGAACTTGGTGGTAATGTTAGCCTCTTACAATCTGTAAGTCCTCTTTCAACGCTCGCCCGTGGTTACAGCATTACTTTGTCCGACAAAACAGCCATTAATAGCGTGAATAAAGTAAATGTAGGTGATGAGATAAAATCTCGGGTGACTGACGGAGAAATAACCAGTACAGTGACACACATTCAGCGGCAATAGGTAGCCTTAAGTATTATGCCCGTTCATGTAAACGCGTTTTCCTTTTCCAGTATTTACCAGCGGGCCTGTGCATTTTGGAGCCTAAAGTCACAGCGGTTCGCTATATCAAAAATTTTAACACCTTTGTGCGTTTTTGTTCTGTTACTAGTGCCTGACTTCACCTTTGCTTCTATGGTCAATCAACCTGTCTCTGTTTTTTCTACCTACCCGAGCGAGACGTTACTCAGGGCTTGTGGAGCCCAGCGAGCATTAAGCGAAGCTAATGCTTCTCAATCCACTAATTTGTGTTTTGAAGATGCGATTTCGCCCGACAGCTTTATTAAACTCCTAAGCGAATCAGGAGAGTTCAGTCATTTGTTCCCTTATGGCGAAGGAAACGACTACGAACTATTGATTGCTAATGTTGGCGCAGCGCCTGGCATGCATCGACAGCACGCAAAACAATTTGCAGAATTCACTTTACAATGGCGAGGGATAGAAATTGACTCATCTTCATTTGATGCGAGTGCCGCAGAAAACACAGATGTGAAAACGGAAACCGCTTTAGCCGAAGAAGAAGCTCAATCGTTGATTGCGCGCTGGATTCAACATGCCAAACATTCTGGATTATTTACCAGCCAGTTTTTGTTCGATGCGCTAGAAGCTAGCGACTATAAGGGTGGATTACAGGTACCAAACGCCATTGGCGACTTCACTAAATTAGATACTCAGTTATATCCAGACCCGTTTAACGGTGCAATTACTCGCTATATACACCCTGAGTTTGAAGATGCGCTCGTTGATGTCACCGTATATCCCTTTTTAGATCAGCTTTCTTCAGATGAAAACGAGCTACTTCCTAAGCAACTAGAAAGTGATCTGCAACGAGCTAGTGCTACAGCCGATTTACAGCAGTTAACGTTGTCTCAAATCAGTCCAGCCTCACGCTACGAAGTTAACAGCGCATTAAGAGGATGGAGATTGGGGCTGAGCGCGGCATCTGAAACATCACCAACAATTTACGCGACAACCTATGTCTTTAAGCTACAAGATAAAATCGTAAAAGTGTCTACGACTTTTCCTCCTGACTTTTCAGACAATATTGTCAATCAATTGATTGTTAACGTAGAAGTTCCGCAAGAGTCTGAAATGATGAAAAAGGTTCGCTCTCTGCTTTTGGAAAGCGCGCGTTAAGCTTTTTTCGCAGAACGTCGTTTAACTAGCGGCAAACTCAACGTTGGCTTTTCTTCTGTTTTGGCGGTGAGAATATATACTTTTTGCTGCTCTTTTGGTTTATACCTATCAAACCAGTTATACATTTGATTTTTTTGAAGTGGTGAGGCGACTTTAACCAATTCTTCTACTGACACTTTATCTCCCAAAAACACTGCTGGCTGTCTGCTAAACAGGTAGTGTCTGCAAAAACAGCTCCAAATTTCACATCCGTGGTAACCTCCCGAATTCAAAGGTACGTACCTATAAATGACTGAATGTGTGAACAAAGAGAAAGTGGGAATAGCAGGAAAAGAATACAATCTAAGTGTAATAATGACCTAGCAGATTAAATCAAGAAAACCGTAGAGTTGAATACGACTGGCAAAATGCAATTCACGCTAAAGCGAGTCTAATTGGGGATTTCATCATGCCACAATAGTGGGGAAATTGAGTAATGTAAAAGCATGGACGCTATCGCCACTTGGTCAGAAATAGCGCCCAATCCTCAAAAAGGCTACTTTTTATCTTTGTAATAAGACATCATACGACGGCGCTTACGCTGCTGCGCCAAGGTCAAATTAGCCTTTTTACCTTCAAACGGGTTGTTGCCTTCTCTGAATTCTATCTTGATAGGCGTACCCATAATTTCTAGCGCTTTTCTGAAATAGTTCATCAAGAAACGCTTATAAGAGCTTGGTAAGTCATCCACTTGATTACCGTGAATAACAATAACCGGTGGGTTGTAACCACCTGCGTGAGCATACTTCATTTTAACTCGGCGACCACGCACCAGCGGAGGTTGATGGTCATCCTGAGCCATTTCCATAATTTGCGTAAGCAGCGCGGTATTAATACGCTTGGTCGCGCTCATATACGCTTCTTGTACAGACTCAAATAAATTACCAACACCCGAACCATGAAGAGCAGAAATAAAATGAATTCGAGCAAAGTCGATAAAGCCTAAACGACGGTCCATCTCGCGCTTTATGTCGTCTTTCACGTCAGTACTTAATCCGTCCCATTTGTTCACGGCAACTACTAATGAACGACCTGAATTAAGCACAAAGCCTAATAGGCTAAGATCTTGGTCGGTAATACCTTCTCTGGCATCAATAACCAATAGCACTACGTTAGCTTCTTCAATTGCCTGAAGAGTTTTAACAATAGAGAACTTCTCTACGGCTTCACTAATTTTCTTACGCTTTCTCACGCCCGCGGTATCGATTAGGATATATTCACGCTCATCCCTTTCCATTGGAATGTACACGCTGTCACGGGTGGTGCCTGGCATGTCGAATACCACCACGCGCTCTTCACCTAAAATGCGGTTTGTCAGTGTCGACTTACCCACGTTGGGCTTACCTACGATAGCAAGTTTGATAGGTAACTCTTGAAGGCGTTGACGCTGCGTTTCAGCATCCTCTTCTTCTTCAGGCTCCTCATCGACAATTTCCATGTCCGGGAAATCAGATTCAAGTGGCTTTAAGGCGTCCTGCAGCAATTGGCTAACACCGCGACCGTGCGCCGCAGCAATTTGCTTAATATCACCTAAGCCTAAGGAATAAAATTCCGCACTTTCGCTATCGCCGTCAATTCCATCAACCTTGTTCGCCACAACAAACACTTTTTTGTTTATGCGTCGAAGATGATCAGCAATACCTTGGTCGGCTGGCAGCATACCTGCTCTGGCGTCAACCAAAAACAATACGACATCAGCCTCTTCTATAGCTAACAAAGACTGTTGTGCCATTTCAGCATCAATGCCCTCTTCATCGCCCGTAATACCGCCGGTATCCACTACTATGAACTGGCGCTTTTCAAATTTCGCTTGGCCGTATTTACGGTCGCGAGTTAGCCCCGGATAGTCAGCAACTAGTGCATCACGGGTATTTGTAAGGCGATTAAACAAGGTTGACTTACCAACATTAGGGCGGCCAACCAAAGCAACAACGGGTAACATTTATCAGATCCTAGGGGTCATGAAAGCTAAAAAAGCACAAGCCGCATACACCATCTATTACAACTAACGTTCGGGAGCTGTATTCTCTAACGAGAGGTGAATTACTATGAGGCTTTTGAGAATGGGCGCATTATACCTTGTTCACTACCTAATACCAATGGCGTTCAATAACACGAAGAGAAACCGTCTACCCATTGATAATTGCCAAGTTTAGGCCCCAAAAAACCGCGGGGTATAAAAAAAGGCGCTTTAAGCACCTTTTCTGTTTAAATATTAGCGAAACGTTCCTGTTACTTTGGAACTTGCACCGACGCTATTACGCCATTACGTGTTACCGCTATAATCTTATCATCCACCTTCAACGGCGCAGCATAGATTGAATCATCTTCGTCATCGCCGCCAACATCTAGGCGTGCAACAACTTCACCTGTTTCTTGTTCAATCCAGTGTAGAAAGCCCCAGTTGTCACCAACAACCACATGGTCGCCTACTGGAGTAGCAGCCGTTAATGAGCGATGCTTAAGTGAACCTTGAGACCAGAGCTCTACGCCGTTTCGTCTATCAAGGGCATAAACGTTAGAGTTGTTGTCTACAACAAAAATTTTATTGCCGTCGATATTCAAATTGCGAAACGATGCATATTCACGTTTCCAAATTACACGACCTGAACGTAACTCTACAGCAGCTAATGTTCCGTTGTAAGAAACCGTGTAAACCGTGCCGCCAAATAAAACAGGCGTTGTGTCGATATCAACAATACGCTCTAACTCTGTTGCACCAGAAGGCGTTGCAATTACCGTTTCCCACGCAAGTACACCTGTTTCGATAAGATTAACCTGAATTTTACCTGTAGGTGTACCGATGATAGCACCACCATTAGATGCGATTGGGCCAGAAATACCGCGTAGTGTTAGCGGAGGAGTATCACCTTCGTGTCTCCACAACTGTTCACCAGTGCGGGTATTGAAACCAAATAAGCTACCAGCACCCGTGTTAACCACTAAGATGCCTTCATCAGCTGCCGGAGCCGCTAAAACCTCACCGGGAACAGACGCATCCCAAACCAACTCTCCGGTTTCTGCATCCATTGCAGCTACATAGCCGTTTTCTGTACCAATGAATACGTGTCTGTCTGCTACGGCGATACCACCAATACGAGCAGTCTCACCGCTACGCCACAAATTAGTGACTGAGCTTAGCATGCCCTCAGAGCGAAACTGTGCGAAATCTTTCTCCCACAACACCTTACCCGACTCAGGGTCCATCGCGACAACGGCGCCATGGCGATCGGCAGCATAAAGCTTGTCATAGGCATAAACAGGGCGAAGACGAGAGAAGTAATGATTAACGCCATCACCAATATCGCGATCCCACACTAATTTAGGTGTGAATTTAGCCTCAATAGGCTTTAAACGACGAATCTCTAATTCTTCATCATCTGCAAACCAGTCTGAAATAGTTGAGCAGCCAGACATTGTGATAGACACCGCGAGTGCCATACCTATCGTGCGAGCAAATCGACCTTTACGGCCACACGTGTTGTGAAACAAATTGCGTACCTCTTTATTATTTATACCAGCCCTAAGGCTTTCGCTTATTGCGCAGCAGATACCGATAGGTTATCTAACTTCATTTGTAAAAGCGGATTGTTGGCATTTTTTTCTAACGCATTTGAATAAGCTAAGCGAGCATCATCAAACTTGCCTTGTTTTTGATACACATCGCCTTTTAATTCAGAAACTTCTGCTGCAAATGCGTCGTTTGTTACATTGCTAAGCGTAGACAACGCCGCGTCCAGCTGGTTCATTTCAATTTGCACACGCGACAAACGAAGAGAGGCAAGCACTTTCAATTCATCATTTTCGGCAAAGGTTACTACGCTATTTAGATGAGAAGCTGCAGCATCTAAATCACCGGCATCTACCGCTTGCTTAGCAGCAAGAAGGCTGGCAATGCTCGCATAACCACTCTCTTTGTTCTCTTCGATAAAAGCTTTAACTTTTGCGTCGCTGCCTTCTGTACCGAATGTTTCTACGGCATTTTGATAGGCAACCGATGCCGCTTCTTTAGTTTCAATTTGCGCTTCTGAATACGCTCTCCAGCCCCAAAGGCCACCTAGACCAAGCGCTGCACCGACAATAATTGCAGTACCGTGCTCTTTCCAAAAACGTTTAATCGCTTCTACTTGTTGTTCTTCTGTTGCGAACTGTTCCATGATGTCCTCTTTTTATTTTGCGCTCAGCATCTCTGCAACCTTATCAGATAAAGTGTCGAAGCTGACTGTAACTTGTTCTTGACCATCGCGCAGTGGTTTAACACCTACTTCGCGAGACTGCATTTCGTCATTGCCTAAAAGCAGCGCTAAACGTGCACCTGTTTTATCTGCACGCTTTAATTGTTTTTTAAAGTTGCCGCCGCCACAGTGCATCATTATGCGTGTATTAGGAAGCGTATTTCGAAGATGTTCTGCTACCTCAATAGCGTATGACTGTGCCTCTTCTCCCATCGCCGTTACGTAAACATCTGCGAAGCTCGAGTCCTGACCTTCTTCGGTTAACGTGGTTAGCAACAGTACCAAACGTTCAATGCCCATAGCAAAACCAACCGCAGGCGTTGCTTTGCCACCCAGCTGCTCTACCAAGCCATCGTAACGGCCTCCAGCACACACTGTACCTTGGGCTCCCAGGCTGTCTGTCACCCACTCAAACACGGTACGGTTGTAGTAATCTAATCCGCGCACTAGTCGAGGATTTATTTCAAACTCAATACCTGCTTGCGTTAAGCGCGAACACAAGGTTTCAAAATGTACTTTAGATTCTTCATCAAGATGATCGATTAGCGCTGGCGCATCGGCAATAGCAGCTTGAACATCAGGGTTCTTTGAATCGAGTACGCGAAGTGGATTCGTTTCAAGTCGACGCAGGGAATCTTCGTCGAGCTGGTCTGCACGCTGTTTTAAGAATTCAACCAGCGTATCGCGATATGCAGCACGAGCTTCGTTTGAACCTAAGGTATTGATTTGAAGTTTTACGTGCTGCTCAATACCAAAAGCTTTCCAAAAGCGTGCACTAAGAAGAATCACTTCTAAGTCGATGTCAGGGCCGTCCATACCGTAGGTCTCTACACCGAACTGATGGAACTGGCGATAACGCCCTTTTTGTGGACGTTCATGACGGAACATTGGCCCCATGTACCACAGGCGTTGCTGCTGGTTGTACAATAAGCCGTGCTCGTTTCCTGCGCGCACGCAACTTGCCGTACCTTCTGGACGTAGCGTTAAGCTGTCGCCATTTCTATCTTCGAAGGTATACATTTCTTTTTCAACGATATCGGTAACTTCACCGATAGAGCGCTTGAACAAGTCGGTGCTTTCAACGATGGGAGTACGTATTTCTTGGTAACCATAACTCGCCACAACCTGACGAAGTACAGATTCTACCTTCTGCCATGTACCGGAAATCTCCGGTAGGCAGTCATTCATGCCTCGAATTGCCTGAATAGTCTTAGCCACGTGAAATTCTCATACTGCTAAATAGTGAAAAGCCCCGCATTATAGGGGCTTTGGGAGTAAACAACAATGAACAAAAAATGTCTTAGTCTTTAACCGAGACCTGAATTTTATTTTGTTCACTCATACGCGATGCTTTGGCGCGAATCTTAGCTTCAAGCTTATCCACTAGATCGTCGTTAGGAAGACGTTCTTTAACGCGCTTACCGTCCTCGTATAGGCCGCTCATGTTACGTGCGCCAGTGAGGCCCAAATCAGACACTTCTGCTTCGCCTGGGCCGTTAACCACGCAACCGATGATAGAGACATCCATTGGCGTAAGAATATCTTCCAATCGCTGCTCAAGAGCATTCACCGTGCCGATTACATCGAATTCTTGTCGTGAACAACTCGGGCAAGCAATAAAGTTTATACCGCGCGAGCGAATACGCAGTGACTTAAGAATATCAAAGCCTACCTTGATTTCTTCCACCGGGTCAGCGGCTAACGATACGCGCAACGTATCACCAATACCTTCAGCCAATAGCATACCTAAGCCAACTGCACTCTTCACGGCGCCGGCGCGCTGACCACCGGCTTCGGTAATACCTAAGTGAAGCGGCTGGTCTATTTTTTGTGCCAATAAACGATAGGCGCCAACAGCTAAGAAAACATCTGACGCTTTAACGCTGACTTTGAATTGATCAAAGTTAAGTTTATCGAGAATATCCACATGACGCATTGCGGATTCAACCAGCGCTTCTGGCGTTGGCTCACCGTACTTCTCTTGTAAGTCTTTTTCTAACGAGCCACCGTTCACACCAATGCGGATAGGAATATTTTTGTCTTTTGCACAATCGACCACAGAGCGCACACGCTCCATATTACCTATGTTACCTGGGTTAATGCGCAGACAATCCACTCCGTATTCAGCAACCTTAAGTGCGATACGGTAGTCAAAATGAATGTCTGCAACGAGTGGCACACTCACCTGCTTTTTAATTTCTTTAAATGCTTCAGCCGCTTCCATCGTGGGCACAGACACTCGAACGATCTCGCCACCCACTGCAACAATACGGTTTATTTGATCGACGGTCGCTGCCACATCTGTGGTCCGCGTATTCGTCATAGATTGAACAGCAATGGGAGCGCCATCACCAATGGGGACGTTACCTACATTAATACGCGTAGACTTTCTGCGTTTAATAGGACTTTCTGCAAACATCTAATTACCTATAAAGGAAGTGCGAAGCGAGCTGTTTTACCGTTTTGGTATGAAGAAATATCAACAGACTCGCCGTTAACTGATATGCGCACATTATCCGGTGCACCGAGCGTAACTTCAACAGGAGGAACGCCTTGAATTTCCATAACTCGTCCTTTTAGCTTTACCCCATAGGCAATAGCTTCTCCAGACGCGTCTTTAATATTAACCCAACAGTCATCATCGAAAGTGAAAACCATAGCAATTGGCGCTGCATCAGACTGACTATTCACATTAAGGTTGGGTTGGGGTTCGTTACTACTCGCAGAATTAACCAGAGCGGTTAGGTTATTGCTATCATTTACCTCTGTATCGGGTGCTGAGATTGCACCATCATTCAAGCTACCGTCTTGGTTAAAACCGCTATCTTGGTCGCTGAACGCACCGCTGGTTTCTGAGCTTGTACTATTGCTCACGCCCGTGTCTAGCTGATTGTTTCCAGCCGTATCACCCTGCGACGACGAGGCGTCAGTAGTTACATTGTCGGTATCTGTGCCCGCCGATGGGACAGGCGTATTAGCGGCTTCTCGCTCAACAGCCTCACTAAGTGGCAGTTCAGCTACCGTGTCGTCACTAGGCTGTTGATACCACCACACGACAACGGCGGCAATGATAAGAAGTAAAATAACATAAGTTACCATCATCCACCTGTCATCGTGTGTCTGTTTTGCGACACGCTTTGAAAAGCTCTGTAATCTATCGGAAGATGGTACAGATGTTTGATTGTGGAAGCGTTCGAATGCCTCAATAACTTCTTGAGAATTCATGCCTAATTGCTTGGCATAATTTCTCACGTATCCTTTTGTAAAAGTCACCGAAGACTTTTCATCAATGACATCATTTTCTAAATCATTGATTTGTTTAGCTTTCAAAAACAATTTATCAGCAATATCTTGTTGAGACAAACCTAGCGTTTCACGGCGCGCTTTTAGCATTGCCCCTGGACTTGGCGTGTTTTCTTGTTGTTGCGAAGTAACTTCTTGATTCGCTTTTTCTTCCGACACCATTAAACCTTATTCCTCCTGCATACTCGGTGGTACTAACCAAAGCGTCTGACCAGCAATAATAGCGCCAGTATTTTCAAGGTTATTCCACTCTTGCAGTGTTGCCATTTTGATATTGTGCAATAAAGAAATACGATATAAGTTTTCACCTTCTTTTACTACATGGAATTTATCACTTTGCACAGATAATTCAGTATTTTGTGCTTTTTCCGGTGTGTTAGCTGTGGCTGTAGGAGCGCTGTCGGTGTTATTGCTCTGAGATTGACGCTGAGCGTCGTTGTCTTGGGCGACGCTCTTTTCATTTTCTTTATCGTTTGATGATGTTTGTGTAAGCCCGTCGGTATTTGTTTGGTTTTCGCTTATTTGTGTTTCAGAATCGTTTGGCTGTGTAGATTTGACGGTTTTAACCACTTTGTTTTGCATACTTTCACGTTGCACTAAGTAACGTTTAGTAAGCTCACTTTCAGGGAACAATGACATCATCATTTCGCCATACCCCTTTGCAGTCTCTAGATCCCCTTTCCCTTTGGCTATTTCATAAGCTAACCACAATGAATCTGGCGTAACTTTGGCAACACGTTCGTATTTTCGTAACGTAGATTCAGCAAGTTCCCACTGTTCTGAAACCGTGTAAAGTTCACTGAGTAAGAACAGGCTTTTGCCCCTAGCAGGCTGATGTTTTAATGCGTCTTGAAAATAGCCGATCGCTTCATCTAGCTTACCTTGACTTTGCGCGCACAAAGCCAAGTTCTCGTAGGTTTGCGCTGCGTTAGCGTAAAGCCTGTTATTTATCGCATCAAAGAAATACGCTTTGGCTTTTTCGTATTCGCCGTTTTGGCACTTAAACGCGCCATAACTGTTGGCAATATCGCCATTGTTAGGCGCAAGGTCAATAGCAGTTTCATAGTACTCTTCCGCTCGAAGGTTATCCCCCACCAGCTGATAGTAATATGCCATCGCAAACTGAACATCTGCAGAGCGTGGATTAAACTCAAGCGCTTTGTCGAGGTTCTTTTTTGCCTGCGTGTAGTTGTTATTTTGAAGGTAGGTAAGACCAAGGGACATGCGTGTTTTGGCGGCTTCTTCGTGATCGAAGTTACCGCCATACAACCCTGACTGGTTATTACTGACGCAGCCAGAAGTGAAAATAATCGCGCTTAAAAAGCCAATTTTAAGTGACGTTCGCAATCCCGCAACCATAGTCTTACCCTAATATCTTAATGATTATTGGGCCATTTTTACTGAAATTGCTTCGCCCTTCACCTGTTTTTTTAACATTCTTTTCGTTCTGTCTACCACATCACCCACTAATTGACCGCATGCTGCGTCGATATCATCACCTCGCGTTTTACGCACAACGGTTGTAAACCCATATTGCATAAGCACTTTTGCGAATCTATCAATACGCGAATTGCTTGAACATGTATAAGGCGAACCCGGGTAAGGGTTAAATGGTATTAAGTTTATTTTACTAGGTGTGTCTTTCAATACCTTTGCCAACTGGTGCGCTTGTTCAGTACTGTCATTGATGTTTGAAAGCATAACGTATTCTACCGTTACACGGCCTTGGTTCGCTTTAGATTTGGCCAGATAACGACGTACGCCTGCTAAGAAGGCTTCGATATTGTACTTCTTATTGATAGGCACGATTTCGTTGCGCAACTCATCGGTGGGTGCGTGTAATGAAATAGCTAAAGCTACGTCTATTTGGTCACCCAACATATCTAGCGCTGGAACCACGCCCGATGTACTTAGCGTAACGCGGCGTTTAGACAGGCCGAAACCGAAATCGTCCAGCATAATATCCATTGCTGGTACAACGTTTTTAAGGTTAAGCAGTGGCTCACCCATACCCATCATTACTACGTTAGTGATAGGGCGTTTGCTTGAGTCTTTTGAAAGACCAAGGAAAGTAGCTACACGCCAAACCTGACCAATAATTTCACTTACACTTAGGTTACGGTTAAACCCCTGCTGCGCGGTTGAACAGAAAGTACACTCTAGCGCGCAACCTACCTGTGATGACACGCAAAGCGTTGCACGGTCAGTTTCTGGGATCCAAACAGATTCAACTTCCTGACCACCTTCAAGGGTAAGTGCAAACTTAATCGTGCCGTCGCTCGCTTCTTGAAAGTATGCAATTTCAGGCGCTTTAATTTCGCAATTTTCAATGAGCATCGCGCGAAGGTTTTTATTGAGGTTACTCATTTCCTCGAAATCGCTAATACCGTGCTGGTAAATCCATTTCATCACCTGATCGGCACGAAACGGTTTCTCGCCCATTTCTTTAAAGAAATTGCGCAAGCCTTCGCGATTTAAGTTTAATAAGTTAGTTTTTGCCATGAATAAAATGACCCTTTTACCTTCGAGGGATGCCCCTCTTACTACTGAATACGGTGTAAAAACCAGCGATTCGACTATGTCTTGAACGACATTTAAGAAAAAGAAAAGCGCTGATTAAAATTTGCGCGGATTTTACCACAGATGAGATTTGAGAAAAAGCCGATTTAACGCAGAGAAACGTTAAGTTTGGCAATGCGCGAGAAGCGTGGTTTAGCTCGCCTAAATGAGCGCCGAGCAAAGCAGCATAAAGCGTGCTCAGACGCTCAGAAACAAAAAACGGGGCTTATAGCCCCGTTTATCTACCTATGTAATCTTAGCGAGTACGTGGGCAGATTTCTTCTTCAGAGAAGAAGTAAGCAATTTCACGTGCTGCTGACTCAGGTGCGTCAGAACCGTGAACTGCGTTTTCGTCGATTGACGCAGCGTAGTCTGAACGTAGTGTACCTGCAGCTGCATCAGCTGGGTTAGTTGCGCCCATGATTTCACGGTTAGCTAGAACTGCGTTTTCGCCTTCTAGTACTTGAACCATAACAGGACCAGACGTCATGAAGTCTACAAGTGCGCCGAAGAAAGGACGCTCTTTGTGTTCTGCATAGAAGCCTTCTGCTTGCTCTTTGCTCATGTGGATCATCTTAGATGCCACGATGCGAAGACCTGCAGATTCGAAACGGTTGTAAATTGCACCGATTACGTTTTTAGCTACCGCATCAGGCTTGATAATCGAAAAAGTACGCTCAAGAGCCATGTTCTCTCTCCAAACAAATAGTGTGTGTATCTTTAAAATTTTGGCCGCGAATTATAGGCAATAAATAGCAGCTTGACCAGAGCCTTTATCAAATCAGATATAAAGTACTGTTTTTATGCGCAAATGTAGAGAAAGGTTAGCCTGTTGGCGATGACAATATGATGACAACGTACAGATTATTTTGCACAGAACTAATTATCGAGGACTCACCTGCCCCACTGCCTTTACTATGAAACCCTAAAACGGCTTAAAGAAACCAACGCTTAAAAAAATTAAGCGTTGGCTTTTGCTAATTCTTGAATTTTACCCACAATGGCGCGTAAGCCATTACCGCGGGTTGGCGTTATATGACGCTCTAGGTCTAGTGCTTCAAAATAGCCGTCGATATCAAACGCTAAAATATCTGTTGGCGTTTTGTCATTATAAGCGGCAAGTACTAACGCGAGCAGCCCTTGAACGATAACTGCATCGCTGTCTACGTCAAAGTTGATTTTATTGCCGTCGTAAGACTCCACCAGCCAAACGCTGCTCTGACACCCTTTGACCAAACGCTCGGGTGTTTTAGCATCTTCAGGCAAGCCCGGAATAGATTTCCCTAAATCAATGATGTACTGATAACGCTGTTCCCAATCGTCGAAGAACGCTAAATCATCAATAATTTCGTCACTGCTAGGTAGTTGCATTGCTATTTCCGCTTAATTTGTTTGAAAAATTGTGTGATTAAATTTCACTGTGTGGATGATTAGAAGAACAGGCCTGCTTCAAGCTGTGCTTCTTCACTCATCATATCACGGGACCATGCAGGGTCGAATACAAGCTCTACTTTGACGTTTTTAACATGGGGAACCATGGCAACGCGGTATTCAACGTCGCCAACCAATACTGGGCCCATGCCGCAGCCTGGTGCGGTCAGGGTCATATCAATATTAACGCTGCTAGTATCTTGATCAATTTCCACTTTGTAGATAAGACCAAGGGATACGAGATTGATAGGGATCTCAGGGTCAAAGATAGTTTCTAACGCGTCCCACACTTGCTGTTCGCTTATGTTTCCGTCTTCTGGCGCGTCAAAGCTCAGAGTCATCGCTTTTCGGCCAATAGCACCTGCATCAGTACCATCGATGCGGTACATGTTGCCACGCCACGTTACCGTATAGTTACCACCGAGCTCTTGGGTGATATTCACAAACTCGCCTTCAGGGATCACGGTAGGATTGCCCGCTGGAACCAAGCGCGCTTTACAGTCGCGCTCGGTGGTCACCATTTTTTGCTTCATAAACTACTTAGTACTCTTTGTTCTACCACTGATGGCCTTTGACGTGGCACTTAGCCAACGTTAAAGCTTTCACCGCATCCGCACTCATCAACCACGTTCGGGTTGTTGTATTTAATGACGCCGTTCACACCTTCTGTAACGTAATCAATTTCAGTATTACGCAGTAGGTCGGTGGCATCTGCAGCCACGGCTACGTTAAGTACTGGCGAAATTTCAACAATTTCGTCATCGGCTTGCGCACTATCTGCGAAATCAAGCACATAGGCGTAACCTGTACAGCCGCTTACTTTTGTCGATAAACGAATTAACTGACCTGGCTTGTCTTTAAGCTTACTTTCGAAATGCTTAACGGCACTGTCAGTTAGCGAAATGAGTTTTGTACTAGGTACGAAAGTTTCAACACTCATAATGCCTCCTTAGGCCAACATTATTTTTGCTTTTTTAAGCGCAGCAAATAGGCTGTCTACTTCTTCAAGCGTATTGTAAATTGAGAACGACGCACGGGCAGTACCCGGAATACCAAAGCGCTTCATTAGCGGCTGTGCACAGTTATCACCGGTACGGATCGCAACGCCTTGTCTATCGAGAATGAAGCCCACGTCCGCCGGGTGCGCACCTTCCAGTAGAAAACTCAGCACGCCTACCTTGTTAGGTGCTGTACCGATTATCCGCATACCGTCAAACGCTTCGGCCTGCTCGGTAGCATAGGCAAGCAGCTTTTGTTCATGTTCATGCAAAGCATTGACATCAAGGGCACTAAACCAATCTACTGCAGCGCCCATACCAATGGCACCTGCGATGTTTGGCGTACCGGCTTCTAAGCGATTTGGCAACGCACCCCATGTGGCTTCATGGTAAGTCACGTCTTTGATCATCTCGCCGCCTACCTGCCAAACAGGCCAGGTTTCTAGCACCTCTTTTTTGCCCCACAGACAGCCAATGCCCGTTGGGCCGAATAGCTTGTGGCCTGAAAACGCGTAAAAATCACAGCCAATGTCTTGTACGTCAACACCGCCGTGAGCAATGCCCTGTGCGCCATCAACCAGCACCCATGCGCCTACCGCTTTCGCTTTTTCAGTAAGCAGTTTAATTGGGTTAACCGTTCCTAATGCATTCGATACGTGAGGAAACGCCACCAGCTTAGTGTTTTCAGACAGCAGCCTATCGAAAGCGTCTACGTCTAACTCTCCGCTGTCGAAAATAGGTACAACATTTAGCGTTGCACCAGAACGGCGACACGCTTGTTGCCAAGTCACCAAGTTTGCGTGGTGCTCAAGCTCAGTCACCATCACTTCGTCACCTTCGCTTAGTAGCTGTCCGAGACCATTGGCGACTATATTAATGGCTTCTGTGGTGCCCGACGTCCAGATAACTTCTTCACGCGCTTTCGCGTTAATGAACTTTGCAACGCTGGTACGTGCATTTTCGTAACGTCGCGTGGCTTCATCCGATAAATGGTGCGCACCGCGGTGCACGTTTGCATTCGTCCCCGTGTAAAAATCTACTAAGGCGTCGATAACGGCCTGAGGTTTTTGTGTTGTTGCCGCATTATCTAGGTAGACCAGCGGCTTGCCGTCTACCGTTTTAGATAAAATAGGAAACTGGGCACGAAGTGCTGCAACGTCTAAGCTCATTTCACCTCCATTTGGGCGAAGCGCTCACTTAAAATTGGTGCTAGCCATTCACGGACTGCCGCATTAGGCACGTCATTTATAAGCTCTTGAATGAAGCCAAAGTTGAGCATTACCAGTGCTTTACTGCGAGAAACGCCGCGGGTAAGCATGTAATACAAGGCTTCTTCTTCAATTTCAGCAACCGTTGCACCGTGAGCACATTTTACGTCATCAGCATAAATTTCAAGCTCAGGCTTGGTGTTGATAACGCCGCGACGAGATAGCAACAAGTTGCGGTTATTAAGTTCAGCCAATGTCTTTTGCGCATCACGATGAATATGAATGCGACCATTGAACACGGCACGTGCTTTATCGCCTACAATCCCACGCGCGTTTTCTTCTGTTGTGCCATTAGGCATCGCGTGCTCAATGGTGGAGTGAAGGTCAAATAACTCGCCTTCCGCCAGAAGATAAATGGCATTCATTTTTGCATCGGCAAATTCGCCGGCGTGATGAATGTCTACATCTAAACGGGAAAGCTCACTTCCATAGCCCACCATGGTGCTGTTAAGCGTGGTGCGGTTATGAAGTTTGAAGTGGCTGCCGCCTAATTGCTTGGCTTTGCCAGTAAACATAGCAAAACGATAGTGCTCTAGATGTGCATCATCAGCAAGGTCATATTCAGCAAACGCTGTGGTTAAGCTTTCAGTATCGCCAAAACCTTGCTCGATAACAGTAGCACTTGCGCCTTCAGCGACCTTCACCACCACGCGGGTATGGGCATCAACATTTTGCGACGCCATGTTCACAATGCGCACTGGCGTGTCGATTTTCGCGCCTGCTTCAACATTAATAAATATACCGTGTTGGCACAGCGCATCGTTAACTAGGCCAAACATATGACGGGTTGGTTTAACCTGACCGTATACACTGCTGATCGCTTGCTGCGTGGCAGTATCATCATTATTAAGCGACGTGATGCTCATGCCCGCTGGCACATTTAGCGTGTTAACCTGCGTGACCAAGACACCGTCTACAAATACAAGGTCGATAGCATTTAGGTTATCGATAGCGGGTACCGGTAAACTGTCTGCCTGAACCGCTTGCTTAGCTTCACGCTTTTCAACGGGTGTTAGCGGCGTAAAACGCCAGCTTTCGTTTCTACGGGCTGGCCAACCATCAGCTTTTAACTTTTCTAAGGCCTGCTGACGCACGGGCGCTAAGTAATCGGAGATTTGCGCCGCATCAATGACCTGTTCTAGCCATTGACTCATGCTTCAGCCTCCTCGTACGCTTTACCTAGGAATGCGTATCCGCTCTTCTCAACTTCTAGCGCTAGTGACGCGTCACCGCTTTTCACGATTTTGCCGTCGGCAAGAATGTGAACAAAGTCAGGCTTGATGTAGTCTAGAAGACGCTGGTAGTGGGTAACAACGATGAAGCTACGCTCACCGTCGCGCTGGCTGTTAACACCGTCGGCAACGACCTGAAGTGCATCAACGTCAAGGCCTGAGTCTGATTCATCTAGAATACAAAGCTTTGGCTCTAGCAAAATCATTTGCATGATTTCGTTACGCTTCTTCTCACCACCAGAGAAACCTTCGTTTACACCGCGCTTCAAGAAATCCAATGGAAGCTGTACCTGCTTGCACGCTTCTTTTGCTTTCTTTAAAAACTCAGCAGCTGTTAATGGCGCTTCGCCGCGCTGTTCGCGCATAGCGTTAACTGACTCTTTCATGAATTCCATATTGCTTACGCCAGGAATTTCAACTGGGTATTGGAACGCAAGGAAAAGGCCTTCACGGGCACGCTCTTCTACTTCGAGCTCTAATAGGTCTTTACCGTTAAGCGTGGCTTCGCCTTCGCTTACTTCGTAACCATCACGACCAGATAGGACGTAGCCTAGTGTACTTTTACCGGCTCCGTTGGGGCCCATGATAGCGTGTACTTCACCAGGTTTAACTTCAAGGTTAAGACCTTTAATGATGTTTTTCTCTTCCACGCTGGCATGTAAATTCTTGATACTAAGCATTGATTACCCCACTGAACCTTCAAGACTAATTTCGAGCAGCTTGCCGGCTTCTACGGCAAATTCCATTGGCAGCTCTTTGAATACTTCTTTACAGAAACCGTTAACAATCATAGAAACGGCCTTTTCTGTGTCTAAGCCACGTTGCTGACACAGGAATAATTGTTCGTCGCTCACCTTCGATGTAGTTGCTTCGTGCTCAACAATGGCTGAAGGGTTGCGGCTTTCGATATACGGGAATGTGTGCGCGCCACATTTGTCACCGATAAGTAGAGAGTCACACTCGGTGAAGTTACGTGCTCCGTCTGCGCGAGGGCCCATTTGAACCAGCCCGCGATAGGCGTTGTTACTGTTACCCGCTGAGATACCTTTAGAGATAATGGTCGACTTGGTATTTTTACCCACGTGGATCATCTTAGTTCCGGTATCAGCCTGCTGGCGACCGCGCGTTAGCGCTACTGAATAGAATTCACCTACACTGTTGTCGCCTTTAAGTACACAGCTTGGGTACTTCCACGTAACCGCAGAGCCGGTTTCAACCTGCGTCCACGAGATTTTCGCATTGGTATGCGCTACACCACGTTTTGTCACGAAGTTGTAGATACCGCCTTTACCGTTCTCGTCACCTGGGTACCAGTTCTGTACCGTTGAGTATTTAATTTGCGCATCGTCCATTGCCACTAGCTCAACCACTGCCGCATGCAGCTGGTTTTCATCGCGCTGTGGCGCGGTACAACCTTCAAGGTAGCTTACATAGCTGCCTTCATCAGCAACAATCAAGGTACGCTCGAACTGACCGGTGTTCATTTCGTTAATACGGAAATAAGTAGAAAGCTCCATTGGGCAACGTGTGCCTTTTGGAATATAAACAAATGAACCGTCAGTAAATACAGCGCTATTAAGCGCAGCAAAATAGTTATCTGTGCGCGGCACTACCGAACCGATGTATTTCTTTACAAGGTCTGGGTACTTCTGTACTGCCTCAGAAATTGGGCAAAAGATCACTCCCGCTTCTTCAAGCTTATCGCGAAACGTAGTTACAACCGATACCGAGTCGAATACCGCATCTACCGCAACGCCTGCCAGCATTTCCTGCTCGTGTAGAGGAATGCCCAGCTTTTCATAGGTGCGAAGTAGCTCAGGGTCAACTTCATCTAGCGACTTAGGCTTATCTTTGATACTCTTTGGTGCCGAGTAATAAGAAATGGCCTGATAATCGATTTTCGGATAGTCGACATGCGCCCAATCAGGCTCTTCCATTTCTAGCCATGCATGATAAGACTTCAAACGCCATTCAAGCATCCATTCAGGCTCGTTTTTCATTGCTGATATGCGGCGGATAACCGACTCGTCCAGGCCGCTTTCAAACGTTTCCGATTCGATTTCTGAATAGAAACCCGCATCGTACTTTCTTTCTAACGCCTGTTCGATCTGTTCACTCATGTTGGGATCTCACTTGTTTGCCTGCATTTGCTGCCACTAACCTTTCTATTTAACTGGCAAATAAATCACCCCACGGTCTTGGTAATTTATATCGACTTTCAACTTCAACAACGTCATTTATTTGGGTTTACGCCCAAAAGAGTTGCCAAAACTGCCAGTTACATTGCGGACAGCCTAAAATTTTGGTGCCGTAGTATATAATACCCGACTATTTCACTCAAATATTCAGCCATTAATTTATGGCCACTTACGCGTTTTAAACGCTGCTTAAAGGTCAATTTCCTTCAAACGCGCATTAATTTTCTTCCACATTCACTAAAATAAAAAAGAATGCGCTAACACTAACTACGCTTTGCCTACTACAAAAACCCGCGCTCAACGACGGTATAGGCGTTTATGCTGAAACCGCTTGGCGTAGTCTTGTTGTTACATCCACTACTTTTTGTATTACGTAATCGATGTCTTCTTGGGTCGTAAAACGCCCCACACTGAATCTAATTCCTGCATGCGCCAATTCGTTGCTGCGGCCAATCGCTTTTAACACATACGAGGGCTCTAGACTCGCTGACGTACATGCCGACCCTGAAGATACGGCAATATCATTTAAGCCCATCATCAAGCTTTCGCCGTCTACACCCGCAAAACTCACATTTAGAATGCCTGGGATTCGCTGTGTGGCGTGGCCGTTTAAATAGACATCGTCGAGCTGCTGAAGGCCTTGCCACAGCGATTCACGCAGCGTTAATATGCGCGCACTATCCTCTTCCATTTTTGAAGAAGCTAGCGCGATGGCTTCACCCATTCCAACAATTTGGTGGGTGGCTAATGTACCCGACCGCATGCCGCGCTCGTGGCCCCCGCCATGAATTTGTGCCACCAGATTAATTTTGGGACGGCGACGCACATATAGCGCCCCCATACCTTTCGGGCCGTATATCTTGTGCGCCGATATAGACAGCAAATCTATAGGAAGCTCAGCTAAATCAATGGCAATTTTGCCCACACTTTGCGCACCATCCACATGAAAAAGAATGCCTTTGTCACGACAAAGCTGGCCAATAGCTTGAATGTCTTGGATAACCCCAAGTTCATTGTTAACGTGCATCACCGACACCAAAATAGTGTCGTCGCGCAACGCATTTTCAAGCGCATTTAAATCAATTAACCCGTGCGGCTGTACTTCAAGATACGTAACCTCAAAGCCTTGGCTTTGTAAGAACTCACAGGTATCCAACACCGCTTTGTGTTCGGTATTAACGGTAATGATATGCTTGCCTTTATTGGCATAACCTTGGGCAACGCCTTTTATTGCAAGGTTGTTCGATTCAGTGGCCCCCGAAGTAAAAACAATTTCTCTAGGGTCGCAATTAAGCGCGTCGCTGATTTGATTTCTAGCAACATCAACCGCTTCTTCTGCCATCCAGCCGAAGCGATAACTACGAGAAGCTGGGTTACCAAAGTTGCCATCCAGGGTTAGGCATTTTGCCATTGCCTCGGCCACACTTGGGTCTACCGGTGTTGTTGCTGCGTAATCTAAATAAATGGGTGTTGATAAAGCCATGCGTTACTCAATACCAATTTAAAGTTGGATACTAACTTCAATATCTTTGGTGATATGACGAAGTGAGGCATTACCGTCTTGACGGTCGGCTACCTCTTGCACATCACGCTTTGCCATTAACTCGCCCAACGTAATTGAATTCAAAAACGCCGCAATGCGATCACTTAGGTCTTGCCACAAGCTGTGCGTTAGGCAGCGATCGCCGCCTTGGCAATCTGCTTGTCCTTGGCAACGTGTCGCATCAATGGACTCGTCGACGGCGCGAATGACTTCGCCAATCGCAATTTTGCTTGCTTCACGGCCTAACAAATAGCCGCCGCCAGGCCCGCGGACGCTGTCTACCAATTGCTCTTTACGCAATCGAGAAAAAAGCTGTTCAAGGTAAGATAAAGAAATTTCTTGTCGTTCTGAAATGTCGGCAAGAGGCACTGGACCACGCTTTGAATGCAAAGCGACATCAAGCATTGCGGTAACCGCATAGCGCCCTTTCGAAGTGAGTTTCATTGGATTCTCCCGCCGTTTTATAGTGCGGGAATTTTCACATACCCGACTAAAATGGTCAAGTATAAGACCCAGTAAATTAGTCAGGTATTATTGATTCGAGTAATCGCTTTTTTGTATCAGGACTTTCGTTTCGTATAAGCACCATCCTATTAAGCACTATTAGGCGCAAAATTTGCGCGGAAAGGTCTGCTAATAAAAGGCGATGAATGGCTTATTTGAAGGGTAAATAATATTGGCGACCATAAGCGCTATTTGTTTGCATTTAAGTGAATATGAGCAAGAATACTGTCTGCTATCCGATGTGATTGAACGGTATCAATTTGATGGCGCAACCCACGCAACACTTGATGTTTAGCACCTGATATAGCTCTGGCTGTTGCAACACCGCCACTGGGATGCACCATGTGATCAACATCTCCGTGAATCACTAATGTTGGAGCTTTGACATTTTGAAGCATTGGCGTTCGGTCCCCGGATTTCATAATAGCACCGATTTGCCGGAACATCGCTTTTGCATCACTTTTGCCACCATTGCGCTGCCATGCCAAACGCGCGTACTGATGCCATTGGTTTACGGCTCCGTTTGCAGCTACATCGCCAATATGCGTCATCATTGCCTGATAGTTTTTTACTGCGTCATTTTCGTTCATTGGCGCTTTAGCTCTTGCCATTCGCCATAGCGTTGAATAAGAGGGTTGCCCTACGCGGCGATTCCCTGTCGTCGAGAAAATAGACGTCATAGATATCACTTTTTCAGGATGTATACTTGCAAGGGTCTGTGCAATCATCCCTCCCATAGACATTCCTGCGATATGTGCGCTTGTTATATTTAGCGCCTCTAACAACTGTGCAGTATCTTCAGCCATCCGCTCAAGTCCATATGCACCTTTCGGCGACCTTCCTCTTAACTGCTGTAATAGGCTGGGATGCGGTGTGTCGCTGCGTACTGACCTTCCTGCATCACGATTGTCAAAACAAATAACGCGAAATCCACTAGCAACTAAACGCTCAATAAGCGCGTTTGGCCAATAAACCAACTGAAGACCTAAACCCACAATAAGTACAATGGTATCGGTATTTCCGACACCATGTTCGGCATAGCAAAACCTATCACCGCTTTTAAGCGTTACGTATTGCTCATGATGCTGGGCTAAACTCATTTAAAGCTCTCGTGATTTAATAAAAGTAAGTGTGCGTCTATTAAAATTTCTATTCAAACTTAAGCGCTGGATCGTCCACACGGCCTTTCCGAAAAATTTTCACGTCTTGTGCATGATTGAACGACATAGACCAAGGAAACTGCATGCCTTGACGTGGCAACTGTTCTAAAGAGCGTTGGATGTAGCCAGCGCCAAAGTTTAGCAACGGTTGTGTTTCCATATTTGGGTCTGCTACAGGTGTACACTGTGTAAAGCCGTGCTCTTCCATATGATTAAGCAATCGCGTGAAATGTTCACATAGAAGGCCAATTTTTAGTGTCCACGATGAAGCTGTATAGCCCACCGCAATAGCAAAATTAGGCACGCCACTGAGTAACATACCTTTATACGTGACGCATTCTGGAAGCGAAACAGCTTCACCATCAATTTTTGGCACTATCCCTCCTAAAGGCTGAAGGTTTAATCCAGTGGCTGTTACTATAATATCTGCTTCAATATGCTGGCCCGAATCAAGTTTAATGCCCGTTTCAGTAAACGTATCTATAGTATCTGTTGCAACCGACGCCTTACCTTTCGAAATTGACTCGAATAAATCTCCCCCCGGAACTGCACACAGTCGCTGCTCCCAAGGATTGTAAGGAGGGTTAAAGTGTATATCTACTGGATATCCTTCGGGTAACATTTTTGCATTAAGACTGCGTATTATTTTGCGCGCACGATGCGGAAAGCGCTGACAAAATGCGTACACCCAACGCTGTTTCGCTATGTTAAACCAACGCGCAGCTTTAAACGCTGTATCCTCGCTAAACCACGCGCGTAAATGTTTTGCGATTGGGTCATCTACGGGAACAGGCAATACGTAGGATGGCGTTCTTTGCAGCATAGTCACGTGCGATGCGCTTTTCGCTAGTGCGGGAACCAGCGTTACCGCCGTTGCACCGCTTCCGATTACCACGACGCGTTTGTTTTCGTAATCCAGATCTTCAGGCCAATGCTGTGGATGTACAATCTGACCGTTAAATTGTGATTGCCCTTTGAAATGTGGTGCATAACCTTTATCGTATCGATAATAACCCGAAGCGTTAAATATCCATCTGGCGGCAATGTGCTCATGCTGCCCACTCTCTTCTGACTTTAACGTAACCCGCCAATAGTGTTTATCGCTTTGCCAATCTATATCTACCACACGAGTTAAAAAACGTAAGTGCTCTTTAATACCGTTTTCAGCCGCGGTTTCTTCTACGTAAGCCTTTATTGAACGACCATCAGCAATGGCCTTTTTCTCTTTCCAAGGTTTGAATTCGTAGCCAAAGGTGAATAAATCAGAATCTGAGCGTATTCCCGGGTATTTGAATAAATCCCATGTGCCGCCCAAATCACCGCGGGCTTCTATAATAGAATATGAAAGGTCAGGACATTTTTTTTGAATGTGGTAGGCGCAGCCGATACCCGAAATTCCGGCTCCAACAATTAGTACGTCGAGTAACTGCGCGGTTTCTTGCATAACGTCCCTGAAAAGTGATGATCAACCTTCCATCTCAATGTATGTTGGAGTTATGCATGAGTCAATGTGCTTGTTAATGTTTTGTAAAAACAAGCCTTTGTGAATTTTTACTATATAAGGGTGAAGGTTCTCGGCCTTAGCACCCGAAAATAGTATGCGGAATTAGAGTTAAATAGCGGGGTCGAAAGAAGAATGAGCCTTCTCTCGCTCTTGGGTTTCCTTTAGGTCGAAACCCGTTTCTACGAAATCTTCAGCGCTAATATTGTGTAAATTATCGGTACACACATCGCCACCTAGCGACTGAATGACCTTGCACATCTCTTCCACTTTGGTGTCCATTTGGTGCATGTGCTCTAGCATTATGCCCATCGCATTGGCCACAGGATCAGGGTTATCTGGCGCGACAGCATAGGCATCAAAACCATATTTCTGGGCAATTTTATCTCGCTCGGGGTTTACCGACGCATTCATCTCTTTTTGCTTCGAGATAATGATACGACCCGGGATCCCCACCGCCGTAGCGCCATCAGGAATATCTTTTACGACCACAGAGTTAGACCCTACTTTAGCGTTTTCACCTATAATAATAGGCCCTAACACTTTGGCACCAGCCCCAACTACAGCGCCTTTTTTAAGGGTTGGGTGGCGCTTACCTGCTCTCCAGCTAGTGCCTCCAAGAGTAACGCCGTGGTAAAGGGTGACATCATCGCCAATTTCTGCTGTTTCACCAATGACCACACCCATACCGTGGTCGATAAATACCCGTCGTCCTAACGTGGCACCAGGATGAATTTCAATCCCCGTAAGCCAACGGCTAAAGGTTGATAAACTGCGTGCCAACCATTTCCATTCAGCCTTCCATAGTTTGTGACTAATGCGATGCAGCCACACTGCATGAAGTCCAGGGTAGTTGGTTAGCACTTCAAAGGTGTTTCTGGCCGCTGGGTCGCGATGAAATACACCTTGAATATCATCTTTTATACGGGCGAACATAGTGTTTACTCTTTTTCTTCTATCGCTGGTGCAGGGTCTGCATCGCCTGAGTTAGCATTCTTCACCGATTTATCGATAGACGCCAATATACCGCGCAATATATTAAGCTCTTGAGACTCAGGGCGTGCTCGGTTAAACAAGCGGCGCAGCTTAGTCATAACCACACCTGGGTGACTTTTGCGAATGAATGACGTGCCTTCCAGCGTGGTTTCCAAATGCGTATAAAAACGCTCTAAATCGTCATTCAGTGGATATTCTTCCTCAACACTTGGATAGGTTTCGCGATTTAGATAGGCCATGCGAATCTCATAACAAAGGGTTTGCACTGCTGCTGCTAAATTAAGTGAGCTGTATTCAGGGTTGGCTGGAATACACATATGGAAGTGACACTGCTGCAGCTCTTCATTAGTTAAACCACTGTTCTCACGCCCAAACACCAAGGCTACCGGGTACTTTTCTACTTCTTGGACCAGCTTTTCGCCACAGTCGCGCGGGCCTAACATAGGCCATGAATGAGTGCGAGAGCGTGCAGACGTCCCTACTACCAAGCCACAGTCTTTAACTGCCTCTTCCAGCGTGCTTACAATTTTCGCGTTAGCAAGCACATCACCTGCCCCTGCCGCCAATGCACTGGCTTGACCGTCTGGCTCATTTACTGGGTCGACAAGATATAAGCTGCTCAGCCCCATGGTTTTCATAGCTCTTGCTGTCGAGCCGATGTTTCCCGTGTGAGACGTGTTAACTAAAATAATGCGAATATTCTCGAGCATGCGTGTAATACCTACGTACTTATTTGGATAGCGTCTTTAATTCGATATTACGCGTCATTGGCGTACTATCTTACAGACCTTAATAGCGTGAAGTTTAACACAGTGGCAGTATAGATGGCTATTCACGCTATTGTGCTGGGATTTCATTTGCATCGCGCATAGATTCTGGTAGACTCCGCCCGTTTTCGAAAACAATTAGCTATTTTTTGTACAGCTAGTTTGTTTCATTGGTCTTTTACAATTGGTGGTTTATCTATGCATCCTATGCTGAATATTGCGGTGCGCGCTGCGCGTGCGGCTGGAACAGTTATTGTTCGTGGTTTTGAAAAACATAATGAGGTAGCAACAGAGTCGAAAGGCTTAAATGACTTCGTTACTCAAGTTGATAAAGAAGCAGAACAAGCAATTATTGCCAAAATTCAGCAGTCTTACCCGAACCATTGCTTCCTAGGTGAAGAATCGGGTGAAGTATTGGGCACAGAAACTGATTATCAGTGGATCATCGATCCACTAGATGGCACCACTAACTTTGTAAAAGGCATTCCTCACTTTGCCGTTTCAATTGCACTTCTTCACAAAGGTCGCTTAGATCAAGCGGTTGTTTTCGACCCAATTCGCAGCGAACTATTCACCGCTAGCCGTGGTCAAGGCGCGCAGCTTAACGGTTATCGTATTCGTGCTTCTAAGCCTCGTGACCTTTCTGAAACCATTATTGCTACTGGCTTACCGTTTAAGAACAAGTCTCAATTTGGCGAGTACGCACTAAGCTTAAACAAGATTTTCCACGAAGTGGGTGACATTCGCCGCGCAGGTAGTGCTGCGCTAGACCTTGCTTACGTTGCAGCTGGCCGTCACGACGGTTACTGGGAGCGCGGTATTAAATCTTGGGATATCGCAGCAGGTGAGCTTATTGTTCGTGAAGCTGGCGGATTGGTAACAGACTTTAAAGGCGGAAACGACCCGCTTCACAAAGGCGAAATTGTTGCTGGTAGCGTGAAGGTGGTTCAAGGCTTAGTGAAGCATCTTAAGTAAGAAGCACCTTAAATAAGAAGCATCTTAAGTAAAAGCAGCTTAAATAAATCGCCCGTAAGCACATAAACTGAGCCGATAAACCAAGCACAGTTAGACAGTAAAGGCGCTATGACACGAATGACGTGACATAGCGCCTTTTTCTTTTTCTCATTTATAGTTTTCGTTTAACTTTAGGCCAAATAAAAATCTAAGTATTAAAAAGCGCTTGGCGACTTCGTATGTCAGTGCGCACCCCACAACGGTTATTAGCGTTATTAAAATAAATTCTCCGAGTGTCGACGATACACGGGAGCTCAAAAAGAACGCCGCCACCACAATTATCGTTTGATGCACCATATAGTATGGCAACACGCCTTTGTTCAAATAGCTCACCACCTTACTCGGGTTAGACAAATATTTTCGACCGAACCCCAATATTGCTGCCAACCATGCCCAGTGATTAAGTACAACGATTACACCAACCAAAACACGAAACCCAGGCGACGACTCCATTAACTGCCCTGTAGGGCCTAGCAAGTCGTGACGGTCTAAAATTATGACGCTGTAAAGTACTATCGCAATGGTTAAGCTTACGTAACGGGACCTCATAATTGCAGCATACAATGCGGGTCTAAGCGCGACCACAATACCTACCAGCATCACAAAAAAGTACTTTGCATGACTATACCAATCATTAAGCAAGTCGTGAGACGTGGGATATGCTACTCGTAGCTCCAGCCATATGGCAGTCATGATCGTAACCACTAACACGCTAAACAGCGCCAAACTATCGAGTACTCTCAACGCCCTTACTTCCACAAATCTGATAAGCGGGAAAAACAGCAATATGAAAGCGCTATACACAAAAAGGTAAGGTAAAAACCAAAGGTGATTCCATGTCAGTAAGCCAATTACCGATTGTTTGTCGATAAACAAGTCAGTATTTGGATTGATGTAAGCAACGTAGAACTCGCTAAACGGCATGGCTAGTGCTCCGCTGACTGTCCACTCTGCATAAACTTGTGGCGCGACGATAACAAACATACCGAATACAAGAGGAATTAATATCCGCAACGCCCTCTTCCCCAGTAGTGAAAGGGATACACGCCAGCGAGAGGTCGTTTGGCCATAAGCGCGGCGCAGCACGACGGTAAATACCATGGCAGAGATCAAAAATAATAAAGACATACGCCATTGGTTGGTCAATATCATCACATCTTGTAAAAGTGGAAATTGCACGTCGCTTTTTATATGCCAGCCCCACTCTAAAACGTAATACATTCCGATGTGATAAAAAATGAGTACACCAAACGCGATGACACGCAGCGCATCCAACTCGAAATAACGCTGAGTGACAGGACTCTCGACCACGGCCTTCTCTTTCGCCTCCCCCTTTGAAGTTCTGTTAACAAACGTTGCTTCCTGACCAACATATGCTTGCGTCAATGTCCTCACTCCTATTCAATAGTGTTTAACTAACGTGTTGCATCTAATGTGATAGACGTCCGACAGCAAACGCCTAAGTGACGAGAATTAAGGGAAAAAGGGTTAAGCGGTGAATAACTGGGATGAAAAATGGAGTCAGTTTCTTAGGGATTCTGAATCAAAACATAAATACGCTGCATTTGTTTTGCTTACAGCCTATTTGTTTATAAACAATTCAATCAATGCTGCGTCTAGTTGGACTGAATTCTCTCGAAGCGACAATAACAGCGTAGCACTTTGGGAGCCGTACGTTTGGGAATACTCGAGTGCTTTGAGCACCGCTTTGCTCGTCATCCCATTAATTATCGCTATACGTATACTCGATCAGAAGGTAAAAGTGGGAGCGACATGGCTTGGGTGGCATTTTGCCTTCGCCAGTTTATTTTCAGTAGCCCATGTATCATTAATGGTAGCATTTCGAAAGCTCGTCTATTTATTCTCTGAACGCAATTATGACTTTGGGATATGGCTCAATGAGTTCATCTACGAATATCGAAAGGATGTATGGGGCTATATTACTCTGATTACTTTTTACTATATTGCACGGTTTGGCTATCAACGCTTAATTGGTGAAGCATCACCTATTATACGCGACACATCACAGATAACGAATGACAACGTGGCCAGCACCTTACCTGACTATTTATTGGTGAAAAAGCTCAATAAGGAGTTTTTGGTTCAAGTCACTGACATACAGCGAGTAGAAGCCTCAGGAAACTACATTAACCTTCATACTCACGTGGGCGTTTACCCCTTGCGTTATACCCTTGGCCGGTTTTGTGAAGAAGGAGCGCATCAAGGCTTTATGCGAGTGCACCGATCGCACGCAGTGCGAATACCTGCCATTGTGTCTATAAGTTATGAAGAAACAGGGGATGGAACAATAATGCTCAATAACGGTCAATCAGTAGCGCTTTCCAGGCGATATAAAGATGATCTGAAACAAGCATTAGCCCCCAATCAATAGTAAATTCCACTTTTGATAAAGCGTAAAAAAACCGCATCGTAGATGCGGTTTTTGTACGTTTCAAGCGTGTAAAACTAAGGCATAGGATCTAAATCTGCGCCTTCCTTTTCCACTTGTGGTGGCATTAGGTCTTCTTTACTAATACCCAATGCAAGTGCCACTGAACTTGCGATATACACCGATGAGTAAGTACCTACCACTACACCAAACAGCAATGCTGTTGCAAATCCGTGAATAAGTGCACCACCCTTGTAGAATAATGCAACCAATACCAACACCGTGGTTAATGAGGTGATGATAGTACGGTTTAGGGTTTGCGTTAGCGAGATATTGATAATCTCAACAGGCTCACCTTTACGAATTTTGCGGAAGTTCTCACGAATACGGTCACACACAACGATGGTATCGTTAAGTGAATAACCAATTACCGCTAGTACCGCTGCAAGTACCGTAAGGTCAAACTCGATTTGAAGTACTGAAAACAAACCCAGCGTAAGTATAACGTCGTGAGCTAGTGCCGACACTGACCCTAGAGCGAATCGCCATTCAAATCGCATCGCGACATAAACTAGAATACACAAGAGTGCAACTAGCATCGCAAGGCCGCCCTGCTCAGTAAGCTCTTCACCTACGTTAGGACCTACGAACTCGATTCGACGCATATCAACCTCAGTACCGTCAGCGCGCAAGGCAGCTAGTACCTGTTCACCAATAGTCACGGCTTTAACGCCATCACGAGGAGCAATGCGGATAAGTACATCTTGGCTGCTGCCAAAGTTTTGTACTATGGCATCTTCAAAATTCGCTTCGTTTAGCTGGGCGCGAATGCCTTCTAAGTTAGCAGCGTCCTCATAGCCAACTTCAATTAGCGTACCGCCAGTGAAGTCTAGCCCCCAGTTAAGGCTATTAACGCCTAGCGACACGAACGAACCTAAAATGAGTACCGTTGATAACACCATCGCAGGAATGCGAAGGCGCATAAAATTGACGGTATCGGATAGTTTTAATAATTGCATGTTACTTCCTTAAATCGCCAATTTCTCTACGCGTCGACCGCCCCATACTGCGTTAACAATAACGCGCGTAACTAGGATTGCGGTAAACATCGAGGTTGCTATACCAATCATCAGTGTAATCGAGAAGCCTTTAATTGGGCCTGTGCCCACGGCAAACAGGATTAAGCCTGCAATGAAGGTGGTAATGTTAGCATCTAGAATGGTAGAAAAAGCACTGTCGTAACCCTGGTGAATGGCATGCTGTGGGCTGCGGCCATCACGTATCTCTTCTCGTATACGCTCAAAGATAAGCACGTTTGCATCTACCGCCATACCAACGGTCAGTACAATACCTGCCATACCCGGTAGCGTAAGCGTTGCACCAGGGATCATCGACATAATGCCCACAATCATAACCAGGTTTGTAATCAGAGCGATGTTCGCTACCACACCAAACGCTTTGTAGTAAATCAACATGAAAACAAGTACCGCTGCCAGACCATACATAATAGCCTGCATGCCCAGCTCAATGTTTTCTTTACCCAAGCTTGGTCCAACCGTACGCTCTTCAACAATTTGAATTGGCGCAATCAGTGCACCTGCGCGAAGTAGCAACGCTAAGTCACGGGCTTCTTTCGGTGAATCAAGACCTGTGATTTGGAACTTGCTACCCAGCTGCGCACGAATAGTCGCAACCGAGATAACTTGCTCATGTTTTTCAAACACTAGCTTGCCGTCTTTGTTACGTTCGCCAGTTGACTTGTATTCGATAAACACCGTAGCCATTGGTTTACCAATGTTCCCACGGGTTGAGCGAGACATCTTATTACCGCCTTCAGAATCAAGCGAGATGTTTACGTTCGGAAGTCCATATTCATCAACACCGCTATTCGCATCAATAATATGGCTACCGGTAAGCATAATACGCTTTTCAAGCAGCTGAGGAATGCCTTGCTGATCTTCAATCACTTGAGAGCCAGGAGGAACGCGGCCGTTCAATGCATCACGGATGTCGTTCTTCTGGTCCACCATGCGAAATTCTAGTGTTGCTGTAGCATTAAGAATCTCTTTCGCACGGGCGGTGTCTTGAATACCTGGAAGCTGCACAACGATGCGATCAGCACCTTGCTTTTGTACAAGCGGCTCAGCCACACCAAGTTGGTTTACACGGTTGCGAATAATGGTAATGTTTTGCTTAACCGCGTTGTCGCGAATTTCTTGAAGCTTGCTTTCAGCAAAAATAGCGCGAAGTGTTAAGTCGTCCACCTGATTAAAGGTAAGGTCGCGACTTTGGTTGCGCAAAAAGAACTCAGCCTTGTCTAGCGCATCTTCATCACGGAACGTAATGTCGATATGATCGTCAACTTGTTTTACACCGCGATAACGAATGCCTTCTTCACGCAGTGATGTACGGAAGCCACCCTCTGCATCTTCTAGCGACTTAGCAATCACTTCGGTCATATCCACTTCCATCAAGAAGTGAACACCACCGCGAAGGTCAAGACCTAGCTTCATTGGCGCGCCACCTAGGCCTTCAAGCCATTCTGGCGTGTCAGGGGCAAGGTTCATAGCCACGTAGTAGTCATCACCAAGCGCCTTTTCAAGCGTTTCGCGCGTTACAAGCTGGGTGTCAGAATCCGAAACGCGAACTAATATTTGTTCGTTCTCAAACTCAACACGTTTTGGAGAGATATTCTTTTCACTTAGCGCGGCTTTTACTTGTTCCACTGTGGCGTCAGTTACCACAGCGTCACGGCCTGCTGAGATTTGTACGGCGTGATCTTCACCGTAAATGTTAGGAAGCGCATAAAGTGCACACATTGCAACCACAATGAGTGCACTCAGTACTTTCCAAATAGAGTTTTTGTTTAGCACTGGATAATCCTTTCGTGCCAGTACCGGGAAGCGTCCCGGCCCCGGCTTTTGTTACTTACAGTGACTTCATCGTGCCTTTAGGCAGCACAGCAGTTACTGAAGACTTCTGAACAACGATGTTGTTTGAATCGTTAAGTGCAACTTCAATGAAGTCTTTTTCTTCTGACACTTTAGTGATTTTTCCAACCAAACCACCTTGTGTTAACACTTCATCGCCTTTGCTTAGTGACGATACTAGGTTTTTATGCTCTTTTACACGCTTAGCCTGTGGACGGTAAAGCAAGAAGTAAAAGATTAAACCAAATACAGCTAGCATGATGATCATTTCCATGCCGCCACCTTGCGGCGCACCAGCAGACTGTGCGTAAGCGTTAGAGATAAATAGGCTCATAAAATTCCCCAAATATTATCGTTGTTATAGTGCCGGAACCGGCAACCCTTTTTGTTCATAAAATTCTTGTACAAACTCATCAAGCGTACCTGCGTCAATCGCATCGCGAAGACCCTGCATCACGCGCTGATAGTAGCGAAGGTTATGGATGGTGTTTAAGCGCGCACCCAAGATTTCGTTACACTTGTCCAAATGATGTAGATAAGAGCGAGAATAGTTTTTACAAGTGTAGCAATCACAATTCTCATCTAATGGCGAGGTGTCGTTTCTGTGTTTCGCATTGCGAATCTTCACTACGCCTTCAGTCACAAACAGGTGACCGTTTCGGGCGTTACGCGTGGGCATTACACAGTCAAACATATCGATACCGCGACGCACAGACTCTACCAAATCTTCAGGTTTACCCACGCCCATTAAATAGCGAGGTTTATCTTCCGGAATTTTAGGCGCGGTATGATCGATAATGCGGATCATATCTTCTTTCGGCTCACCTACTGAAAGACCACCAATGGCGTAACCGTCGAAGCCAATAGCTTCAAGGCCAGCAAGTGAAACGTCGCGCAGACCTTCGTACATACCGCCTTGAATGATACCAAACAGTGCTGCTGGGTTATCGCCATGGGCTTCTTTACTACGTTTGGCCCAACGTAGCGACATTTCCATTGAAACGCGCGCTTCTTGTTCAGTAGCGGGGTACGGCGTGCACTCATCAAAAATCATCACGATGTCAGAGCCCAAATCGCGCTGAACTTCCATCGATTTTTCAGGCGTAAGTAAAATCTTTTCGCCGTTTATCGGAGAGCGGAATGTTACACCTTCTTCGGTAATTTTACGCAAATCACCCAAGCTAAACACTTGGAAGCCGCCCGAATCCGTAAGGATTGGCTTGTCCCAATTCATGAAGTCGTGCAGGTCGCCATGCTGGCGAATAATGCCCGTACCAGGACGAAGCATCAGGTGAAACGTGTTTCCAAGACAGATGTGTGCACCGCTGTCTTTTAATTCTTCAGGGGTCATTCCCTTAACGGTACCGTATGTACCTACGGGCATGAACGCTGGGGTTTCTACAACACCGCGTTCAAACACCAAACGACCGCGTCGTGCTCGGCCTTCGGTTTTTAACAACTCAAATTGCATGTGAAAGCATTCCCACTTTGTTGCGCTTTTGCGCTGGGTATAAAAATAAATTGGCGGCGATTATACCAGTAATTCGGCTGAGATCATGCCCCGTATCTATGTTTATCTGTAACTAAGCTAGAAAGGCCTGCAAAACACCGATTTAAACGCCTAATGTCCTCGGGCGAATGTGCTTAGGCGCGTTCAATAAACATAGAATCACCGTAGCTAAAGAATCGATATTCTTTCTCTATCGCTTCTTGATACGCCTTCATGACATTCTCTTTGCCAGCAAATGCGCTAATTAACATCATTAGCGTGGACTCTGGAAGGTGAAAATTGGTGAACATTGCGTCTACCACTTTAAACTCAAAACCAGGGTAGATAAAAATCTCAGTATCTTCGTTAAATGGCGCAATAACTTCCTCGTCACCGCGCTCTGCACTTGCCTTTGCCGCTGACTCCAAAGAGCGTACAGAGGTTGTACCCACTGCAATAACGCGTTTACCGTTGGCCTTTGTGGTTAAAACAGCGTCAACAACGTCTTGTGGTACTTCAGCGAACTCTGCGTGCATCTTGTGCTCTTGAATATTATCAACGCGCACAGGCTGGAACGTACCCGCGCCAACGTGCAAAGTTACAAAGGCCAAATTCACGCCTTTTTCTTTTAACGCAGCCAGTATTGCATCGTCAAAGTGTAGTCCTGCAGTAGGCGCCGCTACCGCGCCCGGCTTTTGATTGTAAACGGTTTGATAGCGCTCTTTGTCTGAACTTTCATCGGGACGGTCGATGTAAGGAGGTAGCGGCATGTGGCCATGGGCTTCTAGCAGCGTTAATACGGTCTCATCGTGGTCAAACTGTAAAATAAATAGCGCATCGTCTCGCCCTGTCACCGTAACATTCACTTTTTCTTCAAGAATCAGCTTAGATCCAGGCTTAGGCGCCTTGCTCGCGCGAACATGCGCTAACGCTGTATTGTCTGATGTGATGCGCTCGATCAGCACCTCAACCTGACCACCCGTTTCCTTTTTGCCCAGTAAACGTGCAGGAATAACTCGCGTATTGTTGAACACCAAGAGGTCACCCGGCTCTACAAATTTCAGCATGTCAGCGAACATCGTGTGCGCTACATTGCCAGTCTTCCCATCTAAATGTAACAAGCGACTCGCTGTACGTTGCTGAGTTGGGTATTTGGCGATAAGTTTTTCGGGTAGCTCGAAGCTAAAATCTGATAGTTTCATAAATACGACTAAATTACGGCATAAAAGTTAGACAAAAGTAGAATATTAAGTGCTATTTAAGTTGCAACTAAAGGCTAATAAAAATAGATCTACAGATTAAGCCAAAGTCAAAATAAAAACAAAAAATGTTGATTATCAACAAATTAAAAGTTAACGTATATTATAAAATAACTTTATATTGAACAATATACGTACAATTCAATTTATTAAATAGCACTTAACTCCTTAAACGGTTAAGATACCTGCAGATAGTGATGATGTTCTCCCATAAACATTCCTTATCATTCGTACCCAGCACTTGCTGGGTATTTTTTTATCTGCTTATTTTCCCTGCCTACCTTCACTCATCGCAACGTTATTGCGAAGCTTCGATTCCTCTGCGCGACAGGTTAGTTGAATATCGATATCTTATGAACGGCGGTATTTTACGCTGTTTATTGCTGAAGATCAGTTAAGATTTCCTCTAAAAGCGCCGCATCTAATGGACGCGCCTTCAACACGTACAAAATCTGCAGAAGTAAATCGGCGCCCATAATACCTTTATTTACCTTATTTCTAAGATTATCTGCGCTTTGCTCCACGCCAATCTCTTCCAGCCTTTGGCTTAACGCTTGATATTTTACGCCGCGCACAGACATCTCAGATTTCACAACTCTTGCTACCGTTTGCCGCCACGCATTTTTAGCACCTTGCGTATTTCCAGTGTTCACACAGCCTCCAAAAACCACACAAATGTGATATATATTTTACAAAAACACACTTTTTTACACTTATAGCATGTATTTAATGTTGACGATTATGGCACAACAGGTCTACACTGCAAGTCTAGATATTGGCGAAGATGAAAATAGTCGTTACAGTAACTTCGGTGGTTAATACAGCAAAGTATCTGTTTTTAATAAAGTGCAGTTGTATAACACACCACTTACACGACATTCATTTTCACAACTATCGCTTCAATAATTAAAGGAGAAAGGTATGAGCTGGGAACTGGAAAGCATCGAAGCCTTATTTAAAGAGCATGATGACTTTGTGGTAACACGTGAGGAAAACTGCTTACTTATTGCTAATCAAGACGGCATAGATGCCTGGCTTGCTATCAGCGGAGAGCAGATTTTAGTAGAGAGTCTTTTGTTTGCAGCGTCGGAAGTAAAAGATAAGCCAGCGCTAGATCATGAAATATTGTCTACTCATATGGTGTTCCCTTTGACCACGGTAGGCATTTCAAACATTGGTGGTGAAGAGTACTACACTGCCTTTGGTGCGCTAAGTGCCCAGTCAAAAGCCGAAAGTATCGTTATTGAAGTGGAAACCCTGTTTCAGAATGTTGCATCTTTCTTAGATGCCTACGAAACACACCTTAACTAAAATTTACTTCTAAGGAGAAGCGAATGTCAGTGTGGAAAAAATTAGTAACTGCAGTAAAAGGTGGTGCAACCGAAGCTGCTCAATCTGTCGTAGACAGTCAGGCTATTCGAATTCTGGAACAAGAAATTAGAGAAGCCAAAGAAGAATTGCGTAAGTCAGACCATGCACGTACCCAAATCTTGGCAAAGTGTAAACTTTCTCAGCAAAAAGTGGATAGCTTCAATTCGTCAATTGCGGAATACGAAGCTCACGCGCGCAAGGCCATCGATAGCGACCGCCAACTCGCGCTAGACTGTGCGCAAAAGGTGTCTGAACTTAAAGAAGAACGAGACCAAGAACAAACTTATCTTGATCAGTTCCAGCAGTCAGAAAAGCAGCTGGCACAAAATATCCAACAGGCGAAAGCGAATTTACGTCGCTTAGAGCAGCAAGTGGATATGGTAAAAGCCACTGAAAGCGTTCAGAAGGCGCAAGTAGCGGTTTCTTCACGCCACATGGGTGCGAATAGCAAAATGAAAACGGCGACAGAGTCACTGTCACGTATTCAAGATAAGCAAAAGATGCGCAATGCTGAACTACAAGCTGCAGAAGAGTTAGCAAATAATGAATCGAGCAGCGATCTAGAAAAACGTCTAGCCGAAGCGGGCATTAAAGGTGGTAAAACCTCGGCCGATGACGAGCTAGCGCGAATTCTAGGCAAGTAAGTTAGAAAAATGGGAGCTACGCGCTCCCATTTTTAATTCTTGTTACAATAATTTCCTGCGTAAATTACCGTTAAGTAAAGCGCTAACCTAGACAAATCAAGTACTTCAAGGCAGAGTAAGGGCACGCATAACAAGGGCTGTTTCTTTTATGTCTCCATGGATAAAACTGCGAAAAATCATGCTGCAATATTTTGCAGAATCACGCTGGTACACTATTGTCGGTGCCACCGCCTTTTACGCAGTAACAAGCTATTGGCTACTTTACGCTGCAGACGAGCACGATTTAATTACCAACGCCGACTTTATTTACTGGCTGGCGGTCACCGCCTCTACAGTGGGCTATGGTGATTTATCTCCCGTCACGCCAGCGGGAAAACTGGTTGTAGCGCTTTACGTCATACCGCTTGGTTTGAGTATCTTCGCCATGGTAATTGGCCGGATTGCAGCTTGGGTTTCATTAACGTGGAAGAAAGGATTGTTGGGTATGAACAGCTTGATGCTAGATGAACATATCTTAGTAATTGGGTGGAATGAGCAGCGTACTATGCTGCTGCTTGATTTAATACTTCAAGAACGCGATGCCATGCCAGAGCGCCCCGATATTGTGCTGTGCGTGAAGGCCGATATCACTAATCCCATGCCTGGCGTGATTGAGTTCGTGAAGGTAGATTCGTTTAACAAAGACGAAGATATGGATCGCGCCTGCGTGTCCACCGCCCGAACTATTCTTATCGATAACCCACAAGACGATGTCACCATGACTACCGCGCTGTATTGTACTAAGCGTAACCCTGATGCACATCAGGTGGCTTATTTTGATGATGATAGCCTAGTCAGCTTACTTCAGGATCACTGCCCTAAAGTGGAGTGTACACCGAGCGTGGCAATAGAAATGTTAGTTAAAGCCGCTTTTGATCCTGGTTCAAGTATGCTTCATCACGACTTGCTGAGTATTGAAGAGGGCCAAGCGCAATTTTCAGTAAAAATCCCAGAAAGTAGCCACGCCATTTCTGTTGCTAAGTTATTTATTAATTTGAAACGTAAACACGATGCCATCTTTATTGGTTATGCGCCAAATGGCCTTGTGAAAGAAATGGTGGTAAACCCACCGTTGGACGTTACGTTAAACCCGGGCGACACTTTGTTTTACATTGCTGAGCGCCGCATTAACGCAATTAACTGGTCTTCTCTAGACGCTGATTAAGAGGCGTAAACATGTTTAGTAAATTATTTAAAAAATCAGAACCTAAAAAACCTAAGTCGCCAGAAATAATGGGGCTTTATTTAGGTGGCTCTTTCGAGTTGGATAACTTGAAACTTTCGCTATTAGAACCGGAGCTCACTATTGAAGGTGCAGCCCGTTCTCAATTAATTCAAGCGGTAGGTGAAGCGCCCTTAGATACAGGTGGCACTCTGCTTCGCTTTTACACCGACGACGATGGATTTTTACAGGTGGTCACCGACGGCGGCTTGTCTGAGAATCACATTACCGATGTTAAGCTGTGGCACTTTTATGAAACGAAAACCATTGGTAATACTGCTCAGTGGAACGAATGTTTGAAAAACGTTATCAGCCAGCCCACCTATGAGCTTGACGGTAAGGTCTATACCCGCGTATGGGGGGCAGTGGGCGATGAGTCACCGCCTGTTGCCGTCACTGAAACTACCTATGAAGAAGATGGTGATGTGAGTACTACTGATCAGTTTATGATGCTGTATGAACGCCCAATCAGTAATGACAGAGTTGAAACACTGCTTGTTGTGGGTGAAGAGAAACAAGTAGGCAATAATTTAGATAGATGTTTGGTGATTTCAACGGGTTTTGATGTTGAACCTGCTGATATCACTATAAACGGTTAATAAAAAGGGAATAACTATGGATACCATCATGCAATCTTTGGCTGGCCTGGATAACTTTGCGCTTTACTTCGGCTTGTCGATTGTTTTTTTGTTTATCTTCAAATTGGTGTACGCCTTGGTCACACCTCACGATGAATGGAAGCTGGTAAAAGAAGAGAAAAACGTTGCCGCTGCCATCGGCTTTGGTGGTGCTATAATCGGTTTTGCTATCGCCCTTGGCAGCGCAGCTTCAAACTCGGTTGCTGTAGTAGATTTTGCTATTTGGGCGCTTGTTGCTGTGATTGCACAATCCCTAGCGTTTGCCATTTTGCGTTTCAGCTTTATGCCGAAAATCGCTGAGCGCATAAACAATAACGAAGTTTCTGCGGGTGTTATGCTTGCCAGCATGTCTATTGCCGTAGGCTTACTCAATGCCGCTTGCATGACCTATTAAGGGGGCAGCGATGACTGATAAACGAAACACTCAGCTTGATGTTGTTGATAGCGTGCAAGGTGAGAAGCCCGCTTTAAAACGCACCAAACATATTGACCTTGGTCGCATGCGCAAAGGTTTTAGCGTGAAGCCTTTAGCATTGGGTGTGGCCAGCGTTATTTTAAGTGGCTGTGGTGGCGAAAAAGAAGACGCCACCATTTATACCTCGCTAGAAGACTGTAAACAGGATTTTCCTGATGCAGTAGAGCGTTGTGAAGCTGCCTACCAGACAGCGGTCGACGAGGCCATGCGCACTAGTCCGCGCTTTAGCTCTGAGTACGACTGCGAACACGAATTTGGCCCTAACCAGTGCCAATATGTGAATAATAGTAGCGGCAGCTTTTTCATGCCGTTCATGGCAGGCTACATGGTGAGCTCTCTGCTATCGCCAAATCGCTATTACTCACAGCCCTTATATACTTCCTATTCATATAATTCACCGTTTCGCTCACGCTGGATAACGGCAGACGGCTATGTGTTCGACGGCGACATTCGCAAAAGAAAATATCGCGTAAACAAAGACGTTTATAAGCCTAAGCCTACCGTGAACCGCACAATGAAACGTGGCGGGTTTGGTAGCAGCGTTCGTGCAAAATCGTCTTGGGGTAGCAGCAGCCGTAAAGGCGGCTGGGGCGGATAACTATGTTTAGAATGCCTTGCCAGCCTCGCAAGGGCTGGCAGCAGTTGGCTAACGAGTTTGGTTTTCATTTCCACACCATGTATGGCGAGCCGTATTGGGATGAAAGTGCCTACTACCAATTCACGCTAGCGCAAATTGAAAACGACATTGAAGACCCCACAGCCGAACTACATCAAATGTGCTTGGCAGTGACAGAAGATGTGGTTAATAGTGAGGAATTACTTACTCGTTTTCGAATTCCAGAGCAACATTGGGACTTAGTAAGAAACAGCTGGCAGGAAAGAGCCCCCAGTTTGTATTCACGCCTTGACCTTGTCTACAGCGGCAAAGGGCCAGCTAAGCTGCTAGAAAACAATGCAGATACGCCCACCAGCTTGTATGAATCTGGCTTTTGGCAGTGGCTGTGGCTTTCACAAAATGTGGATGCCGGCAAACTTGCCCTGCACGCTGATCAGTTCAATAGCTTGCAAGAAAAACTAGTTCATCGCTTTCGCGAAATAGCATTGCACTACAACATTAATCAACTGCACATGGCGTGTTGTAAAGATACCGTAGAAGACCGCGGAACAGTGCAGTACCTACAAGACTGCGCTACAGAGGCCGGGCTTTTAGCTGACTTCGTTTTTATTGAAGACATTGGGTTAGCGGACACGGGCGTTTTTACCGATCTTCAAGACGCGCCAATTACAGACTGCTTCAAGCTTTATCCTTGGGAATTTATGCTGCGCGAAGAGTTTGGCGACGTGTTAGAAGACGCCCAAGTTAATTGGATAGAGCCCCCGTGGAAATCGATAATTTCCAATAAAGCCTTGCTTCCTCAGCTTTGGAAGAAATTTGAAGGCCACCCTAACCTGCTTCCCGCTTATTTTTCAGATGAAATAAACACAAACACACTATCAGGAAAGTGGATTAAAAAGCCTCTATTTTCTAGGGAAGGCGCGAATGTTTCTATCATTGAAGGTGGAATTGAGAATAGGCTTAGCGATGGTCCTTACGGCGAAGAAGGCTATATTGTTCAAGCATTTGAACCTTTACCCGTTTTTGAAGGTAACCATACACTCATAGGTAGTTGGTTGGTGGATGACATGCCAGCAGGTATTTCAGTAAGAGAAGATGCATCTGCTATTACGCAAGATCTCTCTCGCTACCTTCCTCATATTATTTTGTAATCTACTTTAGGGGCGTTCGATGAAGCCGCTTTCTTTCCAAATTCGCGTTCTGCTGACGCTAGGTGCATTGTTAATCGTAATAGAAGTAGCAAACTTACTTACAGGCAATGCACTTAATCAGTTTGGTGTAGTGCCTCGTACACTGTCAACCTTGCCATATATATTCACAGCCCCTTTCCTTCACGGTACACCCACGCATTTGATGGCTAACTTGGTGCCTCTTTTGCTGTTCATGTGGCTTACTATGCAGTGGGGAAAACGCACGTTTCTTATCGCTACGCTAAGCGCACTGCTTATAGGTGGTTTGGGCGTGTGGCTGTTCGGTAGAAGCGCTACGCATATTGGCGCGAGCGGCATGGTATATGGCTACTTCGGCTTCCTCGTGCTAGCAGGGTTTAGAAGTAACAAAGTGCGGTATTTGCTTATTTCACTAGTAGTTGCAGCGCTATACGGAGGAATGCTGGTTGGTGTGCTTCCCACATCCAAATTTATTTCCTTTGAATATCATCTGTTTGGCTTTATTGGTGGCTTATTTGCCGCATGGCACTGGGCACGCTAATTAGTTTACGTATAATTAGCCTCAAGATAAGACGTTGTAATTAGATATGTCAGCAGTACAAGAACCTACACAAAAAAACCAAGGCTTTTTCGGCAACCTCGCGTTTAACATTGTTATTCCTGTGGTGCTAATGAGCTATGCAAGTTCGGAAGATTACCTAGGCCCTGCGTGGAGCATTGTGGCGGCACTCAGCTTTCCTATTGGTTATGGCCTATGGGATTTAAAAGAGTCGGGAAAGGTCAACGGCTTTTCCATTTTAGGCATTATCAGCGTTCTACTTACCGGCGGGTTTAGCTTACTTAAACTGCCTGCCGAGTATATTGCGATAAAAGAAGCCGCTATCCCAGGCATTATCGGTATTGCTGTACTGGTAACCCAATACTCTAATAAACCCTTGGTCAAAATGCTTATTTTGAACGACCAAATCATAAACTGGCCACACCTAAACCAAGTTCTTGATGCGAAAGGAAAACAGAGCGAGTTTAAAAAGAAAGTCGCGGTTAGCTCTTACATCGTAGCGAGTTCGTTTTTCCTCTCTTCTGCACTAAATTATATCTTGGCAAAAATGATATTGGTCAGTGAGCCGGGCACTACGGCATACACTGAAGAGCTTGGCCGAATGACTGCGCTTAGCTATCCAGTCATTGTGATCCCGAGCATGATTTTACTTATTGCAGCGCTCTGGTATTTGTTTGCCCAAATCAAAAAAATTACTGGCGAAGAACTCGATAACTTTATTAATCAGTAAAAAGACAATCGATAAGGGGCTTAACGCCCCTTTAACATGCCCTTCCCTACGACTGAAGCTATTACATATCTCGTAATTTAGGCGACTAAAGCATTTTCCTGAAACGCAGAAGAATACTAACCATCAAATTTCCGCACCGCTTTTAACCAAAAAGCGTGGGTATTACGTATACTCTCAATTATAAAAATACCCCGTTCTATTAGAACATGTAGGCGCTAATTGAAGGCGCGCATAGCACCTCTAGCATTACGCCATAAACGCTGCTAATTGCGTATTGAGTATAGCGTATTGCGCGCATTCTCGCTCCTTCATGTTCACACTAAGACGGTTCAATACGAAACGGCGAATTATGCTGACCATAAAAGACTTAAAGAAATCCTTTACACAGACAGGGGCTCCGCTCATCAACAACCTTAACCTTACCGTAAAGACAGGTGAATCGGTGAGTATTCAGGGGGCTTCAGGCTGCGGTAAATCTACCTTGCTGTCGCTTATTGCTGGATTTGAGACGCCCGACGGAGGAGATATTTCGGTAAATGGATTGTCGATTGCTGGCAATAGCAAACTCGATAATACATTTAAAGCGAAGGATATTGATAGTTTTCGCAAACAGCATTTAGGTATTGTGTTTCAAAGCTTCAATCTATTCGACTGCTTTAATGCGTGGGACAACATTGCCTTTACTGCAAGGCTAAAAGGTAATGTAGATAACGACTACCAATTAGCGTTAATGGAGCAGCTTGGGATATTACCCCTAGCGCAAAAGCCGCTAAGTCAGTTATCTGGCGGTGAACAGCAGCGCTGTGCCATTGCTAGAGCACTTGTACATCGCCCCTCGCTTATCTTGGCCGACGAACCCACCGGCAATTTAGACGAAACCACTAGTGAAACCGTGTCTGACTTACTCTTTAAAACGTGTAAAGAGGCCAATACTTCTCTTGTTGTGGTAACTCATAGCCAAGACGTCGCAGTAAAAGCAGACGCCGCTTTGCGACTACATAAAGGGGTATTAGAGAGTGTGAAATATAAAACTAAAGAACAAACCTTATCTTCACCAGTAGCAGCAAGCTAATTACAGGTGAAAAACGTTAGCGATATGCGCCCTGTGAAAAAGACACCGAAAACAGCAAGTAGGAAAATAACGTGCTACGCACTCTACTGTTAACACTTTCTAGCTTACTTGCAATGGCAAGGCACAGGCCGTGGGAGCCATTACTCATTATGGCCGCAATTATACTGGCCAATGCTGGTTTGGTTACCGTTTTGCTTATAAACGAAGGCGCTACACAAGGTGAACTGTTACAGTCAAAGCAAGGGCTTACCTTGGGCAGTATCATCACCCCAGCAGACAGCCGAGCTCGCCTTACACAGAGCGATTATGCCACGGTTCGCAAGCAGGGGTTTACCCAGCTTGTTGCGATAGCTGAACGAGACATCACCCTATCGTGTAATGCCAGCAAGCCCACAACAACTCTCACATTACTCGGTGTTGATACTCAGCCTCTTTTAGGAAGTGCATTTAGAACGAGAGGTTTTGAAGCCCCAGCGGAAAACGATAGTGCTTTTTCGCTATCCTATTTATCGCAAAATGCGAAGAAATTTAGTGAAATGGAAAACCAGCAGACGCCAGCGGGACGCGAATTGCGCTCAAATTCTGGGGGCGACTTCGCTGTAAATGGGCTTATTCACCCCTTAACGAACGCAAAACTGGCCTGTCACGACACGCTCAATGAAATCGATAGAAAATCCGCGCCAAGTCCCTATTGGCCTGCAACGGTAAGCGCGTATGTGAGCAGCTTTGCTCCGCAAAATACAATTTTGATCTCTATCGATGAGTTTTACAGAGGCGGGGTAACGATTGAGAATGATGAACCTGTTAAGCCTGTTATTCCTGACAATGCTAAACGCGCGCAAGAGAAACAAGCAAAGCAACAGAAAGCTTACGTCCCTCTTTCCGGGTTTATTGCACTTTCACCGCTATCACATCAGCATTTAACCCAAATAGAAACCCTACTTGGAATACCTGTAAAGCAAACCACTAGCAATACAGACAATGACACCGGTTCGTTGCCAGATAGTTTTAGACTAAATCTTTGGGCGATGAGTGGACTGATGGGCGTTGTGGTGCTTTTTATAGTACTTAACGCGCTAAACTTGATGTACCGCACGCGGCTACCCAATATCATTCGTTTACGGCAGCTGGGCATATCTCAGCGAATTTTAAGCGTTGCCTTATTCACCGAGTTGCTTGTTTACTGCGTAATAAGTATTCCAATTGGTATGTTCATCGGTTTTCAAGCGGCGTCATGGTTGTCACCTGTGATAAACGGTACATTTACGTCGTTGTTTAACGCCGTATTTGTTAACCCCAACGTTAATCTGCTTTTCACCTTCGGCTTCGCATTAACAACGACCTTTATATCACTAGTTGTTTTTTCGTTAGTTTCTATAGTTAAGCTTTCAAATGCCCTAACCGTAGCGCCTGTCAAAAAAGAAAATGCGTTAGGCCAATTTGCCGTAGGTCTTATCTCATTATGTGCCCTACTACTGTTATTTATCGCTGAGGGGCTCGTATCTTCTACAGCTTCAGCACTTTTCTTTGTTGCACTGTTACTCCTTACCAGCTGCGCGCTTATTCTTCTTTGGTTACCTATTTTGTCTAAGCTACTGACTAGATTTGTACCAAGACAGTGGCCCGTGTTTCACTACGTCATTGCTAATATGCATTTACTGTCTAGCAAAACCCGTCTCGCCGTTTGTGCATTCTTTATCGCGCTAACCGCAAATATTGGTATGAATACCATGACGGACAGCTTTAGAGACGCCACTGAACAATGGTTAACGCAAAGGCTTTACGCGCCTTTCTATCTGTACACCGACGCGCCACTTAGTCGTATCGAAACGTTATCTACCAAATCGTTACCTCCGCTTGCTTTAACTCCTTTACTTAAGGCCGAGGGAGCTGTCAATAGCTCACATACTCAAGAAGAAACACATAAAGAGACACGTGAAGTCAGTAACAGCTCGCCCACTTACGTTTCTATCAGTAGCTACCCCATTCACCAAAGCGGTAAAAAGGCGCTTGTCCTCGATGATGTAATAAACAACGACCTCAACACAGTGTGGCGTGAGTTTACAGAAGGGAAAGGGGTATTCATCAATCAGCAATTAGCGTTTGCCCTTAACGCAAAGTTAGGACACACGCTAGATATAGAAAATATTCGCCTTCGTAAAACTGCGAATTCAAGTTCTTTGGCGATTAATACATCTAACGAGGCGTATAGCTCGCCACAAGATAAAACTACTGACCCAACACAAGGCTCACAAAGCAGTTCGTCGAACTCAAACGTATTTGCAGCGACGCCTCAATGGAAAGTACTGGGTATTTATCCCGACTACGGTAACCTGAACGGGCAAATATTAGTGCCTCTTCCCTCATTTAATCGAAACGATGTCCTTATCAGGGATCAACTTTTTTCCGGTGTAGTGGCTATTTACCCAGAGCCGCCTATTGAGACTAACGTGATAGGCGACAACAAACAAAGCACCTATGGAAAGAACATCCTCGAACAGCAGCTAAAATCACAGTTAGGGGAACACCGCGAAATTGCCCTTTATACCCGACAAGCGCTGTTAGATACCTCTATGCAGACCTTTGATCGTACCTTTGTATTAACCGACGGCCTTAACATTACCACCCTATTGGTTGCGGGCGTCGCCTTCGCTGTTTCGCTGACGGTACTAACCATAGGCAGCGCAGCGCAGTTATCTGTATTGCGTGCCCTTGGCGTTAGTCAGCTTAAAGTAAAAGCATCCCTGTTTGCGCAATATTTGCTGCTTTGTTTTATCTCAGCCTTGCTCGCCATTCCTTTTGGCGTGTACTTGGCCTATGTCTTTATTCAACAAGTAAACCGGCATGCATTTAACTGGGTGTACCCGCTTTCAATTAATGCAGAGGTTATTCTCTCTAGCGTGGGGTTATCGCTGCTTATCGTTTCACTGGTGCTGTTGTTACCTTTAGGGAAACTTAAGCCGAAAATTGATTTAAGGCAGGAAGTTCAGCTATGACAAACCAATTACGTAGCACCAACACCACGTTTTTGCGATTTAAAGCCAACATCTTTTTAGTACTTGTAGCTGTTTGTTTCACGTTGAATGCATGTACTGAAAACCCAAAAGATGAAAACGAAACTCTGGGAACCTCCACGCCAAACGGCTTTTTTGGAAACATGCAGTCGAGCGACGCCTTTACGCCAGTAAAGCGGGGCAATACTGTTGAATTACCACGCGATCACATGAGTCATCCCGATTTTCAGTTAGAGTGGTGGTACCTCACGTTTGTGTTAAGCGCTGAAGACGGGCACGAGTTCGGCCTTCAATATACGCTTTTTCGTTTCAATACTGAGCTAGACGCCCCTCAAAGCACTAAGGCTAATGCTGAAAATAGTGCTGAAGTTAACGCCAACAACCATATCGCAAAAAACTGGAGCAATGGCCAGCAATGGATGGGACATGCTTCGCTACATACCGCTGAACAGCATTATTTCGAAGAACGATTTGCAAGCGGCGGTGTAGGTAATGTCTATGTGAATCAAAAACCCTATACGACAGTTATTGACGATTGGGTTTGGAAAGCGGCACAGGCGGAGGTCCAAACAGGTGCAGAAAGCAAAGCCATGTTCCCGTCCGTATTAACTTTCTCTTTCGGGCAAAGCAGCACGCTTCATCCGCTTAAAACACGTGAAAAAATCCCCGCTACCTCTGCAGACAGCTTATCAGAATTAAATGACGCGCCAAGCGTTAGCGCCGTCAAAATAGCGCTTAACCTAAACACCTCTGGGCCTTTCATCAAACAGGGTGATAACGGCTACAGTAAAAAAACACAAGACGAACGCCTTCGCTCCTACTATTACAGCCAGCCGTTCATTAACGCGGAAGGTACGTTAAACATAGAGGGCAATAGCGTAAAAGTTGCGGGTAAAGGCTGGTTTGATCACGAATGGACGAGCCACCTAGCCAACAGTGAAGCCATGGGATGGGATTGGTTTTCGCTGCATTTAGACGATGGAAGTAAATTGATGGCGTTTCGCATGCACGCCATGAATGAAAACATGAAAAATAGCAAAAGCAAACACAGCGAAATATTCACAACGGCTAGCTATATAGCGGAAAATGGCACGAAAGAAACTATCGACCAAGCCTACGTATCAATTACGCCAACGGCCTATGAAACAATCAACGAGGGAGAGTCAGCTCGCTCTGTTCCCACCGCTTGGCGCATTCAAATACCAGAAAAAGATATCGACCTATCCATTCGCCCGTTCAAGGAAAGCCAATGGAATAACAGCTTATTTCCCTATTATGAAGGGCGAGTGGATATAAAAGGCTCCCATTCAGGGAGCGGCTTTATGGAATTGACAGGCTACTAAGGCCTGTTGACCTTTGATATACAGCGAAGCGTAATAGCCCCTAATAAATAGACCAATTGATGCGTTCACTTAGCGATGTCAAAGCCGCCACACCTAGCTGAGAATTCCCCACGCTATTAAGGGCCGGTGAAAATACACATATTGAAAAGCGCCCAGGCACAACGGCTACAATACCACCACCCACGCCACTTTTACCCGGTAAGCCTACTTTAAAAGCGAAACTCCCCGCTTCGTCATACATACCACTGGTTGCCAAAAGTGCGTTCACCTGTTTAGTTTGATATGGGGTTAGCACACGTTGGTTGGCACAGGTTGAAAACCCTGCATTGGCAAGAAAGCTAGTTGAACGCGCCAAGTCTTCACAACTCATTTCTAATGCGCAGTTGTGAAAGTAGTTTCGTAGCACATCTTCAACGTCATTTTCGAAGTTTCCATAGGCCTTCATCAAATACGCCATTGCCGCATTGCGAGAGCGGTGCTCGTACTCCGATTCAGCCACCACCTTATTCACCACTATGTCACCGTTACAGCTTAAGCGCCTTACAAAATCTCGCATGGCAATATAGGGCGAGGCAAACCGAGATTGCACCATGTCACTTACAACCAGCGCACCTGCGTTTATAAAAGGGTTACGAGGAATGCCGTTTTCGTATTCTAATTGCACTAAAGAGTTAAACGGCAGGCCAGATGGTTCGCAGCCAACTCGCTCCCACATGGTTTCACCATAGTGGTTGATGGCCAGCACAAGATTAAAGACTTTTGAAATACTTTGGATAGAAAAAGGAACACTCGCATCGCCTATAGAGGTGATTTCACCGTTAGTATCGCAAATTGAAATGCCAAACTGTCTTGGGTTGACGGTGGCCAGTGCTGGAATATAGTCGGCAACTTTCCCCATACCCAACATAGGTTCAACTTCATCGTATATGTCTTGAAGTAAAGCCAGCATTTCGTTGTTCATTGTACCCCTTTCCTGTTTACTACAGATAAAAATAAAGCGCCTGTTATATCAACGTCGGCGCTTTAGCTTTTATACTTACTTTGCAGTGATTAGTTACAGCGCCAATCTTCCTTAAAGTCACACAGACCATCGTCATCTTCATCTGACGTAAGCTCTATGTTGGTCGATGTCTCTTTTGGTACTGAATTTAAGTTAGAATCGATTTTTACTGGCTGCTTTTTATCGATAAAATTGAAAATTGTCTTTGCAATATCTGTATTATCAATTTGGCCCATAAGCGATTGATAGCCAGCACCAAAAGCAAATACTTCAACATCTACCCCAGTGTGACCAACGGTAGTCCAACCTGTATTTGTTTTTGTATCTAAAAAAGTCTTTACTGCCATAAAGCGCGTTTTGTCATCCTGATTTGATACGCTATCTAGTGTGGCCAGCTCTTCGTCGCTCAACGTCAACCCAAGTTTTTGTGCAACGAACTCACCAGGGTTTTCCTCATTTGCCATTTCAAGAGCAATCGTCATTACCGAGGCTGACATCGATTTAAGGTGCTCTGGGCTCCAGCGGTAGTCACCGTTAGCGCCAATAGTTAAGCCACCTGTACTGTGATCTGCTGTCAAGATTACCAAGGTGTCAGGGTTTGCCTTTACATAATCACGCAAATATTCCATGGTTAGCGCGAGGTCGTGCATTTCGGCCATGGCAGAAGCAATGTCGTTTGCGTGACCAGCCCAATCTACTTGGCTTGCTTCAACTAAAAGGAAAAAACCGTTGTCATTTTCTAAGTGCTTAATGGCGTGTTGAGTTAAATACTCTAGACGGTTTTTACGCTTATCATCTAGTACCGCAGGCAGCGCTACTGGCGCAAACAGACCAAGCACATTGCTTCCTACAGGTACCGAAGCTAAACGGTTATATGAATCAGCGTATTCGTAGCCAGCATTGATAAACTGCGCAAGAATATCTCTATCATCACGCTCAAAGTAAGAAGTACCGCCACCTAACATTACGTCAGCAACAAATTTACCGTCGACACGAACATCAAAGAAATCTTCTGCAATTTCATTGTAGTTCTTACGGCTTTCGTTGTGTGCAATGTACGAAGCTGGCGTTGCATGAACAATTTGAGACGTTACCGCCAAACCTGTACGCATGCCTTTACTTTTCGCATGGTACATAACTGAATTAACCGGCTGTTTATTTACATCGACACCAATGGCACCGTTGTATGATTTAATGCCTGTAGCAAGAGCAGTTGCGGCCGCTGCTGAATCGGTAACATAACCAGAGACGCGAGCAGGATACGTGGAAGCATTGCCCACCAAAATGTCGTCGAAGACAACATGCTCTATTTTCGGTGTTGACGGGTCATCTACATAGTTGCGATATGCCGTGGTGTAAGCTGGCCCCATACCGTCGGCAACGACCATAATAATATTTTTCGGCACGCTTTGAGTTTGGGTACCGTTTACACTTGCTGATTCGGTTGTAGATTCAGTGATACCACAACCCGCAAGAACAGCAATAGACGCACAACTTACTAATGATGTGCGAACAAATTGTTTAATCATTTAAACTTCCCTGAGTAAGTAAAGGTATCCACTGGGATTTTTACCCGCAGATACTACAAAATCGAAACTATCGCGAATGATTCTTTGGTGATCATAAAGGTGTTAGCAAAGCGATAAGATGCAATAGTGTAAAACAGGCAGGCAAGATGCTCAAAGCTTTTGGATAAAATAACCAGGGGGTGAGATGACTAGGTCGTCATCTCGTTAAATAGGTAACTTACTGAATGGGGAGACTTACTTGTTCTGTGCCTCAAGGTATTCACGCATGCGCTGTTGAGCAACATCCACCAGCATGTCTGGCTGAAATTTTGAGATAAATCTGTCACACCCTACCTTTTCTACCATGGCATCATTAAAGCTTCCGCTTAGCGAAGTATTAAGTGCTATAAATAAATTGCTCATGCGGGGGTCGTTGCGCACTTCTGAAGTAAGACGATAACCATCCATTTCTGGCATCTCTGCATCAGTAAACATGAGCAGCATCTCGTCGGTAGGATTTTTACCTTCATCGGCCCACTGTTTAAGCAGCGCTAACGCTTCAGCACCATTTTTACGTTCAATGATGCTTATGCCCAGCTGCTCTAGAGTGTCTTTAATTTGCTTTCTGGCTGTGCTTGAATCGTCAACGATCAGGACCTTTTTGCCCAAAAAGTGATTAACAATCTCTTTATCTAAGACTTCTTCAGAGATTGAGGTGTCGTAATCGATAATTTCCGCGAGTACTTTTTCAACGTCGATGATTTCTACCAGCTCTTGTTTACCCTCAACATTCACCTGAGTTATGGCGGTTAAATAATTGGATTTTCCAATTCCGCTCGGGGGTGGCTGAATAGTTCCCCAAGAGGTATTTACGATGTTTTTTACTTCACCGATAATAAAGCCCTGCACACTTCTATTGTATTCAGTGATAATAACATTCTTCGCTGTTGCCTGTGTGGCTGCACCGCGCATTTTTATTGCCTGACGCAAATCGATAATTGGGATGGAACTTCCGCGATAATTCATCACCCCTTTAAGGTTGTGATGTGAGCCAGGCATTATATTGAGCTTGGGTACGTTTATGACTTCTTTTATCTTGAAGACGTTCATTGCGAAAATGTGTCGCGTTCCAAGCTGAAACATCAAAAGCTCAAGCCTGTTCTCGCCCACAAGCTTGGTTCTTTGGTCAACCGACGACAATACACTGCTACTCATAACACCCACTTTTCATATTATAATCAACAAGCTGTAGTGAATATGGCGAACACTTCAAGGCCAATTCGCCTAGCATGATGTTTTAGACCTAAATTTACCTTGCCCAAAGTGGCAAAGCTATTACCCTTTTAGCTAATAGACAGACGAAATAACCAGCGCCTGTAAGACTTCATGCCTAATGTAGAAGCCCCCCTTCACTTCGTAACTTCATCCCTAACATCAAACAACCAATGTAAAGCGAGCGAATACCTCTCTCTCGCAGAGGATAGTTCAAGCATACGCCAGAACCAAACATTCACAAAATAAATGACCGCAATGCAAAATATATATTTCTATTATTCCAAATCCGGCACTAGGATGAAATGGAATCAACGGGAACGCCCTACAGCGTAAACACAAACAACGTTAAGTATTTTAATTATAGTCGGGAGAGACGCTCATGTCGCAATATCAACAAGACATTGATAACTTCGCCACATTAAAGGCAGCACAAAACGGAACTTGGGAAGGTATCAACCCAGAATTCGCTGCACGCATGAAGGTTCAGAACCGTTTTAAAACTGGTTTAGATATTGCTCGTTATACAGCAAGTATCATGCGCAAAGACATGGCTGAATACGACGCAGATTCGTCTCAGTACACACAGTCGCTAGGTTGCTGGCATGGCTTCATAGGCCAGCAAAAAATGCTTTCAGTTAAAAAGCATCAAGGCACAACGAATAAAAGCTACCTTTACCTTTCAGGCTGGATGGTAGCGGCACTTCGCTCTGAATTCGGTCCTCTTCCAGACCAATCAATGCATGAGAAAACGTCAGTTTCTGCACTTATTGAAGAGCTTTACACTTTCCTTCGTCAAGCAGATGCGCGTGAATTGGGCGACCTTTTCCACAAGCTAGATGACGCTAAGAAAAATGGCGGTGATGTTGCTGCTATTCAAGCTGAAATCGATAACTACGAGACTCACGTAGTTCCAATTATCGCAGACATCGACGCTGGCTTCGGTAACGAAGAAGCAACGTACCTACTTGCAAAGCAAATGATTGAAGCGGGTGCGTGCTGTATACAAATCGAAAACCAGGTATCAGATGCGAAGCAATGTGGTCACCAAGATGGTAAAGTAACCGTACCACACGAAGACTTCCTAGCTAAGATCAATGCAGTACGCTATGCATTCCTTGAATTAGGTGTTGATGAAGGTGTAATTGTTGCACGTACTGACTCACTAGGTGCTGGTCTGACTCAAAAGATCCCAGTATCTACATCAGAAGGCGATTTAGCTGCTCAATACAACGCTTTCCTTAAAACCACCGAAGTTGCGGGTGTTGAAGACCTAACTGAAGGTGACTTAGTGCTTAAACAAGGTGGCAAACTGGTTAAGCCTGAGCGTCTACCAAACGGCTTGTTCCGCTTTAAAGAGAACACAGGTTTTGACCGTGTAGTACTTGACTGCGTAACATCACTTAAGCACGGCGCTGACTTGCTTTGGATTGAAACTGAAAAGCCACACGTTGGCCAAATCGCTGAAATGGTTAACGCTATTCGCGAACAAGTACCAAATGCTAAGCTGGTATACAACAACTCCCCGTCTTTCAACTGGACGCTTAACTTCCGTCAGCAAGTGTTTGATGCTTGGACAGAAGAAGGCAAAGACGTATCTGGCTACGACCGCGCGAAACTTATGTCTGCTGACTATGATGACAGCGAACTTGCAGCAGCAGCGGACGAGAAGATTAAGAGCTTCCAGGCTGACGCAGCACGCGAAGCGGGTATCTTCCACCACCTTATCACGCTACCGACTTACCACACTGCAGCGCTGTCTACTGACAACCTTGCAAAAGGTTACTTCGGTGAAGAAGGTATGCTTGCTTATGTTCGCGGTGTTCAGCGTCAAGAAATTCGCCAGGGTCTAGCGTGCGTTAAGCACCAAGCGATGGCAGGTTCTGACCTAGGTGATACACACAAAGAGTACTTCTCTGGTGAAGGTGCACTTAAAGCGTCTGGTGAAGATAACACCATGAACCAGTTCGACGTATAACGCGAACAGGCAATGAGTTAAACGGAAAGTATCCCAACCTTTCCTACAGGGCACCTTCGGGTGCCCTTCTTTGTGCACGCTATTCACTGCATTTATGCTTGTTTCAAAAAATAAAGAAACCCATATTTTTCTAAAACCCATAAAAAACTCATATAACATATAATATTCAATGACTTATAGAGATAAGCCTAGGTAAGTTAAGACTAAACGCTTATCTGACATTGAAATAAAAAAGCTTTATAATAGCTGTGTTTAATTAGGTTTAAAAAGAGCATTAGAATAATGAATATAGCGAAGGTCGACCTGAATTTATTGGTTTATTTAGATGTGCTGTTACGCGAAGGCAGTGTAACAAAAGCTGCTAATCAGCTAAGTATTACTCAGCCTGCAATGAGTAACGGCCTAAAGCGCCTTCGCGATCTGTTCAAAGATCCGTTATTAGTTCGCACCAGCGATGGGATGACCCCCACTAAGCGCGCGCTTGAACTACAACCCATTATTCGCGATGTACTCAGCCGATTAGAAAGCTCTATTCAGCCTGAAACAGACTTCGACCCGTTAACCAGCGATAGAACCTTCCGCATCATGACCAGTGACTATGCAGAGAGTACCTTGTTACTTGAACTCGTTGGAAGACTGGCCGATTTAGCGCCCAATATTACGCTTGACCTTATTACACCAAGTGACGTGACCTTTCACGATGTAGAGCAAGGTAAGGTTGATATGGCTATTAACCGCTTCGATGAACTGCCTTTGTCGTTTCACCAAAAAGTTATCTGGTATGACACCTTTAGCTGCGTTATGAGTTCCGACCATCCGCTAGTAGAAAAATGCAACCTAGAAGGCTACTTGAGTGCCCAGCATATTTGGGTGAGTAAAACTGGGTTTGGTGTGGGCGTAGGTATTGACCCGAATGAAGTGCAAAAGTTGGGTTGGGTTGACGCTGAGCTAACCAAAATTGGAAAGCAGCGTGCAATACGCGTGTTTACTCGCCACTACCATGCAGCGCTTCAGATTGCGAAAAAGCAGAAGCTTATTGCTACCTTACCTAGTAAAGCTGCCCGTTTGTTTAAGCACGACCCAGATGTGGTGATTAAAGAGCCACCTTTCGACATTCCACCGATTGCGCTAAAAATGGCGTGGAGTGCTCTACTTCACCACGACGCAGGACATATTTGGTTGCGCCGGTTGATCAGCGATGTAGCTAGTGAAATGAACGCGGGCTAAACATTCACAAAAAATATGGCAAAAATACAAACCATAAATTAAAAAACTATCTCTATACACACTACACTGGGTTAACAGATAAATGTATAGAGGTAGTTATGCAAGGATATATTACTAGAGGCCGACTACAGGTTGCCGAACAGCTCGATAACTTTATTAATGAACAGGCACTTCCTGGTACAGGCGTAGATAAAGACACCTTTTGGCAAGGTGCAGAAACCCTCTTTGAAAAATTCATTCCTCAAAATCGCGCATTATTAGAAAAGCGGGAGCAGCTTCAGCGCGCTATCGACGATTATCACAAAGCCGGCAATCCGGTAAATGGAAACGAATATACCGACTTTCTTAGAAGCATTGGTTACCTTGTGGAGCAGCCATCACAAGTAAGCGCACAAACACAAAATGTAGACGCAGAGATTGCGACTATGGCAGGTCCTCAGTTAGTGGTGCCAATTAATAACGCTCGTTACGCGCTCAACGCTGTAAACGCACGATGGGGAAGCCTTTATGATGCACTATACGGCACTGACGTTATCAGTAATGAAGGTGGCGCAGAGGCAGGAAAAAGCTATAACCCTGTACGCGGCGCTAAAGTTGTAGCTAAAGCGAAAAACTACTTAGATAGCATGATACCGCTAGCAAAAGGCAGCCACGCTGACGTTACTGAATATAAGATTGAATCTGGTAAATTGGCGATTACTCTTGCTGACGGCGATGAGACTACTTTAGCAAATACGGAGCAATGGCAAGGATATCAAGGCGATATTAGCGCCCCTTCTAGTCTGCTTTTCGCCCACAACGGTCTACACTTTGAAATTCAACTAGACCCGACCCACCCGATTGGCGAAAGCGATGCCGCAAACGTAAAAGACGTATTGGTTGAAGCAGCACTGACTACCATTATGGATTGCGAAGATTCGGTTGCCGCTGTTGACGCTGAAGACAAAACCTTGGTGTATAGCAATTGGCTTGGCTTGATGAAAGGCACGCTAAGCATTGAAATGACAAAAGGTGGTAAACAGTTAGTTCGTGCTATGCATGAAGATAGAAGCTATCAGCCGTCTAAACACGCTTCACAAGACGAACTAAAAGACGGCAAACTAGTACTTTCTGGTCGCAGCCTTATGTTTGTTAGGAATGTGGGTCACCTTATGACCAACAATGCCATGCTCTTCGACGGTGAAGAAGTACCCGAAGGCATCATGGACGGTTTAGTCACTTCTCTTATTGCAAAGCATGATCTATTAGGAAACAGCAAATTTAAAAACAGCCGCGAAGGTAGTATTTATATTGTTAAACCTAAAATGCACGGACCAGAAGAAGTTGCATTCTCTAACGCGTTGTTTGGTGCTATCGAAGCGATTATCGATGTTCCAGCCAACACCCTTAAAATGGGCATAATGGATGAAGAGCGCCGTACGAGTATCAATCTACAAGCTTGTATTGCCGAGGCTACTTCACGCGTCGTGTTCATTAACACGGGTTTCTTAGACAGAACTGGTGACGAAATTCATACCTCAATGCTTGCGGGGCCTTTCGCAGAAAAAGCCGCGCTTAAATCAATGGCGTGGATCAAGGCTTATGAAACTGCCAACGTTGCCGTAGGCCTTCGTTGTGGCCTTTCAGGCAGAGCACAAATCGGTAAAGGCATGTGGCCTATACCTGATGAAATGCAAAATATGATGAGTACTAAAATCGGCCACCCGAAGGCCGGCGCGAATACTGCCTGGGTACCCTCTCCTACTGCTGCGACACTACATGCGCTTCATTATCACGATGTAAATGTATTTGACGTTCAAAAGTCGTTAGATCAAAACTTCGATGGTCTTTCCGATATTTTGACCATTCCACTTTTGGAGGATGCTTCTACGCTAACACGTGAAAGCATAAAGCGTGAGATTGATAACAACGTTCAAGGTATCTTGGGCTACGTAGTTCGTTGGGTTCACCAAGGCGTAGGCTGTTCGAAAGTTCCTGACATCAACAATGTAGGCTTGATGGAAGACCGCGCGACGTTACGTATTTCATCTCAGCACATCGCTAACTGGCTTGAGCACGGTATTGTAAGTGTCGATCAAGTGAAAGAGTCTTTGGCTCGTATGGCGACTCTGGTAGATGAGCAAAATGCCGGCGACCCTGAATATATCCCGATGGCACCTGACTTAGACAGCTCAATTGGCTTTTTGGCCGCGAGCGACCTTATCTTTAAAGGTAAAGAGCAGCCTAGCGGTTACACTGAACCTTTACTTCACGCTCGAAGACGTGAGATGAAGGCAAAGCTTGCGGCGAGCTAATACAGAAATCGAAAGCTGGAAATTGAAAATTGTAAGCTCAACTCACTGCAATAGCGCATGTGAAAGAGTTTAGTCAATTTTTAGTCCAGCAAACTTTTAGAATAAGAAGCTCACTCCTGAAATAGGTCAGAAGTGAGCTTTTTTATGCCTGCTGCTAAGGCTTATCCAAAGCTAATCGATTTCTATATCCTCGTTTCAATTTACTGTTATAAAACAGCCTCGCATTACATTATGTAGCTAAATAGCAACAGCTTAGACTAAAGATATTGCATATCTCCCCCTCATATTTTGCTGATAGTCTTTCAGTCAACTACGCTTTTACTACGAGGTACTGTGTTTTGTTGTCCACATGAAGTAGACAGAGAACGGATAGCCTCGCCAGTTTGGAGTATGCATATGCAGATAGCTTCGGCCACAATCCCGAATAACCTCTTACAGCCTGATTTCACACAAATTGTGCCTATCTTTTCTGGTGGGGGAACGCGCCTGAGCGCTCATATCGGTATTATAAAGGCGCTGCACGATATGAAGGTGAGTTTCGACACATTGGTGGGTGTCTCGGGCGGCTCCATTATCGCATCGCTGTACGCCAAAGGTTATAGTGTAGAACAAATGCGAGAGCTGGCTCTGGTCACAGATTTCAAGCAGTTTACTGAATTCTCTCTCGTACGGTTACTTCGTGAAGGCGGATTATCGTCTGGCGATGTATTTCAACGGTGGATTGATGACCAGCTAGAAGGTGCAGTGTTTAGCGACCTCCCCCTTGACCTACACATACTTGCTACAGACGTAAACGGCGGTGGGCCAGTTCTATTCAATAAGCAAACGGCTCCTGATATGAGGGTTTCTGAAGCGGTACGTTACTCTATGTCGATACCACTCATCTTCTCATTCAAACCATTTAAAGAGCATTTGTTAGTGGACGGCGCAATATTGTCTGAGGATGCACTTTTTGAAGATTGGCGCGGCGATGGCACACCGTCAATATGCTTCAGGCTGCAAAGTACTGAGCAAAAGCGTAAAGCCATTAAGAAAAACTTACTTCAATTACCTCAGTACGTAAGTATGCTTATTCGCACGTTTATGACCGCAATATCCAGAGAGTATGTAAATGCAAAGTATTGGCATAATACGGTAGTGGTGAATACTGGTGAAATATCTGCGGTTGATTTTTCGCTGTCACCTGAGATTAAAAACACACTTTTTGAACTTGGTTATTCAACCACGAAAGAGTTCTTGCCCAAAAAGTGTGCGGGATTTATGAGAGGCAGTGCAATTGAAGTCCCCTAGAAGACCTCTGTGAGGGACGAACGGTTAAACGTTATAAAAATTGCGATACCAATCAACAAATGCTTTAACACCCGTTTCTACATTTGTAGAAGGTTGATAGCCAGTATCCGCAACTAATGATGAAACATCGGCATAGGTGTCAGGCACATCGCCCGGCTGAATGGGAAGAAGTTCTTTTTTCGCCTCTATACCCAGAGCGCTTTCAAGAGTTTCTATAAACTTCAAAAGGTGTACGGGCGTTTGCGCGCCAATGTTATATACCTTATATGGTGCTTTACTTGTGCTTGGGTCTGGATTGCTACCGTCCCAGCTCTCGTTAGGTTTAGCTACATTATCCAATGAGCGAATTACGCCTTCAACGATATCGTCTATATAGGTGAAATCACGACGGTGGTTTCCGTAGTTGTATACCTGAATTGTTTTCCCTTCCAAAATAGCTTTGGTGAACTTGAATAGTGCCATGTCTGGACGCCCCCAAGGGCCGTAAACAGTGAAAAAGCGTAGCCCAGTGGTAGGCAAGTTATACAAATGGCTGTAAGTATGCGCCATTAACTCGTTCGCTTTTTTAGAAGCGGCATACAGGCTAACTTGGTGATCTACATTGTGCTGCTCTGAAAACGGCATTGTTTCATTCGCACCGTAGACTGAGCTAGATGACGCATACACCAAATGCTCGACTTTATTATGGCGACATCCTTCCAGAATATTCACAAAACCAACAATATTTGAGTCGACGTAAGCATTAGGATTTTCAAGAGAATAACGCACGCCTGCTTGGGCAGCTAAATGGACTACCCTATCGAACTTGTGTTCTTCGAAAAGCGCAGCTATTTTGTCGCGCTCTTCAACCCCCATCTCAACGAATGAAAATAAATCAGCAGCAGTCGATGACTTAATCTCGTTTAGGCGGGCGTGCTTTAAATTTATATCGTAATAATCGTTAATGTTGTCAATCCCGACAACTTGGTCACCACGATTGATAAGGTATTGCGATACAGCCGCACCAATAAAACCAGCTGCTCCGGTGACTAAGATTTTCATAAACTAACGCTTTTCCTGTTCAACAAACATTTTCGCTCTTTTTTGGCTTTTTACGAGCAAGTGCTTCACAAGTAATCCAAATGGCATTTTAATTAAGTGACTCTTGAGGTACAGAATACTTGACGCGAAATAATGCTTGAACCTCCATTCTGAAGTCACTGGCTGAGTCAACATAGTAATGTAACAATACCTTTCTAGAGGCCAAAAAAAACTATTCCCTAGCTCATTTTGAATAAGCGACTTCTCTCCCTCAAGTAAACATCGTTTAAAAATAAAATTCATCAATGAAAGCGTCTTTGCAAGATCATTACTAAGATTGAGCTCTTTTGACCGAACAATCAATGCGCCTGTTGATTCATGATTCTCTGTGTACTCTTGTAGTAGCCAAAATTGGTCACTTAAATCTCGCAGTGTCCTGTTGAAAACACTATCTTGAATCAAGTGTACGGCAGAATGAATAAGCAAATCTTCATCGCAGGGTAAAAATAAGTTTGTATCAACTTCTCGCGCTTTTTCAAAAAACAACTCTGAATCGATATGACGCTTGGATGTTAATGGCAATAAATTGTGATGAAGATCGAGTGTCATGCCGCTTACAGAGTTTACAAATGGTGGAAGCTCATGCATCCATTGACGATAGTAAAAATCATCGTATTCGTCAGACACAGAAATCGTAAATCCATTGAGAAAAAGCCACAATTCAGCGTCGCTTATGGCCTCTTTAAGTACGAGTAAATCAATATCAGATAACAGACGATAATTTGCATTAGGCTTATTCGCGATAATATAGGCAGCACCTTTGAGCAATACACTTTTTATTGGCTGTGGATTATTGGCAGACAACTGTTTCAAATGCCACTTTATTGATTCTTGTTGCTGAGAAACCTCTAAGCTCGCGCTTTTAAGTTGACTTAGAACGCTTTTGGGAAGAAATTCAAGGGCCTTTTCACCACGAGCTTTTTCAAACAAAAAGGGTAAAAAGCCAAGCTGCCTTGAAAGCGCTATAACATCACACCAATTACCAAAAGACAATGAAGACACTGAAGCTCTATCACAAATCAAGTCGATCAATAAACTGGAACTACTTTTATTCATAAAGGCTATTAACGAACTCAATGGCATCTTCTGTGCGAGAATACCTAATTTCGTATGCTGGCGCGTTTTCACAAATATGTTGTAAACAGCTAATTGCCTGGGCCCCCAAGATATGAATATTGAAGCTCTGCTCAACCAGTCTGCTCAACGCCTCTAGAGGCTCAACAATCCGTATAGACGGGCTCTCACAGGTGCTATCGAATTTAGGAAATAAGATATTACCTATGAATGCATTTTCACGCATATTGGACCAACTTTCGTCTGTAGGCCTACAATGACCAACAGTCCCCTTATGCGTATTTTTAGAAACCTTTCCTAATAAAGATTCGGGATATAAGTTTTTTATCACATCAATAGCTCCATTCTTAAGACTCACTGGCCGAACGAATGGAGTAACTAAATTGTCACTTAAATTAATCAGTGTTAGCTCATCTGTAAGTAAACGATAAGAATTATGCATTAGTGCGCATGAGAGCGTACTTTTACCACTCCCTGAATCACCAGACAATATAACCCCTCTCTCATCGCGAGCAACACACGCTGCATGAATGACCAGCCTGTCCGTGGCATATTGTGAAACGCACCAATTCATTCCCCACTCCAAAAGAGCACAGCTATGAACTTTGGAACCACGAGTGAACGGAGAAAAGCCGTCCAAGTTAAACAATGCACGATTGAGAAGGGGAAAGCCGAAAATGCGCGGGTAAGAAATTGATACGTTGAAATTGGCATAAGCGCTTTCAGACAACAAAGGTGCGTAGTAGATAGAACTGAGGTTGTCTAAAACGAATGAAAAGTCTGATGATACTTTAAACGAGAACGGATAGGTATCGACTACTATCGTACTACTGTTTAGCAACGAACAACCTCCATTTATCGATCAATTCTCTAGCATTTTGTGTTTTCGAAGAGTAGATAAAAATTCTTTATCACATTCTAAGTCATGACTTAAATCACTACGCAAAGACTGCAGTTTGAGCAATTCCTCCTCTGCAGCAGCGTTAAAAACCAGCAACTGCCCTGTTCCCCTGTGGAACAAAGCAATTGATGACTTTGATTTTATAATTTCAACAAACTCACTTATCAAAGCGCTGATTGGAACATTGGATAATCTGATTTGCCCCCAAGAATATCACTTGCATCAACACTGAGATCCTCACTATCGTTCTCTTGAGCTTTTTTGCCCTTACCTTTTCTACCTGATCTCTTCGTTGAAGAGTCAGTTATTACATCACTTTCCAAGTCGGCCAAACCCTCTGAGGGGGTCAAACCAGGGCTGTAACACATAACTAAATCGTCACTATCGTATGTGGCTAAGTTCGGTGCTTCGATCCCCCCACGTTCATTAAGTTCTACTAACGAGGAAACGAAACGATCAAATACTTTAGGATCGCTATGTTGCTCCGCCTTCTTACAATAATCTAGTAGGTGAAATACATCATAACCGTATTCAACTTCTGGGTGCATGGCGTTTAGTAGCGCGGCAGCTAAGTGATACTCTGCTTCTTTTTCTCCGCCAGCATATTTGCCCGTAAGTGATTCCCATATCGTGTTATTTTTCACAAATCGAGGACACATGTCGCCGAGTTTACTCCAAGAAGTCGCGTAAGACCCATAATTGCTACTTTCAGCGCTTTCAATAGACCGTGACCATCCTAAATAAAACCTATTACCCATAAGTTTAGAAGTCGTACCCTGGGTCCAGTCCCACACCACCCCAAACTTTTCATCTTTAAATAACATTAAGCCAGCGAAGATTCCAGAAGGCCAACACTCCACGTGATTCTTCCAAAAGCCGGGGGTAGCGCCTTGCCTGCCTGCGCATGAGTATGACACATTAGAAAAATTATTTGACAACGCTCCAGACGGAGACAAGCATCCAGAAGCCCACACGGATTTAGTGCTTGCAAGCGCTAACAATGGCGCAACCTTCGCCGTTCCTGTCAATAACTTCCGTCTTGATAACTTTTCCATAAATAAAACCTAAAGATTAGATGAATGGTGAATAAAACGATTACTTTTTATCACCACATTCGCACAACACAATGCAACAAGCAAAAAACGAACCACATAAAATAAGCCCAACAATTCAGAATGTTAGAATATCATAGAAAGTGCAATGTAAAAAAGATCGACACATAGTCTAAACGCAACTCAATCAAGTAATATGTTATTCCTTGCCGCCAAATTTCGCAAATGTTTCACCGGTATTGCATAGGTGATCCCACTTGGTGACGAGAGTGCGTACTCTTTTCCACCTTGAACCATGACTTTGTTAATAACGCCGATCACTTCACCTGAATTTGCGTCAAATAAAGCGCTTCCGCTATTACCTGGAAATGCCGTTGCATCAAGTTGATAGACGTTGAACGCACGTTGCAAGCGATCTATCAAGCTTACTGTCAATTGATTGCTGCTTTTCGCTGGGGTAGAACTAGGTGTAACGGCAGCAATAATACCTTTATGAACCGCGGGAAAAAGACCGAGTACAGAGCCAATCGGAAAACCAATGAACGCAATATCTTCGCCAGGCCTTTTAAGCTCATCGCTTGCAAACGTAAAAACAGGATCCAAATATGCCTGTTCCTCTACCACCTCAAGTATAGCCAAATCAAATATTGGATCAAAGTCTACCAACTTAACTTTGTGGAGCTTGGAACGTTTACCCTTCCCAGTATAAACCACTCGAAACTGTACCTTACTAGTGTCAAGTTCCCTTTCTACAACATGATAATTGGTCGCAATATACTTTCCATTGCCAATAACAAAACCACTGCCTTCTAACGTGGCTTGATTTCCATCTATGGGACTGAAAACACCTACACCTACCACGCCAGGCTGTAGCATTTTAACCAAATTAGCAAGACGCTCTCCCGCAAAAACAGTGCCGGCAAATAAGAAACATCCAATTAAGAAAAAACCTTTGCATAAAAAATGCCTCATACTTTATCTCCCCAGTATTAGCGCCATTCGAACTCTTTCTCTGTGGAACCGGTTATGTTTTACCTTCTAACCACTTAGAATGCCAGTCGCGCAACATTAAATAAACGCTTTATCAATGTCCCGTACTTTAGTTAAATAGAGTACTTCTCATGTCGATCAATGCGATTTAAGAATCATGCTCAGCTACTTAGCCAACTTTTTATCTTCTGCAACGGTAATATTATCACTGCTGTTTGCAGCATCAGTTATCCATGTCTATAAAACAAGGAAAATAAAAGTATTACTAATAAGCACCTTATTTTTTTTTATAGCAACCCAGCAGCTGATTGCCAACTTAATAATTTTTCCACTTGAGCATGGAGTACTGAGTGGTCAAAAAATGCAGGGGAAAATGTTACACAAATACGAATATATTGGAGTACTTGGCTGCAACTATCGGGAGTTCAAAGCACTGCCTGAACTCGACCGTTGGCCTCGCTGCTCTCTTCTTCGTTTATTAACAGCCGAATCTCTCATAAAAACTACCCCACATTTAAAAATTATTCTTTCAGCAGGTGATTTTGGCAATTGGGGAGAAAGTTTTGCGCACAAGTCAGCAAAGTTCCTAGTTAACAGAGGAGTACCTGCCGATAAAATTAGGATCGTGCCTCATGGCTTTGATACTGAGAGTGAAATAGCGGCTGTTGCTACATTTCTAGGTAACAAAAAACAAATTGCGCTGATAACATCAGCATCTCATCAATACCGCGCCCAGCTTTATTTTTCGAACCATGGCATTGATGCTGTCGGTATTCCAACTGATTTTTTTTCAAACGGTGAACTCACAATCGAAGTAACTAGGCCTGACATGAGCGCCTTACTTGCAATTAATCGCGCTTTACATGAATATTTGGGTATTATTGAAGTAATAGCCTTTTGATATTATTTTTTTAAACTCTTGGCAATGTCCCGCTCAATATGTAAATAGAGTTTTTTTAAACCTTTCGACATATACTTAAAAAGAATGTCTTTATTGATGTAGTAAGGAGCTCTTAAGCCGTGATAGTCGACTGGTTCCCCGAGTTGAATAAAACGGATACCTACTAACCCCATACTTCTCGCTATCTTAGGCTCTGTCATCACGTAAATATGACGTCGTTTCGCAATTACGGTTAATGCGGCAACCGCAAAATAAAGACCTACAGATATGAAGGGAAAACATCTAAATTCTTCTTCTGTGTAAGTAGCTTCATATATTCGCCCTTGCGCTGCACCGTCCACCTTATCAACTTTCCGGCGCCGAAACTCAGGCAGTACTGCTAACCTAGAGATTTCCCCTACGTCTTCACGAGCAAAATTTGAAGGGTGATATTGTTTATTGGTAATTGAAGCACTGCAATATTTTTCTATAGGTAATAACGCGCTCGGTTCAGAGGGTGCAACCATCCTTACACATCCCACCAATGTATCTCTACCTATATGTCTCAGTACACAATATTCACTATATTCATCAAATTCGTCAGATTCTTTTTCATCGACATTTGGCGGCTCAAATTTTAGTTCTTCGCAATACACCTTGTGTCGAATGTTTTGCACAGCATCGCGGGTATTTTTAGTAACTGCTATTTCCGCTTTAAAGTAGGTTTTGAAGTGACCGGCTATGCTACTTGCCTCTTTCTTCATGGCGTGAGCAATTAACCATCTGAATATGCCGCCGTAGATAGGGTTTCGACTTAACCTCCGTATTTTTGCTACGTTCATCTGTACTCCCTATCCAACATTTTTTATTAATGCTACTTTTGAGATAGCCATTTTGTATGGATACCATACACTACTTTTTATAGCGTATACTATTTTAAAGGCAAAACAAATTGAAGGATTTCACTGTGTTCGACTATTTCAATGCTTTCTCAAGAAATATTGGGTGGGTCTCTAGAAAAGAGCAACTTTTACTAAGAGAGAAAAAGATTGCTATTGCGGGATTGGGCGGAGCCGGTGGTGAGCATTTACTGACGCTCGCTAGGACAGGTATCGGTCGTTTTGCAATTTCTGATTTTGATTATTTTGATATTCACAACTTTAATCGCCAGGCAGGGGCAGCAATGTCTAACGTAAAGCGAGATAAGTGTGAAGTTATGAAAGAAATGGCATTAGATATCAATCCAGATTTGGACATTGTGACCTTTGAGCAAGGGATAAATGCTGAAAACATTGATGACTTTTTAGATAGTGTAGATGTCTACGTGGATAGTCTTGACTTCTTTGCATTGGAAGCTCGCGAACTAGTCTTTCGAAAGTGTACAGAAAAGAAGATTCCCATTGTTACCGCAGCTCCGCTTGGGATGGGCACAGCGATACTTTGCTTTTTACCTGGTAAAATGACTTATGAAGAATATTTTCGATTTAGCGATAAAGTGACGAAGAAAGACAAACTGATTCAATTTCTCATTGGATTATCACCGTCAATGTTGCAACGTGACTATTTAGTTGAACCGAACACCGCAAACTTTGATGAAGAAAAAGGTCCATCATTAGGCTTAGCAATAAAATTAGGAGCAGGAACGGCAGCTGCGTACGTCCTTAAAATCATTTTGAAAAGAGGAAAAGTTATTACTGCTCCCCGTGGCATTCATTTTGACGCCTACAAGAATACTGTGAAGATAACGTGGCGTCCTTTTGGAAATCGAAACATTATTCAAAAAATTATGTTTAAAATTGCTAGAAACATCGTTAACAGCGAATAATATTGAAAGCCATACACTCTCTCTGACTTCATGTCGAATTTTTTTACAACTATTCCCACAACAAAAACAGCTCAAACATTAACCACTGTTTTTACTTGTAATTTCCATTCTGGCTTTATTTTTGCTGCGGTGCATTTCGTTATTAGTTGTTCGTTCGACAATTACTTTCCGCTCCGCTGTATCGAGCTAAACTTACTAAGGGAATATTATGAAAAAACTTTATGCAGCTTTGTTAGCAACAGGGCTAATGTCCAACGCCTACGCTGGGCCATTTAATATCGACGCCGGTGATAACAACGGTTTTGTTACCTCTATAGGCCCAGGTCAACGCTTCGAAAGTGATGCCGAATGTACAGCAAATTCGGGAACTGTAACGGCAATACCTTTTGCACCATCCGTATGTACTGGTTATAGTTTTAGTCAAAGCGGCACGAATGTAAGCAACCTTGGCTACCAAATTGATGAGGCAACATCAGTGTATTACGACGTGGTCGCCCCTGGTTCAAACGTGGGAGCCGGAGACTTTTTTACTGATGTTGGTTCCGGAGAACTCATCACACTTGAGGGTGGCAGCGACTTATCTGATAGTGGTTATAATGAAGAATGGTCCTTAACCTTTGATTACAGTCTTTACGGGTTCGTTGCACCGGTAGATGGCACTCTCGCGGGGGTTATTTCAGGCGGTTTTATCAATATTTTTTATAACGATTTATCCGCAGCTGATGGCAGCATGCAGGTAGAAGGTACAGATTCGACACAGGTACTTAGCGTTGCTATCGATAATTCCAGTGGCCCATTAACGGTATCCGTTGGACTGAACCTTTTCGGTTATGTAGATTACTCAGGCTCAGTAAGTGGATCGCTTGACACTAGCGACCCTTTTGTTACAGATTTTTTTAACTTCGTAGACCCAGTGTCCTTAGGTGGTGTCTCTTCCTCCAATTTTTATGATCTGTGGGTTGCTGGGGTGGGCACAACGCCAAACGAATATCTTACTGCATTAGCTGTAACTACACTAAATGGTCTAGCTGATAATAGCCTTGATGATGTCTCTAATATTGCTTATGGACCTTTAGCTTCTATCAATATTGACCAGAATGAGTATTCCAGTGCACAGAACACTAACCTCAATCAAGATGTTCTAGCAGCTTACGGCATTGATGCAACTACCCTACTAGCAGGCAATTACGCTTCTGGACAACGGACGGGTGAGAAGCTGAGTGGTAATTTGTCTTTCGCTGTAGTGCCAGAGCCATCGAGTATCGCCATCTTTGCTATTGGATTAATAGCGTTATCCAGCTTTAGTCGAAACAAAGCTAAATAGAACAATGAAAACTTTAAACCACCACTCCCATGTGGTGGTTTTTTTATGCTGTATTCGGTTAAGTCCCAAACTGAGCCTAAATTAACCTGGCATAAGGCTTCGTGTATCTACTACACCGCAACACCAAAAGTTACTCGATATACACTACTCTTGTATGGTTATGAGCCTTGTTTTTCTAATCCCTCTTTCATAGCCGTAAAAAGAGGGTTGTTTCGATAATAAGCATCTAAAGCTTTTGACCTAACGATGCTTCGAGCCTCTGACAAATTCCCCATTTTAATTAGGGTATCAATTTTATTAATTAAAATGGTGACAGACTTTGGTTTTTCGTTGAGTGCACGGTTAAAGAACCCTAATGCTGTTTTAAATTCTCGTTTTTTTGCATGAATAAGCCCCATTGTGTCTAGTAACTCTGCACTATTAGGGTAGAACTCTAAGCCATTTTGCGCAAAACGCATTGCTTCGCCGAGCTCATTCCTCTGTAAGTTGATCCATGCTAAATTTCCTAATGCAACTTGGCTTTCGGGGGCTTTCGATAGAATGTACTTGTATTGAACTTCTGATACTTCAGGCTCCACAGTCAAAAAGTCATTTGCATAAATCAATCTAAGTTTTAAATCATCTGGCTTATGTTCGATATACTGCTCGTAAACTTGTCGTAAACCTACCCAATCAATTAGTGATTTATAGTATTTGGCCAGTAAAAGCGTTCCCTCAATATGTCCTTTAACTTCGGCTACTTTTTGTAGTTTCTTCTCGCCTTCCTTATATTCGCCTAACGCAAAGTGATTAGCTCCCTTGATAGCGAGATATTCGGTGCTTTCTTTTGTTGAGTTTTCCAAAGACGCTAGCACTGTTTTAGCTTTACTTGGTTGTTCAGTGAAGTTTAAAAACTTCGCATTCAACAGCTTAAATCGGTCGGATTTAGGCCACAATTTCAATGCCTCTACTGATGTAGCTAACGCGCTTCTCCAAGTCTTCATCAAGTCTTGCACCATAATTAGGCGAAGATAGGGTAACTCAGAATTTTTATTGTGGTTACTCCAGCGCCTGAAGACTCTCTCAGCATTGGTTAATTCCCCTAATGCCGTTAACGAGTCTCCATACAATAGATAAAAGTAATCTGGCACTTTTTCGTTTTCAAAATCCTGTAATACATTTACAACATCAGACGGACGCTTTAAACCTTTTAACACGTTCGCGTGCAACATCGCATATCTAAGATCTTTTCTGTTTAACTCGAATGCAGCCGCAGTGAACTTAACAATATCTCTTTCGTTTGCTCCACTAGCTTGCATTAAAGCTTGTAGACCGGGTAAATATGAGGGATTACTTGTTAGCAATTTGTTTAATAGAGCAACTTCTTTTTCAAAATCTCCATCTTGCTTCGCTTGAAAGGCTAACAATTCGAGCGAGGCCGGATTGTTAGGCTCTAGCTCTTTTGCAAATTCTAGTAATTCAAAAGCTCTCTCCTCATTACCCAACGCTATGTGCGCTTTTGCGCCCAAATTCAGAGGCGCTACGTCGTCTGGCGAAGCTTTCAACCAAAGTTCAGATAATTCCGCTAGGCTCCCATAATCTTCATCCAACAAATAGCCCGCTGCCAGAGATAATTTTGAGGCGCGATCGGTTTCTCCATCTCTTACTGCAGCTTCAAGATTTTCAACTCCCCCCTGCAGGTTGTTAAAGACTTGTAGTGCGCCTAACTTAGCTTGTAATTTTGAAGATTCTTCAGCATAAGGCGCAAACAAATCAATCATTTGCACCGCATCGGCTTTTCTGTTGCTCAAACTCATTTTCATTGCGGCTATTGCATACAACTCTGACTCATCACTGCTAAGCGACTCAATAGTTAAAAAGCTATCTTTGGCTTCAGGTAAATAGCCTAATCTCAATTCGAGAATAGCAATTAATTTTAAAGCTGGATGTGTAGGCGGCAATACATCTTTAAGAGGAGATAGGTATTTAAATGCTACCTCATCATTTTCGAGATAAGCATTACTTAGGCCAGCAATAAATTTAGCTTGAAGCAAGCCAAGATCGGACTGTACAGCAACCTCAGCATAATCAGCAGCACTCTTAAAATCTTTACGCCTAAAGTGCTCTTCGGCTAACAGCATGTTTACAACTGGTGAGCGAGGGAACTTAGCGTAAAGTTGCTGTATTTCACTAGAGACTGCACTAATTTTGTCTGCACTTGAGGACGCAATCACATAATAAAGTAAGGCTTCATTATCTTGAGGCGCTAAATCTATTAGCGCTCTGTAAAAATGTCTTGCATCATTAAATTTGCCAGCTTGCAGATTCAGCGCACCCATGAGCTCTAAGATATCTCTGTTTTCGCTATTGCTTTTGTTTAGTATCTCAAGTTTTCTAAGTGCTTCATTTATATCTTTTTGGTCTGCTAATGTTTTCATAACGCTCAACAAACCAGCGTACGAATCTTTGTTCTGCTCTTCTATAACAATGTTGTCAATAAGGCTTTTAAAAGCAGTCTGTTCACCTGTTCGCAGCAACATTGCCGAACGGTAGAAAACAGCTTGGTAATAAAAGGGAGAGTTAGGTGAAGCGTTATCAACAACCTTGTCTAATTCAACATAATTCTCCGATTCAAAGTACGCTTTTAACAAAGGTTCAATAAACTCTGACGGTACGTCCTCGAAGTTCGGGTAGGCACGTTCGAATTCTTTAACCGCAGATTCATAAGCCCCCATTTTATAGTAAGCAAAGGCTAAAAGCTCTCGTGCTTCTAACTCGTTATTCTGAGCTAAATAGGTTTTAAAATGAATTACCGCCTCGTCGTAATTCTCTTGCGCCATTGCCTGTATTGCTTTTTCTTTGCTTAAAGTATTTTCCACGTCCATGCACGCACTGCTCACGGTAAGTGATGCTGCAACAAGACCAAATTTTATAACATTCACAATTGCGTCCTTTCGTTGAATAAGATGAGGATCGGAGATTCAAATCTATTTGAACCTCAAATCTTTTGCAACCATTTACAACCTTTCACTTACAATATGTCCGTATTTTTTACATCATTTGGAATGAAACAAAAATAATCCTTAAATATCAGAATGTTAAGATGTGGCACCAAAAATGCTTGGTCACATACGAAAGTTTAACGCAATTAATACCCCCCTGCGTAGTCGACGTAAAATGAGGTACAGGATGAAAGATTTAGTAAAAATTAGCGCGTTATCGGGCTTACTGCTTAGCACAACAGTTCTTGCAGGTCCGTTTAATATCGATGCCGGTGACAATAATGGACCAGCGGTTCAAATTGGTTCGGGGCAAACAATTGAATCTGTTGGACAGTGCACAACAGCGGGAGGCACCGTCACTACCATTCCTGGTGCATCTTTTTGTTCAGGATACTCACTATCCCAGAAAGCAATAAATGTCAGTAACTTAGGCTTCCAGATCAATGAAGCCACGTCAGTTTATTACGACGTACAAGCGCCAGGTGCAACATCAAATGTAGGCGTTGGCGACTTTTTCACCGATACTGGCCGTGGTGAATATATCACGCTAGAGGGTGGCCCAGATTTAAGTGAAAATGGTTATGGCGACAAAGATACATGGGCGCTCACGTTTGATTACTCACTTTACGGGTTTGTTATCGAAAACGGTGGTCAGCTTGCAGGTGCAATCACTGGTGGTTTCATCAATATTTTTTACAACGATCTAACAGCGTCAGACGGTTTAAAACAAGGGTTAGGTGATGACACTACGCAAGTCCTTAGCGTAGCAATTAGTGGCTCAAATGGTCCTCTTTCAACTAGTATTGGTTTGAATTTGGACGGCATGATAGACTACTCTCCAGCTGCAAATGGTGGTGTAGACGTTGGCAATAGTTTTGTCACGGATTTCTTTAATTTTGCCAAGCCTCAGTCGGTTGGTGGTGTATCAAGCACTAACTTCTATGAGTTATGGGTTGCAGGCATGTCTGTTTTGCCAAATGAATTTATAGATACGTTAGCAGTGACGACACTTAACGGCCTTGCAGATAGCGCTTTAGATGACGTATCCAATATAAGTTATGGCGCATCGTCGAACATAAATATTGATACCAATGAATATACTGCGGTTCAAAATGGGATTCTAGAAGAAAGCATCAGCTCAGTCTATGGAGTTAGCGCTGCTACATTGCTAGGTGGTAACTATGCCACTGGACAACGCACTGGTGAGAACCTCAGTGGTAACCTTTCTTTTGCTGTAGTACCTGCACCTTCTTCATTGGCATTATTTGCCCTTAGTATTTTTGGACTTGTGGCCTTTGGTCGCAAAAAGAAATAACTTTTCTTTTAATTAGAAAATAGCCACAACGAATGTGGCTATTTTTTTATGTATAAGTCTATTGATTTCAATCATGCATCCATCTAACAGAAAGCGTAAATTTACTAGCGACTGTCATTGCCTAATGTCGCTAATATCTCTAAACTTTACTGACGACCAAATGGAACTGTTAAGCAAAAGACTGCACATTTGATGAACGCTCTTGTTGTAAAAACAAATAAACTAGAAAAAGATCAATTACCGGCAATAGCAGTGGAATGGAATCGGCTAGAAAAACTTTCCAGTAAAAGTTTTTTTACCAGTTGGCGATGGATTGGTTGCTGGTTGAAAATGATTAATTACAAGTCAAACGTGATTACTGTTTTCGATAAAGAAGAACTTGTTGGTTTAGCTTTTTTTAATCAGCATAAAGAGCAACGCACTGTTTATTCTACAAATCAGTTATGGATCAACAGAACCGGAGAACGTACTAAGGATCAGATTTGGTCTGAATATAATGATATATTGTGCCCCAGAGGCAGAGAATGGGCAGTTCGAACTGCTGTACTCGAGCATTTAACCAAAAAACTTCCAGAAATGGACGAATTCGTTCTAGGAGTGAGTAGAGAAGAAATTTCTGAAACTCCCTGCCCCTCGTCTTTATTTCCTCGCACTATTTGGGAAACTGAAAGCTACTCGACTCAATTAACGCCCGAATTTTACAATCTTGACAACTATCTAGCTACACTATCCAAAAACACAAGACATCAAATCCGTCGCTCTTTAAAGCTACTACAACAGCGTGGCGTTGTGTCTCTCAAACGTGCCAACTCATTAAAAGAAGCTTGCTCTATGTTAGAGCATGCAGGGGAGTTACATCGCCAGCGTTGGTGTGGAACAAAAAGCGGCTTTAATAATCCTTTCTTCCTTGAGTTTCACAACGAGTTGATAAAACGTAATTTCTACAGCGGTTGCATTGATATTATTTGCCTACTGGTTGGTGAAGAGCCCATTTGTTATCTTTATAATTTTGTACACGATGATTATGTGTACTTTTACCTATCAGGTATAAAGTACGAGCGCGATAATAGGATAAAGCCTGGTTTAGTAGCTCATGCTCAGGCTATATCAATGTATGCTAGAGAAGAGCGCAAAACATATGACTTTATGGGTGGCAGAGGTCAGTACAAAGCGTCTCTATGTAACCACCGTGAACACCTAGTCATTACTAGTTTTCAAAGAAAACGCCCATTGCTTCTTCTAAAACATTGGGTAAATGAAGCAAAATTATACTGGAGTCCTTCGGGTACATTTCTTAATGAGCGAGAGTAGTTTACTAATAAGAAGCTCATCGTGGGTGTTAGCTGTGGCTTGGTTTAACCGCTTTTTGGGGTTTGCTTCTGTTTTCGCCCTTGCAAGGCTCCTCAGCCCTGAAGACTTTGGCGCATTCGCCATATTACTGCTTGTTGTGCAACTCGCTAGTGTGCTGACAGACATCGGCGTTGAACAATATTACATTCAACAACCACATGTTACGCGAGCAGACTTAAATTCATGCTGGACACTGAATTTACTGGTAAAAGCCTCTTTGACTTTTGCGCTCGTTATTTCATCCCCAGTAATATTAGCGTTTTTTGAGCGTGAAACGTACCTTATAGCTATGATAGTGATGAGCTTTCTCCCTCTGATAAATGCGCTAGGCAACGGGTATATCATTCATCTAAAACGGAGTATGGCATTTCACCGTTTCGTTAAGCTTGCTGCATTTGGACAAATACTAGGCAGCGTTACCTCAATAGCTATTGCTTGGTATTTTGAAAGTTACTGGGCATTAGTTGTCGGCATGTTAATAAATGCCATATCGCAATCTCTAATGAGTTATTTTTTGCTTTCCGAGCGCACAGTATTCAGCTTCGAACAATTTGGCAAACTATGGTTATTTGGAAAATGGTTATTGTTAAGAAATGCTGTTGCGCACGTACGTGCCAAGTTTGATGTCTGGTTTGCTGCAGGCATGTTTAACTTATCTAATGTGGGAGGCTACAATACGATAAAAGACGTAGCTATGCTTCCCTCTAGAGAAATAGTAGGTCCTTTACTCCAAGTTTTCTTCTCTTTTATGTCGCAAGATAACAGAGCGAAAACAAGTTTTGAGCGAATTTATGCTACGTGCCTCGCTATGCTGCTTTTATGCTCTCCTATGGCCGTCGGCCTATATTTGATCGCTGAAGACGTGACGCTAATTTTACTTGGGGAGCAATGGGTAAAATACGCGCCAGTATTAGCCAATTTGGCAATACTCATATTAAGTGCCACTGCCGGAGACTTTGCTAGCGATGCGTTAGTATCGAAGGGAATGGTAAAACATGTTTTTGCTTATGACCTACTTACCCTACTGACAACTTTGCTTTTCTTATTATTTACTTATCAGTTGTTAACGTCTCCAAGCTCACTATCAGTGTTTAGGGCGATATTAAGTATTTTCATGTTCAGTTCCAGCATACTTTGGCTCTACTTTAGTTTAAAATTAAACGCACTGCGTTTAGTTAGAATGTTTAGTGGAGCGGCGCTGTGTGCTTCTTTTATGGCAGTTTGCGTATTCATAGTGAAATCAGCAATAGATGAAACATTTACTCGAGCCGTAGCCTGTGTTTTCGCTGGTGTAATGAGTTATCTTGCTGCTTTGTATGTGACTACGGCGCTTCCTGTTTTTGCACATCAAGAGCAACTTCTTCTAAAAAAAGCAACTAGCGATTTAAAAACAAGGCTTCTGGCAAGGCACCATGATGGAACGTAAACATAAAGCCATATTTTTGGATAGAGATGGCGTGATAAATAAAGAAGTAAACTATTTACATAGAATAGAAGACTTTACCTTCACTCACAACTGTATAATTGCCATAAAAATGCTTCGCGAAGCAGGCTATAAAATTCTTATAGTAACGAACCAAGCTGGAATTGGGCGGGGGTATTATACCGAAGCTGATTTGAACAAATTGATGCATTGGCTAAAAATCGAACTTCAAAAAAATGGTGCCGATCTCGATGACTATGCTTTTTGCCCTCATCATCCCACCGACGCAATTGGAAAATATAAAAGACACTGCAAATGCAGAAAGCCTGAACCTGGTATGCTTTTATCTTTGATAGAAAAGCACGGCGTAGATGTTGCAAATAGCATTATGGTGGGCGATAAATTCAGCGACTTAGAAGCTGCGCAGGCAGCAGGTATCCAAAAGCACATATTGGTAAAGACAGGACATGAATTCGATGAAAATAACGTGCCCAGTCAGTGGCATATTTTTGAAAGTCTGCATTCCTTTGCGCTCCATTTGACAAAGGAAAAATAAGGTGATTCGTTTACTTGCTCGAAAGCGCGTGCTTGTTTTAGGTGAAGACACCAGAAGCTTTCTTTCTGTTATTCGCTCTCTAGGTGAAGCGGGTATGGTAGTTGATGTTGTCACACTTATAAACACTACCCCTACCCTGTCATCAAAGTGGATAAACAAGATTTTCAAGCTTAATTATCAAGCATACTCACAAAACGATTGGCAAACGACATTATCTAGAATAATCGATAGTGGAAACTATGATTTAGTTATTCCTTGTGATGAACGCTCTCTATACCCACTCCTTGATATTAAAGAGACAACGCTTTCAGATACTATTTTTGCCATACCTGAACGCGACATATTGGGCCCCTTATTTGACAAAGAGCAAACTAAACAGCTTGCACAACAGCTTGGTATTAGCGTCGCACGGGGTGAACGCATTGACCTTAACGATACTTCGCCTAAGAAACTGATTGACGAGTTTGGCCTCCCAGTAGTCCTAAAGCCATCAATGTCATATGAAAGCGAGCAGCTTAATCATAGAAATAGCGTAATGATTGCTTGGTCAGCAGAAGATATTGAGACATTTAAACAATCCAACTCCCAGTGTTTGATAGAAGAGTATTTTGATGGTACTGGTATGGGGGTGTCGGTTTTTTCATCCAAAGGAAAAATTCGCGCCGCCTTTGCGCATAGAAGGGTCTCGGAGCCTGAAAAAGGTGGCGGTAGCTCTTACCGCAAAGCATGGCCCTTATCTCCAGATATGCTAGATGCTTGTCAAAAGATATGCGTAAACTTGAACTACACTGGCGTTGGAATGTTTGAATTCAAATACAACGACGCCACCCACCGCTGGATCTTAATTGAAATAAATGCCCGTTTTTGGGGCAGCTTACCCCTTGCTATTTTCGCAGGTGTTGACTTCCCCAAGTTGCTTGCCATACATCTTTTAACAGATCAAAGGCCATACAAACTGACCTATAATTTAAAAGCCCATGCTAGAAGCCTGACGTCTGATTTTTACGATATGAAAGCCAGTTTCGACGCAAAGCGTCAAACAATGGGCAATATAAAAGCACTTTTCAATACGCTACCACGTCTAACAAGTTTCTTACGCTTATTAACCGGTAACGACACTATAGATTCTTTCCACTGGAAGGATAAAGCGCCTTTCTACGTTGAATTAAAGCAATTATTTGGCGACAAATTACACCAACTAGTTACTTTCAATAAAGTTGGGGGGTTAACCTCTGTAGGTTGTAAAACACTATCATGTGCCCCGTTAGACGAAATACTCGTAATCTGCTACGGGAACATTATGCGTTCCCCATTTGCCGTTGCGCTTATTAAAAGGGCACTTGAAAAACACAATATCAATATCGAAGTTAAGGGTGCAGGTTTTCACCAAAATTCAGGAAGAAGTTCGCCTGAGCGCTGTATTGTTCAAGCTCAAAGGTGGGGTATTGACCTTAGTTATCACCGCTCGGTATGGCTATCACAAGCAATGATAAAATCGCGGGGGCAGCTGATTGTTTATTTTGACCTAAAACACCGCTATTTACTTGAAAGTTATTATGAAAATTACAATGCGATTAACCTTGCTCATTTCGTTCCTAAACCGAAAGGACCTCTACGAGAAATAGCCGATCCCTATGATGAAAGCGAAGAAGCGCTACGTGTATGCTATGAAAATATCGACAATGCTGTAGATGCACTTATTGCACAGATCATAAAATGTGGGTTAATTAGAACGAACAAACACGATTCTACGCGTGATAGTTTAGTGTCTACTCATTGAGCATATTAGAATGGAATTAAATGGGGATATTGGATGGCGCGCTGGCAGATAAACCTCGCATTCGGGTCTTCAACTGGACTTAAGCAGGACGCTAAAATAATTGCAAACATTGTTAATGCGCATTTTCCGAATATAAAAATTCGCGAGTTTGATGGAACCAAGCATAAGCTTATGAATGGTTTGATATTGCTTGAAAAGTTACTTAGCACCTTAGTGTTGCAAAAAAAACAAATGACCTTTCACATAGAAGAAGTGTATAAGGAAGTTGCTTTTTATTCCGCCTATAATGCGCTTTTTCCCAACCAAGAATGGCTAAGAAGTGGCACGCAAGCCGCAATAACTGAAAAAATACATATATTTTGTAAAACCCATTATGCTGTTGAGCAACTTCAGAAGCGCTGGCCTCATTGTGAATTTACTGGCTTCACCTCAATTGATTATTTTTCTCCAGCTGCACGCAAAGATTTTAGTATGTTTTTGCACGTCGCTGGAAAAAGCGAGCAAAAAGGCACCTTACCATTGCTTAAAGCGTGGCATAAAAACCCACAATGGCCACAGCTTTTTGTTGTAAGCAGACAGCCTGAGCACGCGTCTTTCTCGGGAAACAACGTAAAAGTAATCAGCGAATTTTTACCACAAAAAGAGCTAACCTTGTTAATGAACAGGTGTGGAATACACCTTTGCCCCTCTGAAGCAGAAGGATTTGGTCACAGTATTAATGAGGCATTATCGACAGGTTCCGTCATAGCCGTCACCGATGCTGCACCTATGAATGAGTTTGGTGACGAACCTTTTTTATTCAACGTTTCTGAGCGCGCTTCACGCTACATGAGCAGCTTAAATAGATGCTCTGTAAACGATATAGAGAATACAATAGAACGCATTCTTGCCGCTGACTATCATGTTTTAGAAACCATGGGCTCTCGAAATAGAACGCGTTACTTAGAAACAAAAAAGTCATTTGAAAACAGATTGATAAATAAGCTAAAAGAGGTTTTTGCCCAGTAGAACGATATCCTGGCTCATCGCTCCAAAATATACAGTACTCTGGAGTCCGAACGCTTTACTACTATTTAAAGAATAGATACGATTACAGTTCATTTAGATATACGGAATTAAACTAACGTGAACGTTGGCAAAGTATGCCCTCCCAAATTAGCAATAGTCATTCACACGGAAGAAGAGTTTGACTGGAATGCCGACTTCAATGTTAATTCAACTGCGGTTACCCATGGTAACGAGTTGTTTGATTTTGTTAAGCGCCTTTCAGAGCATGGCGCAAAAAGCACCCTTGCTATGGACTATGCCTTTGTGAACAGTAAACAGGGCAAAGCGTGCATAACTAAAATAAAGCAAGATGAAAAAACATTTAAAAGCATTGAATTTGCAGCTCATTTACATCCTTGGGTGAATCCTCCTTGGGGGGCAGGAGAAAAAGACACCATTCAAGAGCCACTGTCATACCCTGGCAACCTGCCCTATGAGCAAGAATTCGCAAAACTTAGCTCTTTAACTGAAAAAATCAAAACAGAAACAAATTCCTCGCCATTAACTTACCTAGCAGGCCGATACGGTATAGGTAAAAATACAGACAAAATACTTAAACAACTTGGGTATGCCGTGGACGTTAGCATTAGCCCGTTCGCTGACTTTAGGCATCAGCACGGCCCAGATTTTCGTAAATACAATAACAACACCACTTTAAAAGACGGTTTGCTTCATTGGCCGCATACTAGCGCGGTTGTCTCACCATTTAGTTTTGTCCGTAAAGTATTTAATTCATCTCCTTCAGCTTATTCATCATCTGCGTTAACAATGCGGCTTTTTAAAAAGCTGACAAGAGCAAGATTACACCGATTATCGCCAGAAGGTTTTTCATTGAGCGATATGCAAAATGTCACCAGATATCAATATGCTTTAGGCCAGCAATGTTTTATATTGTCTTTTCACTCTCCGAGTGTTAAACGTGGACTAACGCCGTATGTAACAAGTACCAAACAGCTAGAAGAATTTAATGAAAAAACATTTAAATTCGTAAACTGGTTTAAAACTTCAATGAACGGCGAATTTATAACTGTGAAGGAACACCCTCAGGTACAACATGACTAGCGTAGAAGACGAGCTGTTTTTCAGCGTTATAATACCTACACGAAATAGGGTTAAGCTATTTAAAAAGGCGCTAGATTCTGTGCTTGCGCAGAGCTTTACCAACTTCGAAGTAATTGTAGTTAACGACGGGTCTGATGCGCCTTCACTTGAGGAATACAAGCAGCTAGAAAAAAACACACCATCTAACGTAAAGTTTCGCTATCAAGTAAAACGCCCTAATGGCCATGGTCAAAGCTATTCCATGAATACTGGCGCGTTAGTGGGGAAAGGCAAATATCTGTGTTTTTTAGATGATGATGATGAATGGATAGATAAAGAGCACCTTACCCGCGCCCACACAAGCATAAGTGAAAGCGTAAAAGAAGTTGACGCTTACTATACAAACCAAAAAGCCGTATATGTTGATGGGGTAGTAAAAGAAGGCCCCATTTGGTTAGATGACCTACCTGAGCAACTTATCAATAAGCCCACTGACTCTCAAGGGAGCATTAAATTAAGCATTGAAGAGCTCTTGCGCAGCCATGGCTTTGCACACTTGAATTGTTCTATAGTAAGGCGAGAGTTATACCTTGAAATAAAGGGAATGGACGAAAATATTCGCTGGGAGTGTGACCGCGATCTGTATCTTCGTACTCTAGATAGTGCACAAACTTTACTTTATAACCCTAGCTACATTGCACTGCACCTTATCCCCGATACCAGCAAAAAAGAAAACATGACCACTATGGTAAATATGCTGGAAAAACGGCTATACCAGGTCACGGTCTATCAAAAAGGTACCCTATTATCGAAACGCAAAGCCGTGCGCAGTTATTGCCGCGCGAGCCTAGGCTTTATTTTTCAACACATTACGCACGAATTACTTTCAACTAATAGAACAAAAGACGCCGCAGTATACGCCAGTAAAGCACTGGCCTGCCGATTTAGCATAAAGTGGTTCATACGAACTTATTGGCTGAAAATAAAAGCAATGCTTAGCTAAGTGGAAATTATGAAATTAATTATTCAAATACCTTGCTACAACGAAGAACATACGTTACCCCAAACCGTGAAGGACTTACCGGAACATATTGATGGTATTGACGTTATCGAATACATGATAATTGATGACGGTTCTACCGATAATACCGTTGAGGTAGCGAAATCGCTTGGTGTGCACCATATAATAAAAAATAAAAATAACAGAGGGCTTGCACGCACCTTCCGCAAAGGCATAGACGAATGTTTGAAACGTGGCGCTGACATTATTGTCAATACTGACGGTGATAATCAGTATGCAGGCTGGGATATCGCTAAGCTTGTTGTTCCGGTACTTGAAGGCAAAGCCGACGTAGTAGTAGGTGACAGAAACACGCAAGATATTCAACACTTCTCGCCGCTTAAAAAGTTGTTACAGAAAGTGGGCAGCTATGTGGTAAAGAAGGTGTCGGGCGTTGAAGTACCCGATGCGGTAAGCGGTTTTCGTGCCTACAGCAGAGAAGCAGCACTGCAGCTTAATATCATAAGCCCTTTTAGCTATACCATTGAAGCGCTCATTCAATCAGGTAAAAAGCACATGGCTGTTACCCATGTTCCCGTAGAGACCAATGCAAAAACCAGAGAGTCTCGCCTTTTTACCAGCATTCCTAAATTTATAGAACGCCAATTGACCACCATAGTACGCATGTACACTATGTATCAACCGTTAAGAGTTTTTGTGCTAATTGGCGCAATAATTACCTTAATTGGCATTATACCCATTATACGCTTTCTTATTTTTTACATGATGGGTGACGGCAATGGCCACATTCAGTCTTTGATATTGGGTGGAATACTTACCTTATTGGGCATAATTACATTTTTGATTGCTATATTAGCTGACCTTATTAACTTTAACCGCCAGCTTATAGAGCAAATGCTAGAAAAAGTGCGGCGGATGGAGCTACAAATGCTCGATGACAAGCAAGAACGTGATATTGAGCGCAATTCTAAGCCCTAATGAAAATTTTAATCGTTACCTCTAACTACCCAAGGTGGCCTGGCGATAGCACTACGCCGTTCGTTCATAACTTTGCCCGTGAATTGGTAAACCAAGGGGTAAAAGTAAGGGTGTTAGCGCCGCACTTTGAAGGAGCTAAACGCAAAGATATTATGGACGGTGTGGAAATTCGCCGTTTTCGGTATTGGCTGCCTGAATCTGGTCAAACAGTATGTTACCAAGGTGGCGCGCTCGGGAATTTAAAGAAAAGCTGGGTTAATAAGCTTAAGTTACCTATTTTAGTGGTTTGTGAACTGTTTTTTACGCTACTACAAACATTATCATGGAAGCCTGATTGGATTAACTCGCACTGGCTTATTCCACAAGGTTTCGCTTGTGCGCTCGTAAGTAAGGTAACGAGAACAAAGCATGTGGCCACCATTCACGGTAGTGATGTGATGGCACTTGATAGTAAGTTATTGAGAAAGTTCAAAGCGTTCACTTTGCAGTGCGCAGACATAGTAACGGTAAATAGCTCTGTCACAAGAGCAAAAACACAAGAAATCTCCCAAAAGAACTCACACAAACTAATGCCATTGCCAACCGGCATATTGCCTGTCCCACCTTTTAAAGTTGAAGACGTAATTAAGTTGCGCACCTCGCTCATAGGTGAAAACAAAAGTGGTAAGAAATTACTTCTTTTCGTTGGGAGATTGAATGAAGAAAAGGGAGTTTCAGAGCTACTTGAAGCTACAAAAATACTGATTGGTGAAGGTCTTGACCTCGCTCTAGTGTTAGTTGGCATAGGCCACGAAGAGAATATTTTTAAGCAACAAGCAGTACGGCTAGGTATTAACGAAAGCGTGAATTTTGTTGGTTGGGTAGAGAGCAAAGATATCTATAGATACTATGCTGCTGCTGATGTTTTTGTGGGCCCGTCGAAACGTTCGTCATCAGGTGGAGTGGAGGCGCAAGGGCTCACATTTGCAGAGGCCATGCTTGCTGGTTGCAAGGTCGTGGGAACCAATAGTGGAGGCATACCAGACGCCGTTATAGATGGAAAAACCGGATGGTTAGCGGAGCCAGGTGATGCCCTAGACCTCTCAAAAAAAATTAAACTAGCACTAGAACATGAAGATCGGCATTGGATAGAACAAGCAGAGACTTTTTCTCGAAACAATTTTTTGGTGACGGCAACAGTTAGCAAGTTTTTGCAATATATAGAAGGACGAAGATGAAATTTTGGTTACCTCATACTATTGGCAATAGTGGAAGCGATGTGTCCATTCACCAATTAGCTGATTGTTTGAAAAGGCTTGGTCATGAAGCTGAGGTGACAAGTTACCCTTACTTTTACCAATACTGCCCTCACTTACTAAAAGGTAAGGCGGCTCCAGCAAACACTGACTGTGTTATCGGGAATTCATGGAACGCCTTTGCATTTAAAAGAGCTGGTATTCCTTTACTTACCGTCGAGCGTCTCTTCGTTCTAGACCCAGAGTACAGCAAGTATAAATCTCACGCTCAGAAGATATTTCACAACACATTGTTAAAGCGTTGGCTCTATAAAAGTTATACTGAATCAGATGTAAACATAGCGCTTAGCCAAAACTCGGCTGACGCGCTAACAAGCTACTTCCCAGATATTAAACCAAACGTTATATTAAACGCCGTAAACACACAATTTTTCGCTCCAGCTGCAAAAGAAACCAAAAATGCTACAGAATTTAGGCTTTTGTATGTAGGCAATATTTCGAAAAGAAAAGGCTGCGACATGCTTCCAGCAATTCTTGATGGGACTTCAGAAAATGTGCACCTTTACTACACTGCAGATAGAGACCCTAGCAAAACGATTTCACACTCAAGAGCACATTGCTTAGGTCGCCTAACGTTAGACCAAGTTAAACGAGAATATCAGAAAGCCGACGCAACTATTTTACCCTCGCGCCTTGAAGGCTTGCCAAGAGCCGTAATGGAGTCAATTTCCTGTGGTACGCCAGTGATATCCAGCTCAGCATCTTCTCTTCCTGAAATTGTAAAAGAAAATGTATCTGGCATACCTTGTGAAACAGACAACCCACTGTCTTACGCTACTGCAATAAACAAACTTGCTAACGATGCTAGTTTTACAAATATGCTGGAACAAAATTGCCGCGCCTTTGCTCTGGAATACCTGGACTTGGACAAGATGGTTCAGCAATACGTAAACCTTGTTTCGAGTTGAAGAAAAGCATGGAAAACAAGAGAATTAAAGTAATGTTTTTGGTAGGTAGTTTAGGAACTGGCGGAGCAGAACGATTCGTCGCCAATGCTGCGATAAACCTAGACAAGTCACAATTTGAGGTGCTAGTTGCGCTGTATCGTGATGATCGACAATATGCAATACCGAAAGACGTAAAGGTAAAAATACTCGGCAAATACAAACCTATTGACAATTTAAAAGCCGTTTGGCGTTTTAAAAAGTGGATAGATAGCGAGAAACCAGATGTGGTTTTAAGCGCATGGTCTGTTCCGAACATTTTTACTTCAGAAACTTTAAGGTGGACTAAACACAAGCCCAAATGGATTGCGAGGATTGCTAACGACCCTACGAAGCAAGAGCTTGGCCTTTATGGCAGATGGGCCGCTATGAGCTATAGAAAGGCCGATAAAATCATTTGTGTTGCTAATGGGTTGAAGGATACATTTGTAGAAAAATACCCATTCTGTGCAAATAAAACCGACGTGTTATTAAACGCGGTAGATGCTGAAACGATAAACAATAAAGCTAATGAGCATGTTGTTTTGGAACCTAAAATACAGGCTGCGATAGACAACAATAGACAGATCATCATGGCTGTGGGACGTTTAGAGCCTCAAAAACGCTTTGATCTGCTTATTGAAGCCCATAGCCGATTAGACTCTTCAAATCGCCCGCTATTAGTCATAATGGGAGAAGGTAGCCTTAGAGGTGAATTAGAGAACCAAATAAAGGAGAAACAAACATCTGATGATGTTTTATTGCCAGGCTTTGTCGAGAACCCTCATGCTCGATTAAAACATGCGACTGTGTTTGTATTGTGTAGCGATTATGAAGGGATGAGTAATGCGCTTTTAGAAGCGCAAGCATTAGGTTTGCCTACTATTGCAACGGATTGTCCATTTGGCTGTTCAGAGATTATTGAGCATGGGTATAATGGCTTTTTAGTTAGTACTAATTCCGATGTTCAACTGAACAAATGGCTAGCAACCCTGCTGCAATCGCAAAAAACACGTACAAACTTTACAACCAACGCCCGTGAAAATGTTGTACACCAATTTTCAATAGAAAGAAGTGTAAATAACCTAGAAACACTACTTAAAAAGACTTTTTAATGTGAATAGTATACTTTTTGATCTAGCCGCAACACAACCAGACGACCAAGGGTCTGTTCATGGCGGGGGCATCTACGCTGAAGTGGTATTCCATAAACTTCTTGAACTTAAAAAAAATTCAGATGTTATTGAGGTCTATTATTTTAAAAATAAAAGGCTACCTAATGAGATCATAGAAACCCTAGAAAATGCAAAGATTAAGAGGCATGAAATAAACAAGCTCTCTGAACTTCAAAAGATATTAGACATGGGGAAATATAATGTATTGTATTCAGCGCTCCCTTACTCTATGCCAAGAGATCTTGATTTTAAAGCTACGCGGTTTGTACAAACTATTCATGGGCTACGTCCGATAGAACAACCGTCTGACTCACAACAAAAGTTTTATTTAAATAGCTTCACTCAATTCAAACGGTGGGTTCGAGGAGTGTTGTTACGGTCCTTTACTGTAAAAAAACATATAGATAACTTTAATAGTCTAATTAATATCTCCAACAGTAGCATCTGGGTCGTATCGAATCATACAAAGTCTAGCCTTTTGAAACACCTGCCTGATGCAAATTCAAAAAAAATAAGAGTGGCATACAGCCCCCTTATGGAAAAGCACTTTGAAAGCGAACTTACTCCCCCTATTCCGGAGGATTATTTTTTAATAATCAATGCTAACCGTTGGATTAAAAACTCCAGACGAGGCATCCTTGCAGTTCAAAAATTCTTTAAAAAACATCCTGATAGCAAGACCAAAGTCATTGTCTTAGGCGCAAAGCCCCTGCCCAATATGCTTAAACTTGATGAACGCTTTATTGTCAAGGGGTACGTTTCGAGGCATGACTTAGAGTGCCATTTAAAATTCGCAAAAGCACTTATATACCCGACCCTGAATGAGGGTTTTGGTTACCCTCCATTGGAGGCAATGAAATATGAAACCCCCGTAATTGCAAGTGACATTTGTTCTGTACCTGAAGTTTGTGGGTCTGCTGCTATTTATGTCAACCCTTTCAGTGTTGAATCTATTGCTGAAGGTATAGAACGCTTGGGATCACACGAAAGTATGGGTCTAAAGCAATACACAAAAATCAAAAAGCTACAGGATGAAATGTTGTTGTGGCTTTGCAATGATATTCTGTCACAACATAAGCCTTAGACTTTACGAATTAGGTAGTATGGTCTTGCCACAACTTCTATCAATAGAGCTGAAAATACAAGACGTTAAATCTTGTTCAAATGAATCGCACTTCATTTTTGAGTTTTTATTTAGTATTTAAAAGGGTTGAAAGTCTTGAACTTGAAAAGTGTTGTAATACTGATCGTAAAACAGGCAGAATAGACGATGATAAGCGGTATTGGATTGACGAGAACTTAACGAGCTTAGTAGATTAAATGATTGCACTGAATAGCCCCCTCAAGCCTGACTTGAAAAGATTGAATCAATATTTAGAAACAATAAATGAAAGGGGTTGGTTTACTAATTTCGGCCCTCTGCATGATGAGCTGACAGAAAGATTGCAAGACTACCTTGGTGTTGAAAATTTACTTTTAGTCGCGAATGGTACAATCGCATTACAATTAGCTGGAAGGGCTCTTGGAGTAGATAACCTAATCACTACACCTTTCAGCTTTGTAGCTACGACAAGTGCATTTCAATGGCAAAAAGACACACTCTCCTTTGCCGATATCGATCGCAAAAGCTATAACTTGTGTCCAAATTCTGCTCGTTCGGCAATCGTTCAAGATGAGAGCATAAATGCTGTTTTAGCGACCCACGTCTATGGTAACCCATGCGATGTGGAAAATTTTGACTCTCTCAGCAAAGAAAAAAATGTAAAAGTCATCTACGACGCAGCCCACACTTTCGGCGTTAACGTTGGAAACAAATCAGTGTTAAGTTTCGGAGATGCTAGTACTTTGAGTTTTCACGCAACAAAAGTTTTTCATACAGTTGAAGGGGGAGCGATAGTCTTCAAAAGTAAAGAGAGCTATGAAAAAGCTAAACACATGATCAATTTTGGTATAGACCCAAGCAACGGTATAGTAGAGACTGGCATTAATGGAAAGCTAAGTGAATACCAAGCCGCTGTAGGTTTAGTAAACTTAGATAAAATGGACAATGTTTTGGAGCATAGGGCCGAGCTTTTTCAGCTATACTCCTTTGGCTTGAAAGACTTGATGGAATTACCAACATGGCATTCTAATGCTAACTTTAACGGCGCTTACATGCCTGTGAAACTAGAAAATCGCAAGAAAGCCAAGCAGCTAATTAGCAAATTAGCAGAGGAAGGTATTCAAAGCAGAGCGTATTTTTCACCTTCCTTGGATTCTGTTTTTTCTAATTGCAAAAATCACGGCACCGAGAATTCAGATGAAGTTGTAAATGGTATTCTTTGTTTACCCTTACATTTTCACATGACTAAAAAAAACATCAGCAGTGTAATTGAAGCTATTAAACGGTCAGGGACCATATAGGCCGCTGGAACGATGATTACATACAAACCCGCTTTTAGTTTAGAGATGTTGATAGCTTTATGATACTAGCAGTTATGCAACCCTACCTTTTTCCTTACTTGGGATATTACCAACTCACGAAACATTGCGATAAATTTGTTTTCTACGATGATGTCAATTTTATAAAAGGTGGATACATTAATCGAAACAACATACTAGCCAATAATAAGAAACAGCTATTTACTATCCCCGTAGAGAAAGCGTCGAGCAATAGTAAAATTAAAGATTTACACTTTGTAACTAATCGCAAGAAAATAATTAAGACCATTGAGCAAAATTACAGCAAAGCTCCCCTCTTCTCAGAGGTTATGCCAATTTTGGACAATGTATTTAACTCTCAAGAAACCCATGTTGCAAGACTATGCATGGCCTCAGTAACAAGCGTGTTTGACTATCTTGGCATAGAATTAGACTGCTGTTTATCTAGCGAATTGGATTACAATAAACACGTAAACGCTGCCGAAAAACTCTATTCCATGTGTGATTTTTTTGGTGCTGGTACATACTGCAATATGGAAAATGGCAGAGCTTTATACAGTAAAAATGAATTTAAGCGTCGTAACATAGATTTGCAGTTCTTAGCCATGGAGGAATTTAGCTATCCTCAAGGCACTCATGATTTCGTTAGCCATCTTTCAATAATAGACGTCCTGATGTGGAATTCAAAAAAAGATATTCTCAGATTATTAGATAGGTACCGGATTTCCTGAATGACTCAGTTCGCAAATGGCATAGGTGGTTATGGAGAACTTGAATTACCTTTCTATAATCACCCCTTACACGAAGAAGCTTATTCATTTCAATCAGCAAGAGCAGCTCTATTTTGTTTTCTTAAGCACACCCCTGTTGAAACAGTGCTGTTACCTGATTACATCTGTGACAGTCTTTACCCAATATTTGAGAATTTACAAATCAAAGTAAATTCCTATGCTATCAATGAAGCGCTTACCGCCCCTACTAACATCTCAGTAGGTTCTAATGAAATGATGCTAATTGTTAACTATTTTGGTATTTGTAGAGAGGCCATAAATAGGTTTCTGAGAGATAGCGGAATTCCTACAGAAAAAATAATAGTTGATAATTCGCAAGCTCTATTTGAGCCCGTTGGAAGATGTGCCGCGACAATTTATTCACCGCGTAAGTTTTTAGGTATCCCTGACGGCGCTTTTTTATATACAGATTCAGATATAACAACTCCAAGTGAGACTTTCCAAGCAACGGATTATGTAGGTCACCTTTTAGAGAGGAGCGCTGGAAAAATATATTCGGGTTATCAAAAATTTCTTGAAGCTGAACATTCTTTGACCGACTTTTTACCCAAAAAAATGTCTGATGTTTCAAAAAGGCTTATTCAATCTTATGACTTAGAGAGCGTTAAGGCGAAAAGGTTGCATCACTTCAATCAACTACAATGTGCCTTTCAAGATATTAACTTAAATCCAGTTTTCAAACTAGAAAGCGAAATTCCGTTGTGTTTTCCACTTAAAATCGACAAATGCGTAACAAGAATGTGCCAAGAGCTCATTAAATCTAACATCTATTTACCTAGATATTGGCCCAACTTGAACGCCAAGGCTCAGGCAAGCCTATGGTTTTCAAACACTTTATTTTTACCTGTAGACCACAGATTAGATGAGACTAAGCTAAACTTCCTTATTCTGAAAGTACGTGAATTACTAAAATGAAATTGACAGAACTAGAACTAATTACAGAATTAAACAGGGTGCTGGAAAAGGTACAAATTGATATCAACAAAGAATCTCCCACCTCGTGCTTGCCTAAAACCTTCATAGTCGGTTGCCCTCGAAGTGGCACAACTGCTCTACTGCAGTATCTAGCAAACACCGGCACATGGACTTATCCCACCAATTTTCTAACGAGATTCGTCCACTCGACATACGTAGGTTCGCTTGTTCAAGAGGTGTTATTTAACTCCAAACATGGCCTTATTGAACAAGACAAAGCTATCGATTTTAAGTCAGACTATGGAAGGAGTTCGGGTGTATTAAATGCAAATGAGTTTTTTCATTTCTTTAGGCGATTTTTCCCAACAATCGAAATACGACACTTAGACGAAGAAAATTTACGACAGGTTGATATAAACTCGTTAACAAACGAAATAGAAACTCTTTGCCAGCTAACTCAGAAGCCGTTTCTCGCTAAGGGGCTAATGTTTCAGTACAATTTGTCATACTTTCACCAGTACCTTCCAAATAGTGTATTTGTTTACGTTAAGAGAGAAGATGAGTTTGTAATGCAATCAATATACAAAGCCCGTGTTCAAGAGTTGGGAAACCTCAACCAGTGGTGGTCAGCAAAACCGGCAGAATACGCTTGGCTAAAGAATAAAACCCCTGAAGAACAGATCGCAGGTCAGGTTCACTTTACAAATCAAGCTATTGAAATGGGGCTGAAAGATATTCCATTGGCCAACAAGCTAGAAATTAAATATGAAGACTTTGTATCAAACCCGCGTCAAGTATATGTCAATTTACTGAGTAAATACCACGCACTGGGGAATCCAATTACAGAAAGCGACTTGCCACAAGGTTCTTCGCTAGTCAATGCAAACAAAAGGTCGTTGAGTAAAGAAACATTAGACAAAATGCTAGGGTATCTAGAGTTGTTTAAGGGCTTAAATGTGTAGAAATATATTAGGAAATGAAAACAAAAACTCTTTACAAAAAAGCATACTGCTTTGCAACGACCCAAGCGTTTATAAGCTTCGTTGCATAAATTTACTGCGCGCGTCCAATGACTAACTAAAACGTTAAATTAACTGATATTGCCGTCTTGATGAAGCTCAACTATAGAACTTCCATGTTTTTAGATTAAGTCAGGATTTCCATAGTTTGGTACACAGGAGTTAAATTGAGCAACCTTAAAAAGCAAGGACTCAGAGCACTAATTTGGGACTTAGTGGGAAAGCTTTCTAGTCAGGGCGTGAGTTTTATAGTTACTATTGTGCTCGCGCGTCTATTAGATCCAAGTGATTTTGGTTTGATAGCAATGATTATGGTAGTTGTGGGCATGGCGCAAGTGTTCACTGATATAGGGCTAGGGGGAGCACTAATACAGAAAAATGATGTCAGCCAGACGCATTATTCATCAGTATTTTTTTTCAATTTATCTGTCGCAAGCCTTCTCTCGCTATTAATGTTCATATTTGCCGAGAACATTGCAACCTTCTATAATTTAGAGCAATTGCTAACACTAATTAAAGTTGTTTGCGTTATTTTCATCTTTAACGCACTAGGCAGTGTACAAATAGCAAGACTACGAAAACAACTTAATTATGCTTTGATAGCTAAAGCAGGTGTTATTTCATCAGTTTTTAGCGGTTTCGTGGGCATAGCAATGGCTACCTACGAGTTTGGGGTTTGGAGTTTGGTTGCTCAAATCCTTTCCCAAAGTTTGCTTAACAGTATGTTGCTTTGGTTATTTTCACGTTGGCGCCCTGCATATAGTTTTTCGATTCAAAGTCTGAAAGAGCTTTGGACCTTTGGATTCAGGATGTTCTTATCAGGCCTGCTAGATGCTATCTATAGTCGCCTTGATTACTTAATTATTGGTAAGATATTTCCCCCAGTAACATTAGGCTATTTTCAGCGCGCTAAGCAATTCAATTCATTAATAATTCAATACACTTCCGGAAGCTTAATGTCTGTTTTGTTTCCTGTTTTAAGTCAAATTAAGAATAACTTACCTAGATTTCAGGTCGTTATTTTGAATGCACTGCACGTACTAAGCTTTGTTACTTTTCTTTTGTTGGGTGGCCTATATTTATTAGCTGAAGAAGTAGTTTTGTTTTTATTTACAGAGAAGTGGCTCCCCACAGTTCATTACATGAAACTTTTACTACTTAGTGGCTTTGGATACCCTTTGGGCGCTTTGCTGGTCAACATACTTAGCAGTAGAGGAAACTCAAAAGCATTTTTGAAGCTGGAACTTATAAAAAAAGCAGTGCACACAATTAACTTTATCAACGCAATTTACTTCGGTTTAAATTCTTATTTATATGGACTTGTCATAACAACCATCATTGGTATTTCACTGAATGTGACATTTGCGGCACGCGAGATCCAGCTGCCAAGCCTAAGCTTTTTTAAACCCATAATAGTTCAAATGGCGGTATGCTGTGTGGGAGTAACTGCCACGCTTTTTGTCAACGATTTTGTTGCCAAGGGGTATTTAATAGCATTTTTTTTAAAGGGCTTTACATTTTTCATACTGTTCTTGGGGTTAAACTTTATTTTTAGGACTAAAAGCTATGAAGTCATTTGTGAAAAAGTTTCAACAATTATCATAAGGAACTAAAACGTTGTTAGACATCAACACCGTAAAGCTTCGTAAAGAAAGCGAAATCATTGCGAGCTGGGAAAACAAGGACAACCCATTAGTTTCCATCGTTTGCCATTCATTCCAACATGAGCCTTACATCGAAACTGCGATCATTGGCTTTTTAATGCAAGAAACTACATTTGCATTTGAGATAATCATTCATGATGACGCCTCGACTGACGACTCGCCAAACATCATCCAAAAGTACAAGAGTCTATATCCCAATATTGTTTTTCCAATACTGCAGAGCGAGAACCAATACAGCAAAAACAGAAAACCATCAAGTTTTACATTTAGAAGGGCAAATGGCAGATATGTTGCTCTTTGTGAAGGCGACGACTACTGGATCGACCCAAATAAACTACAGAGCCAATACGAAGCACTTGAAAAAAATAATCAAGTTAATCTGAGCATACATGACGCATTTTCTATAAACCAGGAGAGTGGGGGGTTGGTAAATAAGTTCCCTTCACGTAAAGCCGAAGAGTACATAATCCCTTTTAAGGATGTATTCACTACAACAGGGCAATTCTCACCAACAGCTTCAATGATGATGAGAACCGAGTTTGTAAAAAACCTTCCAGATTTCTTTTTTGAGGCACCGATTGGAGACTTTTTTCTTGAAGTGTTATGCGGCCGAGAAGGCATTCTTTATCTACCTCAAAAAATGAGCGTATACAGGTGCGCTGCTGTTGGTTCTTGGTCCAATAATGTACTAGAGATTGTCGACAAAAGAATAAACATGTATAAAAAGTATCTGCAATCATTACAAGCATTAGAGGCATATTTAAGTGAAAGCGAGAGAAAATTAGTGAAGTATAAAAAGCAAATAATCTATCACAACTTAGCTTTATCTTATGCGAACAGGAAGAACACAGGCTTAGCAATACAGTGCTTTGTCAAATCATTTCAAGGCCAGACTCGAATTAGCTTTAAGTTTTTCTTTATACTTGAGTTACTCGGCCTTGGTAAAGATAAGAGAAAAGCTACAAGGGGACATCTAAATTCGTTGCTCAAACGTCTAAAAAAATGACTCTTATAACAAAAAGGCCGCTGTTATTAGCTGGTGTTCATACAGAAAAACTCTTTCAGTAACCAGCTTGAAAAAACTTGTTAGGTATTCAGAATACTCTTGAAATTTAGATTGTATGAACATCGATCATAAAAAATACAAAGTCCATCATTACTTATAGAAACAAAACAGGAATTAAATTGAAGTACCGAGCTGAAATAGATGGTTTACGCGCCATCGCGGTAATACCGGTTATTCTTTTTCACGCTGGACTACATACATTCAGCGGAGGGTTTGTAGGCGTTGATGTTTTCTTTGTAATTAGCGGCTATCTCATTACTACCATCATTCTTTCAGAAAAAGACAAAAACTGTTTTAGCATAGTCAATTTTTACGAGCGCAGAGCAAGGCGTATTTTACCCGCCATTTTTTTTGTGATTGCACTCAGTCTTCCATTTGCTTACTTCTTACTCCTTCCTGAAGACCTTAAAGATTTTTCGCAAAGTTTAATGTCAATCGCGTTATTTTCATCGAACATTCTTTTTTGGCAGGAAACTGGCTACTGGGGCACTGAGAATGAGCTAAAACCCATGTTGCACACATGGAGCCTGGCCGTAGAAGAACAATATTATGTCGTTTTTCCATTACTACTTGCCGCTTTAGGTAGGTTCAGACAAGTGCTTCTATTGCCCATGTTGCTAGCATTAATAGCGCTAAGTTTTTTTGCTAGTATCATTCTGACCGAAAAAGCGCCAAGTGCGAACTTTTTTCTTCTACCAACACGGGCATGGGAGCTGGGAATTGGTGCCATTATTGCGTATGTGTGTCTATACCACTCATCAAACATAAACAAAACCATTAAGCCAATAATCGCTCAATTATTTAGTATTGTTGGGTTATTTCTGATAGCACTTAGCGTTTTTGGCTTCAATGAGTCCACGCCGTTTCCTGGTATTTACGCCCTTGTCCCCACACTGGGGACCGCTTTGATAATTTTGTGTGCGTCACCCAAGAACGCAGTCGGAAAGCTGTTAAGTTCTCGCGTGCTGGTGGGAATTGGACTTATTAGTTACAGCGCTTACCTTTGGCACCAGCCACTTTTCGCATTTGCGCGACATTACAGTTTAAAAGGTTTATCTATTAACGTCTATCTGGCGCTATCAATGTTGAGCTTAGTTCTAGCATATCTCACATGGAAATATGTGGAGGTACCTTTTAGGAGTCGCGCTAGGGTCAAAAGGCAAAAGGTTTTTCTGTTTGCCGTTATTGGTACATCGCTCCTACTGTTGATTGGAACTGCAGGCCATATAACCTTCGGTTTTACAACCAAACCTAATGAGTCCACCGAAAAGTTCTTCGAAGCTAAAAACCGGCTAGCACCTAATACAGGGTTAAATGAAGAATGCGAAGGTACTTTTACTTTAACAAGTAAATGTAGAACAGGTAATAAACCAATTGTTGTACTTTGGGGCGATTCGTACGCAATGCACTTGGCCGGTGCTATTCAGTTTCCATCTCAAGATATAGGGATGATCCAATTTACAAAATCTACATGTGGTCCTTTTTTAGGCATTGCTCCGTTTAACGCAAAATACTCGCAAACATGGGCTCAGAGCTGCATTACGTTTAACAAAAAAGTGGCTGAGTGGTTAAAGAACAACAGAACAGTAAAACATGTAGTAATGGCATCACCCTTCGAAAAATATTTAGATGAAGGCAATAGTTTGCTTTTTGAAAACGGTAACGTTGTAAGAGCAAACAAACAAAAAGCATTAGAAGCATTTCAATCAACGTTAGCGTTTATAGAGCGGTTAGGCATTAAGCCAATCATTGTCGCCCCACCTCCCTCAGATGGCAGTAACCTGGGCAGGTGTTTAGCCAAAGCCAGTCACCGAAACCTACCTCTTTCTGTTTGCGATTACAAAGTTGAAGAGATCGCAAAAAAGAAAGTTCAGGCCTACGAATTTTTGTCTGAATTAGAAACGCAATATAAAGTAATTAGGCTTGACGACTACCTATGTAAAGAGAACATATGTATCACTTCACTCAATAACAAGTGGCTTTACAGAGATAGTGGCCACCTCTCAAAAGAAGGGTCCCATGCATTAGGCAAGCATTTAAACTTCTATCAATTATTGATTGACTAGCAGCGTTGGCAGATAGGCATCAATGTTTAGTCACCTTTATCATTGCCTCCTTAAATATCGGGGTAAGATACTTATTACCAAATTCGCTTAAATGATTATCGTCAAAGTAAAGCGGCCCCCGTTTTCAGAGCCTTTACAAGCGCCTTCTGTGCAGAGCATCTTTTCTATGTTAAGAACATGAGCATTACATTGTCTTGCACTTTCATTGATTAGTTTGATTGCATAAGCATTCCGCTCTAAGTGGGCCGATAATGGAACAGAGTAATCACTAAAGTCTCGATAAATGAGCCCTTCAATAGTTTTTTATGTTATTTGTACCACTCATTACAATTACTATCGCCTATTACATGTGTTAATTAGTAAGAATCTTCGCCATTATTAAGCTCATGAACCGAGTAACAGTTTTTGTTTTCCAATATACACGCGAGCTCTCCCCCGACAAACTCAGACATTAATCTTGCTCCCTCGGCATTGAGATGCCCAAGATCATTAAAGTAAGCGGGGTTTTGATAAAACTGAAAATCCGGATAAATCATATCTTCCCAGTTCTCTATGTAGATATTTCTAAGTGGAAATTCTTTAGTTCCATAATCAGGCAAATACAAGTAAAAAACATCAACACCCTTTTGGGCAGCTAAATTTTGAATGCGTTTAACATAGGTATTGTTAGCATTAAAAAATAGCAGCGATTTCAAGTCTGAAACTTCGTTGTATTTGTAAGGTGCCGCCCTGTTTTCATTTTGTCGCTCTTCATCAAGTTTTTGCTTGCCTGGAGAGAGTGGTCTGGTTCGATCGTCAGGAAAATCCAACGCATAGTTTTTGTGGTTAGGCACCGCGCTCGCGTCTTTTTCAAACTCAAATGGAGACAACCACGGAAATAATGAGTTTAGCGCTACTTTAAAGTTACGGCTTGGTTGACGAATTAAATTTCCGGCATAACGCAAGTTCACCAAAAGTGGCGCATAAATTAGCGAAGATGAGTCAGCTATGTAATGCGTGCCCGGGTGCATATCTCTTGCTTCCGACTCTCTTACTTCTAATATTATGGCCTGCGGCTTGTGTTCAGATAACAGCATATCTATAAGGGTGTAGTGCATATCTCTGCCAAGGTGTGGAATTGCAAAGTTTACCACATGGCGCTTTGTGTTAGCGTTATCGTTTAAACGGCGCTGCACTAATTCACTGTCTATACCGTTTAATGTATGAGAAGTGCCAATAAAAGCAATATCGATGGGCGTGTTGCTGAAGTGCGCACGTTCGTAAATCCATTTAGCCTTTGCATAAACACCTATATCAAGCAGCTGATAGCGAACATATTTATTGTGCGGTAAAAAGAAAAACAACATTAAACATGTGATGGCAGTAAATAACGCCACCTGCCAAAACCGAGCCAGTGTCATGGCGCTACCTCTTTCGTTGTTATACGTGCTATTTCTTGAGCAATAGCACGTTGGCCTGCTGCGCCAATGTGCCCATTGTAATCATAAAAATAAATAGGTTGTTCTTGGGCAGCAGCTTTCAAAGCAGGAAGCGTATCTATAACGGTTATACCAACGTGTTTAAGCTGGCTCTTCAAATAGCTGCTGAGTGTTTTTTCTAGTTGAATACTGTGCTGCCATGCTCTAACTGCTGCATTTTCGTCATTGTTGTCATCATGGCGCTCTGACGTATCATTCTTAGGAATATAGGCTTGCAGTACAGCGGCTTTGGTGGGTATTAGCACCACTGTTAGTTTCACCCTTTTAGAAGCACTCACTATATTTTCAAGCAACTGCTCAACACCTTGCTTTACGTTTGGTCTATTGATGTCTAAAAGCGTATCTCTTGCGCCAACTAGAATAGACGTGCAAGTTTTTAAATTACATAACTCTAACGTTACTTGCTTTGCTGTATTTAGGGAAAGGGAAGTTTTAACTTTGCGCACTATATCGCCTGGCCAATGATAAAATAGCCAGTTAAACAAGAAGCTATTTGCTTCCATCCATGTTTTAAAATCAGCTTCTAATGGTTGATATTCATTTGTTGAATAAGGCGCTGCATCATCGCCAAGAAATACTCCCCAAAGAACATGCTTTGCGCCTAATTCGTTAATCGCTTTACCAGTGAGTGCCTTGTACTGCTGGCTCCCGTAACCGCCTATTGCCATATTGTATACTGACTTAGAAAGCTCGCCCTCCAACTGAGCAGGCCAACTGTCTCCTCGCGGGGTGATAATGCTATAGGTTTGAGAGTCTCCTATGGCCACTATCGGTATTTTCTTGAACTCGCGATTTCTAAAACCTAAAGCGTCGTGGCCCGATGCATTTGGTGCTATCGCGTATTGCAACTCTGCGTCTGCAATAAAGCTGGGACGCAGCAGATCCACTCTATGGTAAAAAATGCGTAACGTTCCTTCGAAAAGAAATATTGGCGCAATTATTACAACAACACTAATCCATGCTTTTTTCATATTAGAAATTGAAGTAGATAAAAACCGTAGGCTCAGGCATAAACATAATAGCTAGCCCGATGCTTAAGCCAATAAGCAATGCGCTTATACGGCTTACCTGTATTGCGCTCCAACGTGCTGATATTTGTTCATCTGCAGTCTCTGGTCCCTGATAATTAAGCAACTGGCTAACATTTGGCAATGCAAATACGACGAACAAACCTATTGCAATAAAAACCCAGTGATACAGTTGAGCAAACTTATTAGGTTCTGTACCTGATAAAGCAAACATGCCGCTCAGCACGTTAAACGCCCCTTCAATTGATACTGCTCTAAAAAACACCCACGCGCAAACCACAGCAAAGAAAGTAATCGCTACACTTACCGCTTTTGGCATGGCGCGGGTAACCCCTAAAAAGCGGAAAAAATGATTAATAATAAGGTAAAGCCCGTGCAGTGCGCCCCATATGATAAAGCCCCACCCTGCACCGTGCCACAAACCACCAAGCAGCATGGTGATGAACAAGTTCACATACTTCAATAATTTGCCTTTGCGATTGCCGCCAAGCGCAATGTAAAGGTAGTCTCTTAAAAACGTAGAAAGGGTGATATGCCATCGACGCCAAAACTCCACAATAGAGGGCGCTTTGTAAGGTGAGAAAAAATTTAAGGGTAGCTTTACGCCAAACATGAACGCTAACCCTATTGCCATTTCGGAATACGCTGAAAAATCAAAATACAGCTGTAATGTATACCCTAGTGAACCAGACCAGCTATCAGCCAACGATAATGCAAAACCTTTGTCTGCATGATTAAAAACAGGGTTGGCAATTTTGGCAAAGTTGTCAGCAAGAATAATCTTCTTAAAAACGCCTACAACCAGCCATACAAGACCAATATTAAACAAGCTCCAGTTGAATGGCTTTTTATGTATAGCCTCTATCTGGGGCATTACCTGACTGTGATGTACTATCGGCCCCGCGATAAGTTGCGGGAAAAAAGTAACAAATAACGCATAATCTTTTAGGCGATAAGCCGTATTTCGATAACGGAATGTATCAACAAGAAAAGCGATTTGCTGAAAAGTATAAAACGAGATGCCAACAGGCAAAACGTGTTGGCTGAACGAAAGCTGAGTATCCAGAAGTCCATTTAAAACCTGGGTTCCAAAAAAAGCATATTTGTAATAGCCAATAACACCCAGATTGAATGTTACGCCAACAGTAAGTAGCCACCTCCCAGTGCCCTGTGGTAATCGTAACAGCCAGCGCGCAATAAAAAAATTTACTAGCACGGAACTTACAATAATGTAAGCGTGCTCCCAATTTGGCAGTAAATAAAAAACGAGTGATGCGGTGAGTAACACGGCAACTTGCGACACCCACCCTCTTTTAATTGTGAGCCAGAAAAATATGACAAACGTGAGCGGCAGGAAAACAAACAGGAAACTAAATGTAGGGAAGAGCATTCCGTTTACTCTAAATAAATCACTTCGATAATATTGTGATAAGCTAACGTAAACCGTTACCTGAGTAAAGCGGCAACACTTACCCGTCCGCAGTCAGCACATAAGAGCACGTTTCATGAAATGGGTGTCTAAGCTAATTAAAAAACTACTTATCCGCTTTGGGGTTATTGCGATTATTTGCGTATTACTTTTTTCACTAACACCTATTGTCGCGCCAAAAGGAAACGTGTCTCCACAGCAAGTCCAAAGTGCAAAAAACGTGGTGAAAAAAGTGTGGGAGCAGTTGGCTTCAAATCAAACACAAGCTAAATTCACACTCAACCAAGAAGAGCTTAACGATTTAACCGCTATTGCAGGGCATACACTAAAAGGCTCGTCTTTTGCTATTAATGTAAGCAGTTTCGGGGTGAATATTGCCAGCAGCTTACGTATTCCCATATTGTCCAACGCGCTTTTTATCAACGGCTATTGCCTTTATGGCAACGAGCTTTCCGGTTTTGCTATGGTTGGGTGTAAACTTGGTAAAGTGCCTATCCCTGCTTTTATCGCAGAGCTAATACTAAACGCTGGGTTGTGGTTAGTTTTTGGCGATGAAATAAAGCAGAATGTGAACGCACTTATTGCCTCTGCAAAACCAAATGGCGATACCATTTCATTTGATGCAAAGAAGAGCGCCAATTTTAAAGATGCTGTTAAAGCTTCTTTATCAACCGCATCTCAACTTGCTAGTGCCGTGACCCCATCTCAAACGGCTAAGCCAGTGCTTGTAAAAGCTTACATCGATCATATTCTTGCAACGTCGCAAACTAATAAATCATTAAGCTTCTTCATAGGCCAAGTTTTTGCAAAAGCCCAGCTAGCGTCGTTAGATGGCGCCGACCCCGTTGAGGAAAACCGCGCTGCCCTATGGGCGCTTGCTATTGTTTTTGGCAGCGAGCGTTTTGCCGTTCTATCAGATATCGATATATCAATTAATGCCAATTATAGAGCTGTTACAACCTTAAATGGGAGAGGAGATTTAAGCCTTCACTTCTTGTATTCTTCAATACTAGAACAAGTCGGAAAAGAAAATATCGGGCTAAGCATAGGTGAATTAAAAGAGCTGCTTGATTCTAACGAAGGGGGCAGCGGCTATAGTTTCGCTGACTTAGCAGCCGACAAAGCGGGTATGGCATTTTCCAAGTTCGTTACCAGCAACGATGAATCAGCAATTTACGCACAGGACTTGCTGGCATACCAAACAAAAGAAGAACTGTTTTTACCTGCTATTCACGATTTACCAGAGGGCTTTCGAGGCGAGGAATTTAATGAGATAATTGGTTACGTTGGCTCGAGTGTTTATAACGAAATCGAGTCGCGAATAGATAAACGAATTATATCACTACCACTGTATTCTTCGGGTGAAAACAAGCGCCGTTTAAGTAATGAAAAACACCATATTCCCAAACAAAATATAAACGGTAGCTATGCAAACGGTATTTGGCTAAATATAGATACGCATATCCATACTCGCTATTCTGATGGAAACAAAAGCGTATCTGAAATAGCAGAAAGAGCAAGCCAATTTGGTTGCGATGCCATTGCTATTACTGACCATGGCGACTACAACTTGAAAGACGTTGCCTCAACAACCTATTTTGATGATATTACACAGGTAAACGACCTATATCCTCATCTAACAGTAATGCCAGGGTTGGAATGGAATGTCCCCCCTTTTATGGGGCGAGAACACGCTACCGTGTTGCTACCAGAATCTCCAGATTTGCAAACAAACCTTGAGGAATTCAAATCTCGTTTCGATAGTTACGGTAGACGAAAAAAAGAGCAGCTTTCGATATCATCCGCAGCCGAGTGGCTAAACAATATTGGGCATTACGGAACAGTTAACCCCGTGGTCATTTATAACCATCCAAACAGAAAAGACGTTTTGCAAAATGAGAATACCTATGACTTGGCTGAGTGGATGGATAGAAGCGATAGCTTTATTGGTTTTGCTGGCGCTCCCGGTCATCAGAAAATGGCTGGCACAAATAACGGGGCCTATTCATTCCGACAAAAAACGATTCATAGGTGGGATCCAGCAGTTCAACCCGGCAATACGTGGGACACCTTACTACAACAAGGATATGATGTATGGGGAGCTCGCGCAGGTTCAGACTTTCATAGCACTGATGGAGACTATTGGCCGTGTGAGTTTTCCACAACCCATTTATTTAGCCGTTCAAACAGTCACAACGACATATTACAGGCCCTTAGAAGTGGAAACACTTGGGCACAGCATGGAAAGTTTGTTAACCAGCTAAATTTTTATATAAAAATACCTGATAAGACAGCCACAATGGGCGAGACTGTCGCTGTAGACGCTAAAGACGCCATTGAAATTAATGCGTTAATAACGTTAAACGAAAAAGATTGGCAAGGGTATTCCGCTAGGCTAGATGAGCTTGAACTTATAATCATTGAACAAAATGATATACAGGTTGTTCCGTTTGAGCCTGCTCTTTTGAAGTCAGAAGTTGTAGGGCAACTTACACAGCTTCACATGCAATACCGCTACAGAACGCAATCAAAAAACACTGTCTTTAGGTTAAGAGGCAGGAGTATTCAACCTGAACAGCATCACTATATGTTTTACTCAAATCCGATAAGAGTGATGCCACTTGATTAAATCAAAGTCATGAAAATTTTAGCTTAAACTTCACTTTCTTTTTTAAGCAAGCAATTGTTAAGAGAAGTTATTTTTAGTTATATATTAAATTGTAAAGCGACATGGTTCGCTATTACAAACAAAAACATCAAATGATGAATGGTTAACTAAAGAGCTAGCATAATGCAGATAGGAGCCCCTCTCTTTGTTAATTGTGCGATTGTGCAGCGTAGAAGAGACTAATAGAGTAAGAGTGTTCGCCAAGCCTAAGCAATATCTAATTTTCCATTTAATTTTATATCATTTATTTGTAAGCTTAGGAGAATAAAATTACAAACGGACTTACTTTATCAATGTCAGCCAGCAAGTACGGCACACAGTTGTTTGAATTCACATTTACTTTTTTATTTTTTCTTGTGTCTTTTACGAGTTTTGTTCTGTGGCCACTTCAAAATATTGGCATTTCTTTTTATGAATTTACTCTAATATTTCCAGTTATCACTTTAGCTTCTTTGTTCCTGATTTTTCCCTTTAAGTTATACCTTTTTCGCTGCTCATTGATGTATTCTGCTCCATCAAGCCCTCATGTTAAAGCTTGCACAAAAAGCCCCTTATTTGGGCTTGCTTTAGTTACTTTTACTTTTGTTCTAGTCAGTATACTTTTGAAGCTCGATGAAAGTTTTAGTTATGCTTGGCTACTTGGTGCTTTCGGTTGTTCAGGGCTTTTGTTTTTTACTGAAAAAAAAATAAAAGTGCAGGAATTAAAAACTAAGGAAATGCCCCCCGCCCACGTATTTGCGCTTTCGGTAACGAGCGCAACACTCATCCTTCTATATTTATTAAGTACCGCCACCAATGCCGACGATACCCATTTTGTGTCTTACATTGCAGGGCTACTAAAGCACCCAGACGCGCCACTTTTTTCTGTTGATGTGATTTTTAATCAGTCGCTTCCAAACCACATATTCTCGCTAAACCTTGGGCAGAGCTGGGAACTAATCATTGCCACTATGTCGTATTACACTGGCACCAATCACCTCTTTTGGTACTACACCCTAGCCCCTTGTGTATTAATAGCGTTCGTGCCATGGGTAACGTACGCCTTTATTAGCCAGTTGTCTCCTCGATATGCACTTATCGGCACCCTCTTCTCATTGTGTTTTTTAGTGTTGTGGTCCACTCACAACCACATGCATGGCTTTTTCTTTATCCCCAGATTTTTTCAAGGTAAGGCGTTGCTTTTAATGTTGTTTGTTCCACTTACATGCTATTTGGTGTTTTTGTGGTGCAGAACAAATCTCCTTCGTTACTTGCTGGCAACTGGTACAGCCATGATCGCGTGTGGCGGTGTATCTAGCACAGGTTTCTACATAAGCGGGATAGCTGCAGGTGTATCAGTTCTCGCCTTTAGCTCTTGGCGAATTCAAACAGTAATTAAAAATCTCACTTTACTCGCCATCGTGAGTTTACCCAACTTAACAATGTTAATTGTGGTAAAAAATGCCATCGCAAATGTTGAAGCATATTCGCCCACTCTTTCAATTGAAGGTCTGAACTATTTAAGCAACAACCTCTCATATCTTAACCAAATTCCCCTATCCGAACCTGTGAAGCGCCCAATTTCTTCAATGTATTGGCTTTTTGGTGATCATTACTCGTTATTTATTATATTGGTCTTACTCTTTAGCGCTCTTTTGTTCACCTACACGTCGAAAAGCTCAACACGCCAGCTGTCTCTTCGCTGGCTATGTCTTATTTTTATACTGTGCTTTAGTCATCCTTTAGCAAGCTTCTTAGGTAGTACCGTTGGCCCTGGAAATTTAATTTGGCGTTTCCATTGGAGTATTCCGTTGTCTCTAGTCCTCGGAGTAAGTGCAGCACTTATAATTCAACATTCCAGCGCATTCTTTAATTTTATATTTTCTTCTGACTTAATCGCCAAAAAATATGCAAAAGTGCTTTCATATACGGTACTTCTTGGCATTACCGCCCTCATGATGGTTTTAAACAGTGGTTTACTTCAACAAAAGTACTCCACGAGAGTTTCGCCGCAAAAAGTGCCTTCTTATGCCATGAATGCCGCAAGCGAAGCGGTAAAAATGACGTCGCCGAATGACATTATTATTGCATCTTATCTTGTCGCACAAATGCTACCCATGCTGCCGAGAGAGGCGACATTGATAGCATCGAGACCCTTGTATTGGCAACAACCTTATTTCACTTCAGACGAGACTATGTTTAGGAAACAGCTTCAGGCTCTCACAGACAACATTCAACTGCTAACTCCTGAACAGCTTAATGATTACAAAACGTCGCTCAAGTTAGCTGGTGTTACGGTACTAATTACAACACCTTTATCTAAAGAAACTGAGGAACTTCTTTCACTGAAAGCATTGCGTTCGCTAGAAGCCTATACAATTTATAAAGTAACGGAATATTAAAAGTTATGTCGTATGTTCAAGCGCTTAAGTCTGCAATACGGTCACCTTCCATTCTTTGCACAAAAAAGCATGTTTTTCTGCTGAGCCACATGCGTGCAAATACTAGTTTAGTGGGGCATGTACTGGGTAGTCATCCTCAAATAAACGGATACTATGAGATGCACATAGGATACTACAGTGAAAGGAGTTTGTTGCGTCAAAAAATGTTGTACTGCCAACATCACAGTCTTAAAAAACATAGTAATTACATGTTCGACAAGTTGCTTCACAATGAACATCACATTAGTGACATCATCCTCGAACATCCAAATACTCTGCTCATAATGGGTATTCGGGCGCCGGAATACACTATTCCAAGCATAGTATCACTGTATAAAAAAGCGCACCCTGAGCATGAGTTTACGCAACCTCAAAAGGCAGCTGCCTATTATTGTCAACGTTTAAACTTACTAGCAAAAATCGCATTGATGGGTACCGTCACCTATCTGTATTTTGATGCTGATGCAGTTAAAGTGACCCCTTCGTCTACACTCAATACCTTTTCAAAATTTCTTGAACTGCAAACTCCGCTATCACCACAATATGAAAAAATGCGCAACACAGGTAAGGCAAAAGCGGGAGACTCGTCAAGTTCCTTAATGAAAGGGGAGATAATTCAATCACAACTCACGTCAACTAACTTGCCTTACCAGCGCTCAGAGTTTTTTAAAGAATGTGAGAAAACTTATCAAAATGTGCGCAGCATTTTGATAGCGAACGCGAAAGAAAGCGTAATTTTATGACATCCTTTCACCTCCCCCATTACAGGCACGACATAACTGGTTTAAGAGCCATTGCCGCGCTAGCAATTCTCATATTCCATATTGACCCACGATTTAGTGGTGGTTTTATAGGGGTCGATATTTTTTTTGTTATTTCGGGCTATTTAATAACTCGCAATATATGGCCTGCACTAGCAAATAAAAACTTCGAATTTTCTTCATTTTATGCAAAACGTTTCAGAAGGCTGTTTCCTGCCTATGCATCTGTGTTGGCGTGTAGCTTCATAGCAATTGTATTTTTTGGTTTAAATACCGAAATTACACACTTTGGCGTAAGCGCAATTAGTTCACTATTTTACATTTCTAATATCTATTTCTATTCTGTAAGTGATTATTTCGCACCACAAATGCAGCTTAACCCGTTGCTACATACTTGGTCTTTATCCGTCGAAGAGCAGTTTTACCTAGTATTTCCAGCTTTTCTTTTAGTTTGCTCCAAATTAAAAAATAAAGGCGTTCATCTTTTCCTAGCAGTAGCAGCAGTCTCTTTTTTGCTTAGTCAGCTTTTGCTCGAACACTTTCCCTCAGCATCTTTTTACATGTCTCCAAGCCGCTTTTGGCAATTTATGGCAGGAGGTATACTAGCCATTGTGCATTTTAAAATTTCTAGTGCTATCGGTGCGGCGATAATTGCCTTTTCAAGTTATTTAATTTTGTTTCTATGCTTTGTGTTTTTCACAGAGCAGACTGTGTTCCCAGGTTTTTATGCACTGTTCCCGACTATTGCTACTATGGGGCTATTACTCTCAGGTAACACACAAAATAGCTTAACGTGGTTGCTTTCAAACCCATTATGCAGATTTTTTGGAAACATTTCGTACTCTCTCTATTTAGTTCACTGGCCAATCATCGTTTTCTACAAACTTCTTATTTCACCAACGCTTACTGCAAGCGATAAAATTATACTGTTTGGCGCTTCTGTCTGTTTAGGCTACCTCAATTGGTTGCTCGTGGAGCAAAAATGTCTAAAAATATCTTTAGAAAATCGTAACAAGCAAACTGCTTGGGTAGCTGGGTGCAGCATGACCGTCCTTTCATTCCCTCTAATTTTAGCTGCCTACACCACGTTTTTTCATTCTAAATCTCAAACAAACATGGATTCATGGCTGAATTACGATATGCAAGCGCGTGCTGGTCAATGCTTCATTACTTCCGCTTCACTTAGAAAAGAAGAGCAATTCAACGAAACGTTGTGCGCACCAGAAGAACAAGATACTTCACCAAAAATATTGTTAATGGGCGATAGTCATTCTGCTCAGTACTACTCCGCCCTCAAAAAGCTTCTACCTAGCCACGATGTTCATCAGTATACTGCTACCGGCTGCCGCCCTGTATATGACATAGATAACGAAGAATATTGTTATCAAATAATGGCTAAAGCTTACAGCCGCTTACAAAGTGATAAACAGTACGACGCAGTCATCATCGCAGGCCGCTGGTGGGACGTCGATGTACCAAAGATAGACCGTTCACTCCATGCAATTAAGCCTTATGCAGCTAACTTATTTCTTATTGGGCCGGTACCCGAATACAAACAGGCATTGCCGAAGCTCCTTAGTCGCTTTGGTGAAAAAAGTAAAACCATTGACAAAGTAAGTAAGCTCTCTGAGCGAAGAAAAATAGAAGATAAACTGGCTTCGCTCGCTAAAAAGCACAACGTTAATTACGTTTCTGTGATTGATGCTATGTGCAGCAATGACCAATGTATAAAAACCCTTGGTGCAAACGAGCCGATTCAATTTGATTATGGGCATCTTACTCATAATGGTGCAATGTACGTTTTGCAAAAAACATTATTTGCTCAGCAAAATCAACAGAAGATAAAATTACAGTGATACCAAAAGAAATTATATTGATTGACATGGTTAGTCATAGTGAGATGCACCTTCCATTTAACGAAGGGTATGTAAAAGCTGTGTCGTTAGCTTTTCCTTCAAGGCGCATCGTGTTTGCAGCATGTAGTGGACATGTTAAAAACCTCAAAAGAACGATAGAGCACCTTCCAAATGTTGAATTTAAAGTTGTTCCTCAATTTGATGAATTGCTTGAAGGCCACTCTCACCACCATCCTATTTATGGAAGAAAGGCAGCAAAATTCTACACAAACTGGATCAAAGAGAATTTTGACCTCGAAAATATCGGCCTGATCACGATACTTGGCGCCAGAGCACCAATGATTAATGTGATGAAACGTTTTTGGAAGAAAATGCCTGGCGAATGCCATTATCTGCAGCACAATCAACTTGGTATAAGTATGGATTGGCGATCGCGAAATCCTATAGAGCGGTACTTCGACTATATTTCTGTGCTTAAACGGGGCCTCCCAAAAAATCAAAAGTTAATTGTTTTGGAGCTAGGCCTTGACGAAGTTATTGTTGATATAGCACCTGCTATGAAGGGCTCCGTGGAAGTTATTGAACACCCTGTACTTCAAACTGAATGGTTACCACCAACAAGCCCAAACTTAGAGGGCCCAATAAAAGTAGCCTTTCTGGGCCACTGCGGGCGCGGTAAAGGGTTCGATACCTTTTGCGATATTGCCAAAAAATTCAGTAGCTCAAGATTGGAGTTTTATGCAATTGGTAAGGAAAATTCATCTCAAGCCGCTGACTTCGACACAAGTTCTCTCTGCATAGCACCGAGTAAAACACATTTGGCAAGAGAGAAATTTGTAGAACTTCTTCGACAAATAGATCTGGTCTGCCTTCCTTTGCCATCCTCAGTTTCTTACGTATCAAGTGGTAGTATTATAGATGCTTTTGCGGCGGCAAAGCCTTTAATAACGTCAACTAACCAGTCGCATAGAGCAATCAAAGAAAAGTACGGTGAATTTGGAGTATTAGCATCAGAGAAAACTGATTTTTATGACTTTTTTGAGGAACTAGCCAATAACCCGGAGCGCGCTTTAGAATACTATGAGAAGTGGAAAGAAACCACTATCAAAATAAGAGAAAGTAGATCTGAGTCTTCTATAGCCTGTCTTTTCACTAGACTAATGAAATGAAATTTACAGCAGCCGAGAGAACTGAATGAGCGTACTTCGTATTCCTACAAGAATAAAATTTTTCCCAAATTTTATGAAAGATTACTTTTCAAGGAAAAGAGTAATCTCCGCGTATCAATCAAACAACAAAGCTGTTATACGCCTCTGCTTTTTTAGCTGTGAATCTTACTTTTCGTACCTCTACTGTTCATGCCATAGCCTTAAAGACGTTTTACACGATATAGATTTTAAAGTATTCATTTTCAGTGACAATGAAATGCCACTTACAGAAAAACAAATTAACGCTCTCAAGGAATTAATACCCCAAACAGAGGTACTTTCGTGGCCTAAAAGTATGGGCTGGGGGAAGGAGCAAATTAGTAACATATGGAAAGCGTACAGTTATGTAGCTAAAACAGCCTCACCTCAAGATATAATTGCTCGCGTAGACTCAGATGTATTTTTCTTCAACGACAGAATTTTTAAGTATGTGCTTGCAAGTGACGCCGATTTGATAGGCGATGGTCACTTTGTCGAGTTTAAATATGTGCAGGGAGGATGCTATTTTTTTAAAGCTTCAGCGGTGACTCACATATCAAATAATATAGAAAAGTATGGCATCGAATGTATGTTAAAAGATTGCCCTATAGAAGTAGAGGATGTAGCAGCCGACCATATGGCGAAAAAATTGCATTTACATGTCAATCAAACTTGGTTTATGGCTTTTCCCCAAGAGATTATCAACGCTGGTGGAATTAAGCGTTGGATACAGTTTAAATTCAGTTGCGCTCACTTTGTCATGAAAAACAAAGATAAAATGCTCGATGCATACAGAGATTACGTTGTAACCAAACCTGAGTATAACTCAATGCTAGAGGAAATTAATAAAGCTAACGAGCCGGTTTAATCATTACTGTTTTTTATAAACATTCTTATTTTCTCGACAGGCCCATGTATGCAAAAAACAGTGAGCTGACCGAATATAAGCATAAATGGTATTGAAACAATGGCGAAAACCTCACTTCGCTTCGTAAGCTCTAAACCCAATCTTGCTGCGCCGTAGAATACAAGCACACCCACCGTCCAATGAATTAAATAGATGGGATAGCTCAGGTCTCCCATTCGCTTGTCGAAGGCCTTTAGCTGCCTATTACTTATTTTGACATGCGTTAACACCGCTAACAGAATACAGTTAATAACAAAATTTAGATAAAACCCGTAAGTCAGGCCTGTACCGTTTTTATAGTGCCAATACCAATTAAAAATAACTAGTGCATATAACAGAATGGCTACATCGAGGCGTGCCATGCGGCCTAAAACGCGTTTTATTTGTGCGTTGTAGTGGTACATAAGAGCGCCAGTTGCAAAAGGCAGCGAAGCTGCAGCCGGGTGAAAATACCCGTAATCCCACCATGGTAAATCAGTAATCAAAATTGCTATGGTGTACACCAGCCCTAGGCCAAACCACCCCCAAGTTCTAGCTGGTGTTTTTGACAATCCTAAACCGATCAATGCGTAGTAAATAATTTCAACGGTAAGCGCCCAGGACGGAGGCACTAAAGCAGGAGATTTATGGTCGAAGTTCATTAAAAATATATTCGACAGCGTATTAAAAGTACCGTCGGGCCAGCGAAGGTTAAAGATTACTGCCCTAGTTGCATCTTCCCCTAAAGCAAAAATAGTCACAATACTTAGAAGGCAAGCCGCGATATAAAGGGGGTAAATTCGAAGAGCACGTGCAATAGCGTATTTCTTTACTCCTTGCCCATCATACCCATAATTTTGCTGCATAATATAGGTCATTAAATAACCGCTCAAACAAAAAAAGGTAAAGACAGCATATTCACCGAACCCTGGCCAGCCTGCTAGATGTAAAAACACCACCATAAACGCTAATAAAAGTCTGTATGTTCCAAACACTAATAGTTCCTGCAGTCGTTCATTGTCATTGATACATAAGGCTGTATTTGTTGCTTTAGTGCGTTAACTAATACTTCGTACCCCTCGTTGTTTAAATGTAAGCCGTCTCGGCTATACTCCGATAGAAGTTTTTTCTCTGAACTCAATAAATGGTTAGCGCTTGCAAACTTAATATTTTCTCGCTTAGCAATGTTTCGGAGCAGCATGTTCAAGCTATCTATATACGCGGCGTCATCCTCGTTCTCTGTGTACATTACCTCTAAAACAACGGGCGCTTTACCTCTCTTTTTTGCAAGAGTGACTAATTTATCTAAAGCCCTAGCGGCGTCCTCTGGTGAGTCACCTGATATACGGTTTATACCAGCCATAACAACTACTACACAGTGGTTATCATTTGCTACTTGATCTCGATATTGAGTAAATACCTGACGCGCTTGATAGCCATCAACGGCAATATTTCTCAACTGCCAAGGCATTAACGACCAAACACTTGCCCAATCACTATATCTAGCAAGATGAGAGTCGCCCATCATAAGCACGATTGGCTGAGAAAGATGTAGAGATAAATAATTCATGACTGCACGCTTTGCATTATCGATATTGAGAATTAAAACAGCCGCGACGACAGCACCAATAATCAATAAGCATGTGGTTATTAAAGCGTTTTTAAGCATGTTTGACACCTATCCTTTGTTTCAGCATAGTGAAAAGGCTTTGGGCTTTTTGCCACCAAAACTGCCATGTAGAATCGAAGAGTGCACATAAAGGAAGGAGAACACACAGGGCAATACCATAGGCTGTAGCACCAATGACTATGTTACCTAGCAGTGCCACAAGCGTTAGTTCATCGAAATGATAGCCATATTCTAATACTCCCCACATTATTGAAGCTGAGACGACAGGCAATAACAAAACGCTTCCCATCTTTTTAAGAGACAAACCAATAGTCAAATGAGCAAAACAAACAATACTAAAGAATGCTAGAAACGCCCCCCCCCCTCTAACCCAAGCAAACTCTGCTATGTCTTTAAATGTTAGAGTCCAGAAAGCAATTAAGAGGAGGGCTATTCCGATGGTGTCGCTAAACAAGCTAAGCTGTGTTTTATTGAGATAGTCGAAAAGATTGTTAGTAATGGCTGTTAACGGATAGGGAAGCATTACTAGAGTTAGCGCCGCCATAACAGGCGCTGTATCTGCCCACTTAGGCCCTAAAATCACTTCACAAAATTGGGGCGCAACAAACCAAATACCTACAATACATGGCATTACAAAACCATAAACAAGTCCGAAATATTTATAGGTTTTATCGAATAGCTCTTGTTTTTTATCTTTAAACTGTGCCAGTGCGGGGAACATAGCCGTTGAAGCGGGCGTTATCACCTCTGCAAGTGGTAAAACTGCAAACTCTAGACCAATGCTATATTTCCCCACTGCGCTATTATCAAATAAACGCCCCACTAAAAATGTATCTAGCTTGTTCCGTGAATAGCCCAATATTGCACGTGCCATTATTTTACTGGAAAAAGACAATTGTCCGGGGGCTATTTGAAAATTAAGTTTTGGGCGATAAGAACATATAACGTACGAGCCCGTGCAGTAAACTAAAGCATTACATACACCGCCAGCCACCAATGCCCAATAGTTTTGAAGCCAAAACGCAAATACAAGCATTACTGCAGTAGAAACAAGCTTAGCTGTTAATAACAAAGCAGAAATGCGTTTGTAGTCCAACGCTTTTTCAAACTGCACTAAACCTATATTGTTGAGTGCAGAAAAAATACCAGAGCAGGCCACCACCACAATAATAAGCTGTATATCTGGTGCATTCATAAAATCGGCTAAAAGACCAGAGGTGAGAATAAGTATAACAATTAGCACTATCTTAAGCAGTAAAGATAAAGTCCAACTGGTATCCATAGCGCGTTTATTTAGGTGGGTTTGAGAAATTAAATACCTGTTAATTCCAATGTCGGTAAGAGTCTCAAAAAAACCTATACAAATAGTAGCAAGGGCTACCAATCCGAATGCAGACGGGTCTAGTAATCGAACAAGAATGAGTGTACTGCCAATTCCTATGAAACGAACACCCCACTTGCCAAACAAATTCCAAAAGTAAGCTATTGTCAGCTTTTTTTGAATGCTCATTACTTACCGCTAGCGTTTGAAATTACTTTAGACGTACGATTATCTAAAAAATTGTTTAACCGACTATCTGTGCGAATATGATTGAGAGAATGAAAAGTGTACAAGGCTTCGATATTATCAGGCAATGATGCAAATTCATCATTTTCCAAGGTTAAATACTCTTTAATACAGCACTGTTGAAGATGCCTCAAGCTGTAGCGCTGTAGCCTTCGCCAATACATACGGACATTTTTAAACGAATTAGGCACAAGACGGTGGTAACCGAAGCGCGCGTTCTCGACCCCCACAAGTAAACCGTGCTTCACTCCTTTGCTAAGCTTAAAGTCACATTGTGCAGCCCAAGCTAACAAGCTGTCATCGCCTATTAAGCCAACAGGAAGAGTAAATTGGGTTTGTTTTAGCTTTTGATGAAACAAGGGCGTAATTGCGTAGAAATTACCACTTAACGCCCTGCCCTGTAGCGTATTTTTAGTTATTATTTCGCTATAGCGTCCTATAGGCTCGGGTATGGCAGCAAGTAAATAGGCATTCGGGTTTCTAATTGCAGCGTCAATTATTGCAGAGAAACTTTCAGGGTTAACTGTACAGTCGCCATCTACAAATATTATCAAACTGTCTTCAAACTGCACTCGCTCATAAAGTGCAACATTCCACGCGTTCGACTTGTCGCCTAGGGCAATATGTACCGCATCGTAAGCATCGTTTTTTGTACTACAAAACTTATCAATAATGATGTCTGAGTTGTCTGTACTGCCGTTATTAACAATATGCACGCGACTTAGAATTTCACTGGGTAACTGGCCTAAGGCCGACTCTATACTTACCAAGCAAGTGTCTATAAATTCTGCCTCATTGTGTGCAACAACACACACCTCAACATGCCGGATCATAATTAACTTTTTCCTGTTCGACCGAGAGCGTCTAACATCTTTTCCCACAACATTAGCGTGACTTCTGGGGTAAAATCAGCGGCACGCTTAAAAGATTTGTCGGAGTAATATCGCCTCTCGTCTGCACTACCTATCATTACAGCAAGCTGTTTAGATAAAGCGTCTATATTACCAACTGGCACCACTTTGCCGTGGTCATTACCCACTATCTCTGCTGGTCCCATTGCGCAATCAAAAACGATAACGGGTATTCCATGTGTCATCGCCTCAACAATAGTTAACCCGAACCCTTCGTAACGTGAGCTACATACAAATATGCCGCTATCTAAATAGCAATTAGCCATATTTTCTGAAGGCCCATCTATTTGTATACTACTGTCGTTTGCCGCTAAAGAGACAATATCTGATTTTGCACTCCCGTTAGGTCCCACTATTCGTAAAATCCATCCTTTTCGCTGCTGCGCTGATAACATCCGCCATGCTTTAACCAGATAATCAAAGCCTTTCTGTTCGGTATAGCGCCCTGCGGCTAAGACTACCGGTACATTGTTGTATGGGTTGCTAGCGGGCTTTGGCAATGCGCAAGGGTTTGGAAATACGACTAAGGGTGACTTACATTGGAATTTTTTTAACCAGGTGACTCTATCTTGCTCAGTAAGCACAACTATTTTATCTGCAAACATTGACGCTAAGCGCCTAGCAAACCAGCGACTTCCGAAGCGCGTCTCTATGCTTGCATTAAAGTGTTCCCAAATAACATTGTGACAAGATAAGCCAACGCTTGCTGGCAAACTTAATAATGCCATTTGCGAGTCTGAAGAAATAACAACATCAGGGTGAGTTTTCTTTAAGTCATCTCTTAACGCTTTTATCTTTTGCGGCAGAGTTTTTATCATGCTTTTAACGCTGTTCCCTAAAAACACTATATCTACGTTGGAGCAAACAGGAAAAGCGGGTTCAAAGTCAGTTCGCTGCACTGAAATTAAAGTTACGCTATGTCTAAGAGCTAGCTGGTTGCAAAGCTGTATTGTTACTCTCTCAGTTCCGCCCATGGCAGTATAGTCATGTATTAATATGGCGATTTTCATTTGCAAACCTAGCTGGTTGTACCGTTTTAATTCTGGCTAGTGCCCGCTCTTGCTCATCTTTTTTTACTGCTGCAGCTAAAGCCACTGTCATACCAACAAGGGCAAAAAACAAGTCATTATATGCTGAGCTCAATGCTGCGCCCGTGGTTAAGAATGCGATCAAAGAGAGTCTTATCATTTCGGCCAAGTTTACTTGCCAGAAGACGCTACTCGTTTTTGCAATAATGCCTAGCGTTTTTAAACTGATCAATATCATAAAACCGTACCACATAGCCCCAAGAAAACCATGGTCTGCCAGCACTTGGAAATAAATACTGTGCGCAACGAATACGGTGTCGCCAACGTTCAGCGTTGCGCTTGGGATCCATGACAAAGTATCCCATTCAGCAATAAGGCTATTAATTGTGCTTATGTTAGTAAATGTGGAGTCAAACCCTCCACCAAAAAATGGATGACGAATAGCCATAAGCATGGCTAACTTCCATGATTTAAGTCGCCCCTGGAACGACCCATCTTCATTTGCATCGCCAATGGTTTCCATTCGGTTGAACCATTCGTCAGACAAAATAGCTAACGCGACCAGCCCACCCAATGACATAAAGAAACCATCTCGCATTTTGTTTTTCGATTTCACCCAATATGCTAAGCAAAATACCGCGAGCCCTAGAAACGCGCCGCGTGAGTCGGTGCCTAAAACAAACATTACATTTAAAAACGCTAAGCCATATAGACCGTTCCTAAAATAAAAATTCTCTTTGTATTGGCGAGCTAAAAAAATGGCTACCGGAATGCACATCAGTGAAGCCAGCGCAGATAGATTGTTGTCATTGAAAGCAGGTGTTAACCCAAAAATATTGTGGCCGCCAAAAGATACTATAAATTTTGCCCCCTCGATCATGGCTAATGCACCAAAAGACAGCGTAATTCCCCACGCAACTGCTTCAAAGTGAATTTCCTTTCGAATTACCACGGCGATAAAGAAAAATAATAGTAACGTGCGCCAAAATAAATCAAACCGAAACCAGACATAGGGGCCATAACCGTTGTTGAGCATAGAGCTAATAACACAATGCACAAAGAAAATCACAGCAAGAATGAAAATTCCGTTACTAGGTGGTTTCTTATTGCACTTATTAATTGCAAAACTGGCAATAGTAACTGCCGCGAACAAAAAGTTCCAACGCACAGATGTTGATATCCCCCCATAAGCCCATAGAAATGGGGGGACTAATGCAGACCATATCCAAAAAGATATTGAAAGAAACGGCTTTCTAATGGCCGCATAGAGTAATAGTGGAAGGATTAAGACTAATAGATAATCGCGCATTTTAGTCCTTATCTTTATTATCTAACTTGATGGCTTTCACCGTAAGATAAACAAGGAGCGCTATTTCCAGCAAGAATACCGTATTGTCAATCAACTCGCTTTCCTCAATAAGTTTTCAAGCAGGTTGTTAGCTAAATATTCGTAGCAACGAGTCGTAAACCTATGGCTTCCAATGAAATGTAAGACAGAGCATTTTCCTAAAAATGTCTCTGGTGCACCATCATTTCCTTGGGATGGAAAACCGTAATTTGTATACTTCGGCCATGGCAATATATCTTTTTCTGAATACAAAGAAATCATGACGTTGCTTGCGGCTTGTTCAGAACCCCATTGATTCCATTTTTCTTTTCCAAGTAAAGCCTGCATTTGTTGCGAGAAACATTCTAATTCTGCGAAAGAGTTAGGCTTAATGGGAAACCCAGCAAAAGCTGCACATCCTCGGCAATATTCTTTTAATCCTTGCAATGAAACCCGGCTCAAATTCCGTTCTATTTCTACTTGAATGTGATTACCTTTCCACTGGCTGGCAATATGTGAAATGTAGTCGATATTTACCGGTGAGTTAAATATTGGGTTTCCTATAGTAAAAGCGCGTTGTTGTTTTACTGCTGCCACTATTTCTGGGATTGCTGCGATTGTGAGAGTATCTGTATCTACCTGTATCACATATCGACTCTGACAAAGTTGCAGTATTCTAACAAGTCTCTCCCAACAGTTTCCTTTTGGGCAACTCCCTGTGTCAACATCAGACATATTCGTTATTCTTACGCCCTGAAGTTGTGACTTAATAATTGACTTATCTTCGTCCGTAAGAGAGCCATCATCGAGCACCTCGATATCACAGTCACCAAAATGCGTTACAAAGCTCTTTAATGCAAGCAGAGACATGTCTAATGCATCATGGTATACCTGCGATATTATGACAACGTCTGACTCTTTTTTTGCGTACACCGGCTTGCACTCTCTAACGCCCTTAGCAACGTTATCAAACAGTTTTTTATTACGTTTTTTTTGCAGATTACTCAAAAAATTCATTTCATAGGCTCTTTGCAAACGTTATTGTGAAGAGCCACTATTTTTTCGGCGTTGCTCCTCCAAGTAAGAGAATTATCAGATATAGATTTTGCTGAGTTTTTTGATAGTTCAAACACTCTTTTACTATCAACTACCAGCTCTACTAATTTATTCGACATATCATCTAAATTGCCGCTCTCAAACAGAACCGCATTATAATCATCTATTAGTAGTTCCTTTATATTAGCGCTATCGTCCGCCAACACTGCCTTTCCCATTGCCAAATATTCAAGTAATTTAAGAGGTGAAGCCCATGGCGTCACTGCAGGCTGTAAAGCAATATCAATTTGGCTGATCCAATATGGCATCTCTTTCCTGCTCACTAGGCCCGTAGATATGAATTGTTTCTCAAACTTTAGCTCTTTGGCAAGTTCTTTTAGGTCAGACAAAACGGGACCGTCGCCTACAAGCAAAAAAATAATGTCATCGCGTTTGAGTGATGACAATGAAGACATTACCTTATCTAAGTGATGCCACTCTCTGCAAAAACCGACAAAGCCTATCACACACTTCCCTTTCAGCTCTGGTAGCCTCTCTGTAAATAAGGCTGGATTAAAGCGCGAGGTATCCACGCCGTTAGGGATTACTGAAATTCGTTTGTCAGGCACACCAGCACGCTTTATAAATTCAGCGAGAACGTGCGTAACGGGCAAAACAACATCAGCATTTCGCCACGCATAGTATTCGGACCATCTTGCCAAACGCTTAAGTGCAATACCACCATACTCCTCACGCTCTTCATACAGTGGGGAATTAACTTCAAGCAGAATTGGAATTTTACATAACTTCGCTGCCCATATGCCGCCAGTAAATAGCAAGTTGTATCGTTCGTAAACAACATCTGGTCTGAACACCCAAATAGCCCACAGCACTTTAACGAACGCAAAAAAACTGTAAGAATATTCAATGATTTCATAAAGCGCCTTTGGAAGATGTGCTTTGAGCTTACTAACCACTCCACCGGAACTACCAAAAGCAGACAACTCAGTCATTCTTGGCGCTACCATATGAATTTCATGTCCTAAGCTGGTCAACGCATCAACTATCTCTTCAATATGAACATACTGCCCATCTTTACTGGCAACTCTGTGGTGATAAAGTATTTTCATTGAAGAATGCCCTTAATCTGACACTCGCTTGGCTCAGTACACCAAGCAGTGGGAAGATATGGATACGGTGGAAACCCAACTGTACTTCTGTCTTTGTAGACCAAATTTGAAACATCAATGTCGGCCATTCGCACATCGCCAATCAATACATTGCGAGATATCATTGTATCTACGTACTGCTCATCTGACGCCAACATTGTGTTGTAACCGATTCTGTCGAATATAAATACGTTTTCGGCTAATCGAATACTGTTATCTGCGTGTTTACGCCCCTCCAGCGCATAACCTATCACTTGCCCATTCGATGACACTGCCCCCTGCTGAAGAAGTGATTTACTCACAACAAGTCTGCCACCATTCGAAATATCAAGCAGCCGGCTATCTACTCCAGACAACGACGCTAGAATACTACCGTGAATTTCAGTTACCGCCCCCCTACTTTTAATTTCATGCCCTTCGCTCTTAGAGGCTATAAACATACTGTCGTAAATATAGAGCTCGGCGGTATTGGTATAAATACCATGCGCTCGGCCCAATCTGCCTAATTGTTCAAAGCGGCTATTATAAATTAGGATTTTGCTTGGTTTGTTAGAGGCTTCTAAAACGCCATTCTCACTACTATGGAAATAAACATGCTCTAAAGTGAGGTTAGAGCCTTCTTGACGAATACATGCCCCATTTCGATCACTTACGATTATGTCTCTACACTCTATATTTTTTACAGTTAAATCATCAGCATAATTGACGATGTATGCTTTGTCTCGAATTGCTGCCTTTTCAAAAACAACATGTCCACGGCCTATTATGGTAACGCGGTCTCTATGTATTTCGAATGGTTCAGAATAAACGCCTTCAGCTATTTCTAACGTATCATCATCGGAAAGGCTTTTGAGCGCTTCTTGCAAAGACTCATAAGGTTTCCCGTTAACATAATGTAGGTTCGAAGGAAGAAACTCGCTGCTTGGCCGCCAAGGAAATAAAACTGCTTCTATTTCTTCACTTACACTGGGGAATTTCAACATTTCCCCAGGCTCAGAACCTATTGCAGCGGAGTAGAACTCGTCTTGCACTTTATTTATTACTTTATCGAATATTTCTGGGCGCAGAAGGATAAAGGCCAGAACAGCAATATGCCCCAAGATACCGGAAAGAAAAAAATATCGCCTCAATAGTCCCGCGAAGCGTTGTTTAGTTTTCATGCGCGAATATTCCTATTGTCCTTTATCGCTTCAAAAATTTTGTACAAACCATCGCACGTTTCATTCCACGAAAATTGCTCTGCGTACCGGCGGGTATCATCTCGTGATGTTTTATTTTGAAGCAAACTGGTTATCCCTTGTGCAATTGCACTCGACGTTCGCTCTACCAAAACTCCAGCTGCTCTTGTCTTAACCACTTCGGGGGTTCCCCAAACTTTGGTGGCAACTACGGGAGTGCCGGAGGCCATGGATTCTAACAAAACGTTTGCCCATCCCTCTCGGCTTGACGCTAGTACAGATAAGTCCGCACAGCGAAACCATGAATTTAATTCTGGTTGCGAAACAGCACCTAAAAACTGTACTCGCGCATCTACACCTAATTCTCTTGCTAGTTTTTTTAATCCTTCTAAGTCAGGACCACTACCCGCAATGACTAATGTTACCGTTGGGAGTTCTTTCAACGCCTCTATTATTAGGTGATGTCCTTTGCGCTCTATCAACCACCCAACCGATACGATTAGATGCGGTGTGGATAAACCTAACGCCTGCTTCATCGCATATTGTTCATCGTCGTCACTCGGACTAAAAAGCGAAAGATCTACGCCATTGCGCATAACTGACACTCGTTCTCTATCTACCCCTATCTCGACCATTTCATCTTTCAACGCTTGGCAAACACTCATCATGTGCGCAGCATTGTCAAATACCGACTGAAGCATTCTACGCGCCTTTGGAAACGTTGGAATTAAATTAATATCTGTCCCTCTGGCTGTACAAGTGAAAGGAATATTGAATTGCGCGGCGACTCTTTCAATAGCCACACCATCTGGATAAAAGTAATGTCCGTCAATAACGTCGATAGGTTGGGTATCAACAAGAGTCATGACCACGCGCTTTATCGATCGGTACAAGAAAAATGGCGTTATATACATGCCAACTTTTGGAATTACTATATATTTGGGATGATATACCGTGATGCCGTCTATATTTTCTTTTGAAGGAACATGAGCGTATTTTGCATATTCACCAAACTTTTTCCCTGAAAAAGGAAACCAAGGTACAGGAGCTATAACCGTGGCTTTAATATCTGGATATGCATTTAATAAGTGCTTTAACCTAGTATGAACAAAAATACCGTGCTTTGGGTCATTTTTGTTGGGATATAAAGTACTTATAGTAACGAGATTCATCTAATTTTTTCTCATTTTTTGGCATTCGAGGATGTCGCAAATAACCCTTTGTGCAGTTCAACAAGCTTTTGAGCCCCTGTAAAATCATCGGGTGTGCCTATGTCAAAAAACAAGCCCTGAGTTTTGAAAGCATTTACGCTTAGTTTACTATTCGCCAAAATTTCAGTTTCAAAACTAAATTTTATTGGCTGATTTGCAAAAGCAGGGTGAAACGTATCAATCCAGTATACACCTGCATTTATAAACCCTTTTCCCGTTTTTCCTTTTTCCGAAAAACTGATCAATTTATTATTTTCTATGTTTGCCGCGCCAAACCGTGAAAGGTCACTTACCTCGGTACAAACTAATCCTAGGCCAACCTTTGCGTTACGCATTTCTGACGTAAAGTCTGCTAGTGAAAATTCCACAAAAGAGTCCGCGTTTGCAACAAGTGCATAGTCGCCACGACACATTTCCAACGCCTGCTTAATGGCTCCACCAGTTCCTAACGGCTCACTCTCTATTGAGAAAACGATATCCCAATCAGCAAAATGCAGTTTCACTTCATCTATCACCATATCCGATAGATGAGATATCGCTAGGACGAAACGATCAACCCCCTGATTGCGAAAGTTCCAAAGCACGTAGTGTAAAAACGGAATTCCATTCACTTTTGCCAAGCACTTTGGATAATTATCTCCGGTGACACTGTGTAATCGAGTGCCCAGTCCACCTGCAAGAAGGACAGCTTCCACAATTACTCCTTGGGCTTATATTCAGCAAATAGCGTTTCTTCTACAATGGCGCAAATGATGTGACCAATACTAATGTGAGACTCTTGAATGTAGGGTGTTGATGTTGATGGTACGTCAAGTGTAATGTCACACATTTTCGGTAACTTCCCCGCATTCCCGCACATCGCCACCGTATGAATTCCCATTTTCTGTGCCTGTTCTACGGCCTTCACCACATTTGCCGAATTACCAGATGTACTAATTCCAACAAAAACATCGCCTTCCCTGCCATTAGCTTGGACTTGACGAGAAAATAGTTGCTCAAAACCGTAATCGTTTCCAATGGCGGTTAACATAGACGTATCTGTCGTTAAAGCGATAGAAGGAAGCCCTGGTCGATCAAAATTAAATCGACTTACAAATTCAGCGGCTAAATGCTGAGAGTCTGCTGCACTGCCTCCATTACCGGCAAACATAACCTTATTTCCGCGTTTCAAAGCGTCTACACACAATTCGCCTACTTGAACAATTCTTTCTATAAGCGCTTTGTCTTTCAGTATTGCCTGTTTTACTCGAATACTCTTTTCAAAGTGCTCAACTATGTACTTTGTACCGTCCATGCTTTTACTCCAAAATTGGTAAATTGAAAATTGTGTACCTGGCCACTGGTTTGCTTCAACTTTTTAATCAGAGGTTGCTTTTGTACTGGGTCGACAAAAAGCATCATGAAACCGCCACCGCCAGCACCTGATAACTTTAATGACTTTGCGCCATTTTCAATGGCCATAGCCGCAACTTCTTCAATATAGGGGTTAGAAATGGATGCCGATGTCGATTTTTTAGCTAGCCAAGATGCTTTTAGTACTTTTGACATCCCCTCTATATCGTTTCTTAAAAGACACTCTTTCATCTCAAATGCACTTTGTTTAACCATGTGAAGTGCCTCCAAAGACTTGTCGCTATCTTTTTTGGTCGATGCTTTAATCTGGTCGTCAATAATCTTGCCAGAATCTCTCGACAGACCAGTGAAATATAGAATGATTTGGCTTTCTAATTCATTTTGAATATCGTTGCGAATTCTAAGTGGATTTACCAGAACTCGGTCTTGGTAAAACTCCATAAAATTAAATCCGCCGAAAGTTGCAGCATATTGGTCCTGCTTCCCTCCTGACAGTTTACAGTCTTCACGCTCAATTTCGTAAGCAAGATGCGCAAGATCGTATTCACCTAAGGGTAACTTTAGAAGCTCTCTGAATGCAGCGAGAATGGTAACAACCATTGTTGAAGAAGAACCCAAACCGCTACCTGGGGGGGCATCGGAAAAAGTTATGATATCTAAACCAATAGGAACATCATTATTAAACTCTTTTACTATGCGTCGATAAATGGCTTTATGAAGGATGAGTTCACCCGCTATTTCAACATCGTCGTACATACTTTGCGTATACGTTTGCTCAATATCTTGCGCAAAAAAACAAATTTTATCGTCGTTTCTTAATTGTATTGTGGCGTGAGCAAACATGTCTAATGTGACATTGAGAATAAAGCCACCGTACTTATCACTGTATGGTGAAACGTCTGTACCTCCACCAGCCAAGCCTATTCTAAGCGGTGCCTTAGCACGAACTATCATTTGAGTATTTCCCTTGGGTAAAGTTGGTCTAATGGGCTTAGTGCACCATTCCAGCTATAGCGTTTTATTATCCAATCACGATTTTGATTCCCAATAGTCTGCAGTTGCTCGCTATTGTTAATCAAATTTAAAATGCATGATGCCATTTTTTCTTCGTTATCAAGAACCAAAGGCTGTTGTGAAAGTGGAAGGCCGATGCCCTCTTGAGCCATCGACGTCATAACTACAGGTTTCGCCATAGACATAGCCTCTAGGACTTTATTTTGAACGCCACGCGCTATTCTAAGTGTTGCTATTGCCAATGCAGAATGCATAACAAAGGGGCGCACATCAACGACTCTTCCTGTCACAACTACCCCTGAATTCAAACTCAGCTTTTTGACTTTTTCTGACGGTTTACCACCGACGATATAAAACGTAAGCTCTGGACACTTCTCTTTTATTTGCGGCCAAACTTTTTCACAAAACCACACTACAGCATCTTCGTTCGCCCAATAATCCATTGCACCGGTGAAACAAATTGATGGACCATCGACAGCGGGTCTATCTGTGTAATCAAAGCTAGCGGAAGGGTCGAAATAATCGGTATCTACACCGTTACTTAACGTGATTATTTTTTCACTAAATACCTTTGGAGAAATAGACCTGAAAAGGTCTCGCTCTTCATCAGTAATTAACGTAACTGCATCGAAATCACGTAGCACACGCTGCTCAAGTGCTTTGAGCAATTTATACTCTCTTGCGTAGATTACTTTTGAATAAAAAGGTTTATTTTCACAGTACTGACGCCATTTGTCTGAGTCGACATCGGCCATATCTAAAACACGCTTCTTGCTTGTGTATTCAGGGAAATCAACGAATTGTGACATTCCTGAGGAATATACAAATAAGTAGTTAATGTTGTACTTTTCTATGGTGTCATGCACCCAACGCTGTAACTCATTACTGCGATAATGCACTGTGGACACAGGCTCTCTGATGAATAAAGATTTAATACCACTTGCCACGTGACGTCTTTGAGTAATATCGATGAACTTTACATCTTTGCAATATGCCTTTATATCATTGACGTATTGATTATCAAACTCGTCATCAATAAAGCTACCTAAATAAAGCTCAAAGCGTTCACTGAGATATTTCATAAGATTGAATGTGGTAATTTTATCGCCTTTATTAGGCGGATACGGCATCCTGTGACACAGGAAGAGCAAAGGGGGCTTCATTGATAGCTCTCTTATTTTTCTTTTACTAAAAACTGGCACAACATCATAATTGTCCATAATGCAGCTGCGTGATCATATTTGCCACTAATATGCTCTTGCGCTTTTTTCATTAATTCTTTTTGGTCGAAAATAGCATGCTTCGCGACGTGCTCGGAAGAAAACAGAGCGAGCATTTTTTCTTTTAGAGGTCCCCGCAGCCATTCGGCCATGGGAACACTAAATCCCATTTTCTTTCTATAAAGCGTATCATTGGATAAGAAAGGCTCTAAAGCTTTTTTGAAGCTAAACTTTCCCTCTCCATGATTGAGATTCAAATTGGATGGTAGCCTAAAAGCCCATTCCACAAACTTGTGATCAAAAATAGGAACTCTTACTTCCAAACCATGAGCCATACTCGCTCGGTCTACTTTTGTATGAATATCACCGGTCACCCACGTCTTATAATCTAGGTATTGCGCTTCTTTAAGTTTGTCACGAAATTGCTTGCCTTTAAGCGCGTTGTCAAAGACTGAACTTGAGCTGTATGTTCCTATTTTTTGGCTAAAAGTTGGGTGATACAGCGATTGCCGCTCGTCTTTACGAAGCTTACTCATGCTATTTAGATATGCGTGAGACGATGAGAGGGATAAAGATTGAAGCGTTGTTTTTGCTCTTAGAAACTGTGGAGCCCAATCGAGTTTTGGATACACTTTTCCGAGGAAACCGAAAACATATTGCCTAATCCATGCTGGAATGGCATCCCTCACTTTCTGCTCATTAATATGAAGCCTGTACCTTCTATATCCAGCAAAGAGCTCATCCCCACCGTCACCAGACAGTGAGACTGTTACATGCTTTTTCGCTAACTCACACACTTTGTATGTAGGTAATGCTGATGAGTCTGCGAATGGTTCGTCGTAAAGATCAGTCATTTTATCAATAAGATCAAAATCTTCATGGTTAACGACTTCTGTAAAATGTGATGTCTGGTAGCGTTCAGCAACCAAAGCCGCAAAATCAGATTCGTTATATTCAGGAACATCGAAACCAATTGAACACGTTGTCACTGGTTCCCTTTTTAAACCTGCCATCATTGCCACAACAGCGCTTGAATCGACACCGCCAGATAGAAATGCGCCCAAAGGTACCTCGGATTCAAGTCGAATATCTACAGCTTCACTAAAGCGCTCGATCAATACCTTATTATCGACTTCTTCATGAAGAGGCAAATCCCACGGTAAATCCCAATATTGCACCGATTGAGGTATTGTTTGCACATGCCCTTGCTCAAACAACAAATAATGCCCAGCTTCTAACTTTTTGACAGAAGCGTAAATACATTTAGGGTCTGGCACATACCCGAACGTGAGGTAATCTTCAATCGCTGAATGATCTAGTACTCTATCGAGATTTGGGTGAGCTTTTAACACTTTCAATTCAGAGCCAAAAATAACGCACCCGTCATTTAACAAAGCATAATACAGAGGTTTTATACCTAATCTGTCGCGAGCCACGAAAAGTGTTTTTTTACTATCATCCCAGATAAGAAAAACAAACATACCTCTTAATTTATCCAGGCATTTTGTGCCCCACTCTCTCCAAGCATGCAAAATAGTTTCAGTATCACTATGCGTTTGATATTTATAGCCTTTAGCTCTTAATTCATCACCAATTTCTTGGTGGTTAAATATTTCACCATTGAAAACGACAACAGACTTTTTATCTTCGCTATACATAGGTTGGCCACCACCCGACACATCGATTATCGACAACCGTCGGTGTCCTAAAGCTATTCCATCTCCAAAGTAATATCCTTCTGCGTCAGGCCCTCTGTGTGCCTGGGCTGTATTCATGTTTTTTAATATCTCAGGAGATATAGACATAGTACTGTCAAAACTAAAGATTCCGCTTACTCCACACATGCCTTTCTCTCAATATCTGTATAAGGATAGATAATCAGAAACCATTTTTTCTTCATCAAAATTTTTCTGGATTAGTTCTCGAGATGCTTTCACCATTGCGTCATGTAAGCTTGTCTCTTGATAGAGTTGAATAAAAGCATTGGCCATTGCGAGGGCGTTCTTCGATGGAACGATTATTCCCGCTTGCTTAGCAACGACTTCGGGCATCCCTCCTACATCTGTCACTATTGGGGGTATTCCACAGGACATTGCCTCAAGTAATGTCATTGGTATACCTTCTCCTAGTGACGACATAACAAAAATAGAAAACTCTTGATATACTCTAGGCATATCTTCGCGAGGACCAGCTAATTCTATAGCACTCCGAACCTCTGACTTGTTTATGCATTCTTCAAGTATTTTTCTCGACTCGCCTTCGCCAACAATACGAAGCTTTGCATTATTTGCAAAGTTATTGTCTTGTTTGCAAGCAAGAGTAAATGCCTCAATGAGTAGCGTTTGATTTTTTATCGGGCTAAGTCTACCAACGTGACCAATAATGAACGCCTTGTCAGTTTTTGATTTAGGTTGAAAAACCGCTGTATTGATACCGTTACGAATCAACTTAGTTTTCTTAACCGGTATTTTGACTATCTGCTGAAGCCAAAGGTGCAACTCCTCAGAAACAGATACCCATACATTTATAAATGGTGATACAACTCTTCGTAGCCATTGATATTTTTTATTGCTTCCGGTGGGGTCATAGATATCGCGCCCATGCTCTGCGTGAATACGAATTGGCACCCTAAGAAAGCCGGAGATCACTTGTAGTTCTAGTGTCGCTAAATTATATGTATGAACAATGTGGGGCTTATATTTCCTAATTAGCTTAAAGAATTTGAGGTATAAACCAAAGTCTTGTCCCTCTCTTTTTGATAGCGCAATTAATTCTGTATTTTCAGGGAGCAAAGAAGCAAAGCTCTCTGAATAAGACGTTAAACAAATAACGATATGCTGATAATTTCGCGGCATCCTTGAAATAGTATTCACTAACACCCTTTCAAGCCCACCTATGTGCAGAGCATAAACAACATGAAACACAACCGTTCTAGTCATGTTGTTCCTCTTTTATTATTTTTGGTAGCGCTAAGTGACGAAGAGTTGATATGACTTCCTTTACCGTTTTATCCGCCTCTACTTCTGCTACAACGTAATATCCGTCGGTACGCTGACCTTGAAGTCTAAATAGAAACTGCTGCCACTTTGTCTCCAATGGACCTGCAATCGCGGCATCTCGAAGTTGATACCAAATTAGTAGGACCTTTCTCTCGCCGTAGACATTTTGTATTACAACTCTCTTATAACTATTTTTGCCAACCGATACCTCACCTTCAACTGATAATAAACTAAAGTCGTCATTATTGAACGGACGGTGTAATGAACTAACAAGCTCTTGATCTCTTTTGTTTTTTCGATAAGTAATCCTAATTGGCACTCCATCTATCAAGCCTGACCACGATGGTTTAATAGCGCTTTCTTTACTATCCATCCATCCCCGAGACGTGGCCTCTAGCGTATTGAACTGCTGAAACAATGCATACTCTATTTTTTCTACATTTAATTTTTGGTCTTGTTTTAACCAGTTATTCGTCAGCATTGGAGCTATAAGAATCACGAGGAGGAAAAGATTGACTTCTGTTCGCTTGTTTATCGAGTAACAAATGCCCTGCGATGTGGATTTAGGCACCGAATCGTTACCGACATTTCCTAATAAAAACAATAATATGAGCACAAATAAAAAGAAAAACCAGCCATAGACTAAATGATCTGCACCTACAGCATGCTTCATGTCTGTAGAATAACCAATGACCATAATGCCGAAAGCACGGATACCGTTTGCAATGATAGGCAAGATGGCACACACGACCGCATACAAAGCTCTCTTCCACCAATACTGATAGTTCAAGTAGGCGAGAAGTATTCCTAAAGCAAAAGTACCAATAAGAAAGCGAATACCTGCGCATGCCTCAGCCACGTGAAATGTGCCGTTGGGTAAATATAGATAGAGACCTTCGCGATAAACGGGAATTCCTACCAATTGGAGTAATACGCAACTTATATCAGCTGTAATAATTTGCAGATATGGAACAAACTCTTCACCAAAGGGAACACAGAAATATAAGTACATCACTGGGAACAGAATTATGCGAAACGCTTGATGACCCAAATAGCCCCACAATAGAAGGGCTAAAGTGGTTACCGCACTGAAATGTGCGAATAATTGAATGCTAAATTGGTCTGCCAATACAAATAGTATTTGGGTAAGAATTAGGGGAACAGCTACGACCCAAGTAGGTCTATAACGGACGCCTTTCAATTCGACTCTTTTCTCATATATCAAATATAAAGAAATAGGAATTATGAAGAAACAGTGTTTAAATGTTTCGGAATCGCTCCATACTTGAGCCATATGTGCTAAAGCTTGAAAGTAGACACTAAACCAAACTAAGAGCAGTGCCACCCCAAAAGCCATATATAACTTTAATGAATTTTGGTTCAACATACTACTTCCCTGCTCTGCTGTAATTTTCACTAGGCTAGCCCAAATACTTACTTAAATAAGGCCCAATGCGTTCGGAGATAAATAGCGGAAGCTTTTTCCAAACTTGAATAAAATATTTGTATTTAGGGTTGTCTGGACTTAGGTTTGGCAATGCATCTGCTTCGATCAATTGACAATAGTAATAAAGAGGCTGTGGTTCTATTCCCCACGTTTTTTTGTAATTACCAGAACCCGACTCGTTTTTACTGCGACCGAAATCAAATATTTTGCTACCTCTTTCCTGTTTTGCCCTACACATAAGCGTATAGTACATGAAGTCATTACTTTTTAACTTTCTTGCGTAAGGAGTACCGCCGCCATAATACGGCAGCACTGTGTCTTTGTAATAGAAAGAAAGCACGGCGGACACCGGTACGTCATTTTTCTTAACGCGCATCAAATCTACATCGTCACCAAATGTGCTTTTTAATGAGGCAAAGAACTTTTTCGGAAACACTGGTGTTCCAAGATTTCTCACACTTTCTGAATAAATGCGATGTACGGAATCGGTATCTGTTGTTTTCTCGGCAACCAAGTTATTTTTCAATGACTGTCGAACATTAGCCCTCTGCTTTTTCTTTATTGACAGAAGGACTTCCTGCTCGCTCTCAGCAATTGGCATGCGATAAGTAGAGTGATGGCAGTTTAAGGTTAAATCAGGATTATTCTCGCGGGGCACAGCATATCTGAACTCAATGTAATCCACTTTTAGCTGCTTCCCTAGAGCAGCTGCTGCTTGCTCGAGTAGCAATAAACCCGCATCATCTTCAGCAATCGCTCCGCCGTTTACGCAAAAGGGCGTAGAAATTAATGTATGCCCAAAGACTAAACTCCGTTGTTCGAAGAGTGGTAAAACACCCACGATAACACCATCTCTTTCTAGATAAAGATAATGTGGTAAGTGATGATACGTCTCGTAGATAACTTTTTTCCACCCTGAAAGGTGAAAAAAAGACCCGTCTTTGTGGCTTTTGACATACGCGTCCCAGCGTTCGTGGTCAGGACCGTTTTTTTCTAGTCTATGAACTCTTTCTGACATTCTTTCTGTTCCTTCAGCCCATATACGTTTGCCATCGTGCCCCAGCGATAATCTGTCATCAACTCACGAAGTTTCCCTTCCATATGACGCAAGTTTACATAATGTCGGAAGCGAGATTTTAGCGGTATACTATTTATTCTTGGTTGCTCCGCATCGATTTCCCACGGATGGAAATAAAAACTAAAGGGATGCTTCTCATCAGCCAAATAGCGATTAATTCTGCGTTTCGACAGCCAATAGGGTAGCAATCGAAAATAGCCCCCTCCTCCGATGCCTTTATTCCTACCTCTGATACTTAGTGTAGGAACCGGAATTTCTGTTATTCCTTCGGGGCGATCATGTTTGAACCGAGGCCAAGTTGGTACGCCGTAAAGATCGTGGGCAATAGGATAAGTGCTAGATGAATAAACAAAGCCAAGCTTAGCCAAAGCTTCATAAGCCCATTGTGTTTTCTCATTAATAGAAAAACTAGGGGCTCTATAACCAATAACCGCAGAGCCACTTACATCCTCAAGAATTCGCTTACTTTTACTCACGTCCTGCAAAAAGCTCTCACGATCTAAAAAATGTAATCGCGTGTGGTCATAACCATGGCTGGCGAGTTCGTGACCTTCGTCAACTATTCTTCGTATAACATTAGGACACTTTTCAGCCACCCACCCCAAGCAAAAAAAGGTTGATTTAACATCGTGTTCAGCAAACAAATCGAGCAAACGGTTAGTGTTATCCTCAACTCTTAATGGAAGCTTTGACCATTCATTTTGGGTGATAGATTTTTCAAACGCCGAGACTTGAAAGTAATCTTCGACATCTACCGTCATTGCATTTCTCAATGGAGAGTTCTCGTAAATAGTGCGTTATCTTCCGCGTCCAAACAAAACAACCTCTGTTGTTCTAATCAGAATTAACAGGTCAAGTAACAAGCTTTGATGTTTTACATAATATAAGTCGAATTTGAGCTTCTCCATTGAATCAGACACTGAAGAGCCGTAAGGATAATTCAACTGCGCCCACCCCGTTAATCCAGGTTTAACATTATGGCGTTGGTTATAATACGGTATTTCTCTTACCAGCTGCTCTACAAACTCAGGCCTTTCGGGCCTTGGGCCTATGAAAGCCATTTCGCCTTTAAACACATTAAATAATTGGGGAAGTTCGTCTATTCTATACTTTCTTATAAACTGACCTATGCGAGTCACTCTATCATCGTTTTTACTGGCCCACTTCGCGCCATCAATCTCCGCGTCCGGGCGCATGCTTCTAAACTTCATTATCTCAAAGAGTTTACCATTGAGACCAACTCTTTCTTGTTTATACAATACAGAAGTACCGGTCCTAAAGCCATCGTCAATATATATCATTAACGCAGTTAGTAACATAAATGGCCAAGCGAGTAACAGTACGACGAATGCAAGAGTCGCATTGACAAAGTAATCAATAGAATCTCGCAGGTAATTTTGCGTTGAGAATCCATTTGAATAAATAACCCAAGATGGATACATAAGATTCACCACGATTTGACCTGTTTCACGCTCCATAAAGTCTAAAAGCTCTGTTACCTCTACGCCTCTAAGCTTACATTCGAACAGCGCCTCTAAGGGCAAAGTTCCTCGCCTTTGGTCACAAGCAATGACTATCTCTTCAATATCATTGCCCATGATAAACTGCCGCAGGTTATTCTCTAATTTGATGTGAACGATTTTTTCGGACTTTATACCCTCCTCTCGATTGTCACCAGGGACAGGAATAAAGCCTACGATTTCAAATCCTATGCGGTCGACATCCCTTCGCATTCTTTTTTCAATAATAGATGCTCTTTCCCCTGCACCTATTATAAGAGTTCGAGTTTTACCGAGCCCCATCAAACCTAGGCGGGTGGTAAAATAACGAAAAACAACCAATGTAAGGATGGAGACAGCTGCAGAAGCTGGTAGAAAGTAGTCGTGAACTTTTAAAAATTCACCAAACGCGGCGCTAGCAATTTCAATACAAAAATAAGCAATGCCAACACTGACAAAGATGCGTCTAATGATTCCGCGAAAAGTTTCCCTAAGTTTGCTTTCATATAAGCCAACGGAAAGCGAAGTAATGACAATAAGAAGAGTAAACAAGAAAGTTGTCGTAAGCACTTGTATCGTGCTAACCGGTGTTTGTACGTAATATGTGTCAAGAATCACATACATCAGATACGTAATGTAGCTAACTAGAATAAAGTCACTTATAACGAGCGCGTTTGAGCGTTTATTCTGTTTCTTGTTATTAAAAGCCATCCACTGAAATCCTTGGCATTCGTTATTAAGACACAACAGCGATAAATGGTACCCCAATTCATCATACTAAAACAATTAATATGAAATCGTGACTGAAGAGTCAACACAAAATAACTTTGGTTATGCGCGTCACATTTTAAGAACTTGCCTAATTTATTAAATCAGTTAACAATGAGTGTCATTGTGTTTTATAAGCAAGCAAAATGTTCGCTTTCAAAAGGATTTAACAAGGGCTCGCAAAGATGAAGTTAAAAATGTTAGATTTAAAACTCTTGTGTTTCGTAACAGTATTGTCATTTATGTGTGGGTGCTCAACAAAAAGCGTACTACCTAGAGCCACACTCCACCCATCCTTTACGACGGATATAAACGACTACAAATATCTTATAGGCCCTGGCGACTCGGTGAATATATTTGTGTGGCGAAACCCAGAGCTTTCTGGCTCATTCAGTGTTCGTCCAGATGGAATGATAACGACGCGACTTATCGAAGATATAGAAGTTACCGGCCGCACGCCTACACAGTTAGCAAGAGAGCTGGAAGAAAAACTCAGCGTATATATTAACAACCCTAGAGTTTCTGTGACTATAGGTGGTTATGTAGGGCCATTTAGTGAACAAGTTCGAGTAATAGGTGAAGCAACGAGTCCGCAGGCAGTTAATTACAAAGAAAATATGACCCTTCTCGACCTTATGATTACAGTGGGTGGTATTACAGAGTTTGCAGATGGCAACAACACTCAGCTGATACGGATTGAAAATGGTGAACAAAAAGTGTATCGCTTATTTGTTGATGACCTTATCCGTGATGGAGACATTGAAAAAAACGTAGATATGCTGCCAGGTGATATTCTGATAGTTCCAGAAGCTTGGTTTTAGAAATTAGGGAAGTAGATGTTTGACTTACAGCAGTTGTATGCGCAGGTATTGGATTACCTAAAAGGCATATGGATAAAAAAACGTTATATTCTCATTGTCAGTTGGTTGGTTTGTCCTATCGGTTTTGTTTACATTCTCACGTTACCGGATACCTATTCAAGTTCAGCAAGAGTGCACGTAGATACTCGCTCTATGCTTGCCCCTTTGCTTAGAGGGTTGGTTATAAACCCGAATCAAGCTCAAGAAGTCAGTCTCATTGCAAAGACACTGAAAAGCAGAGAAAACCTCGAACGTATAGCCAGAGAAACAGATTTAGATATCAAAGCGATTGGACCGGGCGCTTTTGACCAATTAATAAAAGAACTTGAAAGAGATATCAAGATTAGTTCTGGTGGCAGAAGTAATATTTATAATATCTCATACATGAACCAAGTACCGAGCACAGCTCGCGATGTCGTTCAAGAAACACTAAACCTATTGATAGAAGGTAGCTTGGGACAAAACAGGGTTCAGTCAGATTCGGCCTATCAGTTTCTTCAACAGCAGATTGACGAATATGAACAAAGACTCATTGAAGCCGAGATGCGTGTTGCCGATTTCAAAAGAAAGTATTCGGATATATTACCTGAAACAGGATCGTACTATTCTCGCCTAAAAACTGCTGAGTCAAACTTATTAACAACTCGAAGAACAATAGAAGAAATTCAACAGCAAATTGAGTCTCTGAAGAAAAATATAAAACTTATGCAAAATGCTGATTCTGGAGATGGGAGTCTCATACCGACTCGCTACGATTCAAGGATAGCATCGCTAGAGAGTAAGCTCGACGAGTTAAGACTCAGATTCACCGACGAATATCCAGATGTTATAGAGACAAAGAACCTGATAGCCAAATTGTCTGAACTAAGAAGAAATGAGGTAGAAAGCTATATCGCCAGTATCGAAAACATTTCATCTATGAGCGCAGATAACCCTCTATCTATTGATATCAGCCAACTTGAGAGTCAATTGGCCTCATTGAAGGTCCGAGAGAGCAATTTCGAGTCAAGTATCGCAGAACTCCAAGCTAAGATTGATTTTGTGCCACAGCTCGAGTTAGAACAAAAAGCGCTAAATAGAGATTACGGCATTATAAAAAGTAAATATGAGCAGTTATTGCAAAGACAAGATTCCGCTCAACTAGGCAAAAAAGCTGACATTTCTGATGATGACCTAAAATTTAGAGTTATTTCTCCTCCGGTTCTCCCGCGACAACCCTCTGGGCCCAATAGGATTCTGCTGTACACAGCGACTCTAGTAGTGGGGTTTGCTGGCGGCTTGGGGTTGGCATTTTTAGTATCTCAATTTTCGCCTGTCTTGATGAGAGCCGAGCAATTGAACTCTCTCGTTTCACTGCCGATATACGGCACGGTAACTGATTTAGGCATTAATACCGTAAAGAGAAAACAGCGTAAGCATTTGTATATTTTTCTTATTTTGTCATCTATTCTGATTGCAATTTATGGTGCTTTGGTTTTACTTTCAATGATGAATATTAATTTGTATGAGCGGTTTGTCCTATGAGCACTATAGAAAAAGCGCTGGCTAAAAATAAGAAGTCGAAAGTTGACAATAATGAAGCGACAGAACAACAAAGCCTTAATGATAGGGTTCCCCCAGACCCCAAAAAGTCTTCCTGCTCAGTTGAAGTGCAATCAAATAACTCAGATTATGAGAGTAGTTCATTAAATAAAGAGTTAGAGCTCGACTTAAGCCTGCTGAGCCAAAAAGGGATGGTCGATAACAGCGTTGAAAGACGACTTATTAACGAAGAGTATCGAGCAATAAAACGAAAGATTCTATCAAATGCCTTCGGCCCTCTTTCAAAAACAATAGAGCGTAGTAATGTCGTTATGGTAACTAGCTCAAAGCCAGGAGAGGGAAAAACATTTACTGCGGTAAATTTAGCATTGAGTATTGCCTCTGAACAAGATAAAACAGTACTGCTTGTGGATGCGGATGTTTTGCGTCCTAACGTAATGAAAACCTTGGGTGCTCAGAACAGAGAAGGGTTGATAGAGTATCTTTTGGGAGAAAAAAAGGAGATATCTGATGTTATGTTATCAACAAACATTCCCAAACTTAAACTTATCGCTGCAGGTAAGTCCCACAACTTGTCGAATGAGCTGTTAGCCAGCGAAGTAATGAGTAATACGGTTGATGAGTTTTCTACCCGCTATAAAGATCGCATAGTTATTATTGACACCCCCCCTCTTTTGGGTATCAATGAAACTTCAGTTCTCGCTAACTTAGCGGGTCAAGCTATTATTGTTTGCGATGAGGGTCGCAGCAAAATCCATGACATTAAAAACGCCGTAGCACATTTGAACCCAGAGATGGCTATCGGCTTTGTAGTTAATAAATCTCTAAGAGAAGATAATGGCCCTGGTTATTACGGGTATTACTATGGAAGTAACGGAAGTTAGCAAATGAAAGACAAAGGACTGGTTTTTACCTCAACATTGTTTTGCATCTATCTATTAAGTTTTACTTCTTTAAGTTTGCGCTCTGCTGAGTTTGATATAATCCCGTCTGCGTTTAGCTCCCTTAATTACGTTGAAAGGGTTGCAGATAGCCGAGAAAGCTTCTTCGCCTCTGAGGTAAGCCCTCGTGTTCTTTTGACATATCGTAGCAGCAAACTCCAAGCTTCAGCATCAGTTAACAGTAGAAATATTTACAGAGATACATCTTCCTACTCATTTGAAAGTTATTTAACAACGAGTTACAACGGAAGGTATGAGCTTTATAACCAACGCATATTTTTATTTGGAAATGGTTCTCAGCAGTTTAACTCTGTAAATGCCAACAACTTGCTTATCGATGATTTGGTCACGAACCCGAACAACCTTGCTAAAACTCGCAATAATACCGCTGGTATTCAAGCTATACGACTAGGCAATTCTTGGTTCAATCTCTCGGGTAATGCATCTGCGTCATTGTTTGAGAGTGAACGGAGCAGCAACAGCGAAACAGCATTTGAAACAACGAGCTACCAAACAAGCATTAATTTCACAAGTGGAGAACGCTTCACATTCTTTCGCTGGAACATATCCAGTAATTATCGTGAGGCTCAGAGACAAGATAGCTTCGACACTAAGCGACGCAATTCTAGTGCAGATTTGAACTTTGCTCTTAACAACCACCTCTTTCTTACAGCGGGTGCACGCGAATCCAAACAAGATTTAAATAATACAGCAGGTGTTGATACATTTCGGACCTACAGTGCTGGATTACTATATCAAAATCGCCGAAACTTGCTGCGAATTGCCTACAATACTGTTGACCAACAAAGCCAGTTATCAAATAGCGACGATAGCGGATTTTATTCTATAGATTTTCGTTTGGAACTGAGCCCAAGAACAAATATATCTGGGAGTAAGGGTGTTGCGTTTTTTGGAGATACAGAATCATTTGCCTTCAACTATGCGAACCGTAAACTTAGGGCAAGTGCTACCTATACAGAAAGTGTAACAGCAAGCTCATCTGTTTTTGAAGAAAACAGTGATGGTGTATTTGTCTGCCCTGATACATTTTTTTCACTAGAAGATTGTTTTGTACCCGATACTCTAAATTACGAATTGCAGCCAGGTGAACAGTTTACTGACCTTTCGACTTTTCAAGATAATATAAACGATAGCGAACGAATTAGAAAAAATTGGATCTTTAACACAGGTTATCAATTCAATAGAATTACAGTTTCAGTAAGAGGAAGCCGTTTACAGTCATTATTTTTTGATGACACGCCTGACTCAATTCAACATTCAATATCTACTTCACTCATAGCAAGGTTAGGCGTGCGAACATCACTTAATGCCAGTCTTTCATACATTAAAACCGAATTCGACAGTGAAGAGCCGAGAGATTCAGATAGTTATTTTGGAAGCGTTGGAGCAAACTTCAGTATAAGAGAAAGTTTTATATTGGGGTTACAGGGGCAGTATCGCTCTCTCGACTCTGTAAGTCAGTTTGGTGACTATCAAGAAAGAAGGCTTTTGTTAACGTTAACATATTCACCTCGTGGCAGGGGCCGCGGAGCACAACGCTAAATTTACCGAGTATTGAAGGCGGAAATTGGGTAAGCCAAATTGATAATTTTTCTGTTCCCGCTCCCTCTTATTCTACAAACTAAATGATGTTAGGTATTGGAATTACTCTTTCTTATCATCACTCTTAAGCCGCACATACGTCTTAAACTTCTTCTTCATCAGTTTATCCACGTACTGGGTCATTTTCACTTTCTGTGAAATAGCATCATCTAAGGCGTCGACTAACTCAGCTAGCATATCTAAATAGTATTTAGAGTCACGAATAACGTTGCCTTTAGGCGTCATGATGGTTTGGCTTTCAGGGTGGTCAGCAAAGCCCATGTGCTCTGTCACTTCTGCGCCAGTTTTTTCCGGTTCAAACATTTCGGCTTTAACTTCTTCAATCACCTCATTAACTGCAACAGCATCGAAGTTATCTAACTCTTCTAAGAAGCCATAGAGCATTACTCTGTCCATTAGCGTATTAATTTTTCGTGGGATACCGCGAGAGAACATGTGAATTCTTTCAAATGCCTCATCACTAAATAACTGTGAACCGTTCCACCCTGCATGGTGCAAACGGTACTCAATATATTCTTTGCACTCTTCCAACGAAAGCGGAGCAAGATGGCAAGACGCCACAATTCGCTGTCTAAATTGCTCCATATTTGGCGCTCGCAGAATGGGTTGAAGCTCTTCCTGCCCCAGTAAGAAACTTTGAATTAGCGGCTTACCGTTTAGCTGAAAGTTACTTAGCATTCTCAACTCTTCGATAGTCTCAAGCGGTAGGTTTTGTGCTTCATCCACAAGTAACAACGCACGTCGACCTGCTTTATTTAGATCGTACAAGAAGATTTCGAGTGCTTTTAATATATCGGCTTTTGAACGCCCTTCCGTAGGGATATCAAATTTAGATGCGACCATTTTTACCAGTTCATCTGGCGACAGCTTAGGCGTTACTATCTGAGCAGCTGCGATGTCGTCTTCAATTTCTTCAAGCAGGCTGTTTGCAACGGTAGTTTTTCCGGTTCCTATTCCACCGGTGATAACAATAAAACCTTCAGCTTGGGAAAGACCGTACTGCAGATAGGACATGGCGCGTTTGTGCCACTTACTTGCGAAGAAAAACTCTGGATCTGGGGTTAACTGAAACGGTTTCGAGTTAAGTCCATAATAACTTTCGTACATGCAATTTACCGTTTTTCCATTAAAAATGTGCGTTCGAAACTATAAGCGTAAATACCTATTATCGATACAGCGCGCTGATTCTCTATGGTAACCAACATTACGCAATTATCGAAGTATTATATTTACGCCTAGCCTTTGGATAATTCTGCTAACATTAGGCTAAGAGTAATAATTTACATTGAATTACATTGTCACAAAGTATATCAGTCAACGACGACAATACCCACCGGGGAACCTCAAGACCACCTTGGTATCTTTACTTAGTCGAAAACAAGCTCGGGCACATTTATACAGGGATTACCACAGACCCCAAGCGCCGTATCGCCCAGCATAGAGGAGAGTTAAAAGGTGGCGCAAAAGCCTTAAAAGGCAAAGCACCACTGAGTTTTAAAGCGGTATTCGAAGTTACTGATAAATCCCACGCTTCAAAGCTTGAGTATGAAGTAAAAAGAATGAGTCGCCCTCAGAAAAATCGAATTATTCATAAAGGGCAACTCCATGAATTATTGTGTATTCGAGCCCAATTCGAAGATTAGTATAATTCATCAATTCTTTATAAAACGGTTTTCCCCTACCCGCCTAGCACACCATTGATGATCATAGCGTTACCAATGCTGAGCGTGAACCCGAGTGCAGCTACGCCAACGTTATGCTGTTGATCAACTTCCTGACGGAAATTCATGCCAAATAAGATAATTTTTTTGCTCGCTAGTACCAGAATGTGAAGTGCAATCGCCAGACCTACACTGACAATCAACCAGCCCGTTACGTTGCTCACGTAGCCGGACGGGTTGTAAATGAGCAAATTCTTGGCCGCAGATACAATCATTGCTGTACCAAGTAAGTTACCGGTATGCTCGATAGCAAGTGCTAACTGCCCTTTTTCCAGCGCCCCTTGGAATGAATCGTTCTGATTGTCTCTCGCATACCTAAATTCTAAAATTCGCGTCATGACAAGCAGCATAGTTAAGACAACAGTAAACCCCGTTACAATTGCTATAAGCGCATTCATATCACTGCCATCTACCCACACCATGATGTTGCGCAAAACGATTGCACTCGCAACAAGACTTGCAGCATCAACCAGTGCAACACTAACGCTTCTATCGGCTATCATGGCATGGGTATCTACTTTATTGAGTACCAGTTTATCGTGAGCGAAACGCCCAAATTTCACTAGTATAATGCCCACAATACCGAAGGTTACCATTCCAATCGCCGCTTCTTTGTAACCCATACCAATATGACGTCCAACAACAGAGCTTAATACGATGCACAGCGACAGCATGCCGCCTGCAATACTAATCCCAAATGCGAAGTTATCTTTTACACCTAGCTCTTCTGTTACTGAGTATTTTCTAAATGCGCCCGTCAGCCACTTCATAATCATTAGCAGTACTAACGCTATCGCTACATCCATAGCGAGGTAAATCAACAGTTCTTGCGTTAGGGGTACTAGTTTTACTAAGGCTTCCACGTTATCTTTGCTCCTTGAACACACAAAGTTCGTCTGATTATTTTCACATTTACATCGAAATATCAGTGACAGCTAAATGAATAGCATTCATCCGATACAAATTTGTACAACGATGACATCGAACTTGTTCAGATTTATTTTAGTCAGGGCCTAACAACCTATGTATTACACCCAGGGTTAGCAGGCACTTGCCGACAGTGAATTTTGGGCCATATATTCATGGGTCCAGCAACACTTAGCCTTGAGTACTTGCAATTACAATTGTGAGTATTCATCCGTTTAACACGAGTGATATCTCATAAGACGCGAGCATTATGCCAATAGACAACGAAAATAGCATGACAAACGCAGAACTTGCTGAAAAGTTTTGGCAGCAGTTGTTAACAGCACCGGTAATGAGTGAAAATGACAAAGTGATTGTTGAAGCCCATAGTGAAACGCTAAAACAAGCGTTTTCCCGTTCAGCATTCTTAGCAGAAACACTGATTCAAAAGCCCTCGTTTGTTTCTCGAATCGTTGAACATTATCGCCCCTTAGAAAACAGTGAAGAACTCCAGTCCGTTGGCACTACCATATCTTCTGACTACCACACAGCCCTCGACGATAAATTGCAAGGCGTTGTTAGCGAAGATGATCTAATGCAAGTATTGAGGGAGTTCAGAAACAAAGAGATGGCACGAATTGCTTTCCTCGACGTTCTCAACAAGCAACCCATAGATACATCACTTATACATGTTTCTGCATTAGCCGATGTACTCATTAGCGGTGCATACCACTGGCTTTATCAACACTTAGCAGCGCGCTATGGAAAACCACAAAGTCACGGCAAAGATATGCACATGTATATCCTAGGAATGGGGAAATTAGGAGGGAAAGAGCTCAACTTTTCTTCTGATATCGATTTAATCTTTGCGTACCCTGAAAAAGGCGAAACCCAAGGAGGGCGAAAAAGCTTAGAGCACCAGCAGTTTTTTACCAAGGTCGCGCAAAAGCTCATCCAAGCATTGAATAAAGTAACTAATGATGGCCAAGTCTATCGCGTTGATATGCGTTTACGCCCTTTTGGCGATTCCGGACCGCTCGTAATGCATTTCGCCGCACTTGAAGACTATTACCAAGACCAAGGTCGCCATTGGGAGCGCTTTGCCATGGTAAAAGCGCGGGTGATTAACGATGATAATTCGCAAGATGTGAAATGGTTAAACAGCATTTTACACCCTTTTACCTTCCGCCGTTACTTAGACTTCACCACGCTGGATGCTCTCCGTAACATGAAAAAGCTGATCGCCACAGAAATACGCAGACGCAGACTGAGTAACAATATAAAACTCGGCGCTGGTGGCATTCGGGAAGTGGAGTTTTTTGCTCAGAGCTTTCAGTTGATCCATGGAGGACGAGAGCCAGAATTACAGAGTAAGTCATTACTTCGCACTTTAGACGCTCTAACCGAGCTCGATATTGTCGAAAGTGAAGTAACACAACAACTTAAGCAGGACTATCTGTTCCTAAGAAAAGTAGAACATACGCTTCAACAAGCTCAAGACCAGCAGACCCAGACCCTTCCTGAATTACCTTGGCAACAAAACGCACTAATAGGAGTAATGGGGTTTGAATCTTACCGTGACTTTTTAGCACATTTAGATGCTGCCATGGCACGTGTTCACACACACTTCAATGAATTAGTTGAGGAATCCCATGATACGCACTCAGAAGAAGACCAGCTTTTCACTGCCTGCCAAGATGCATGGCGTTTAGCGCTGCAAGAAGATGAGTTTACTGAAACCTTTAGCGAACACCTTTCTTCTAGTGATATTAAAGGCATATTTTCTATTCTTATTGCCTTCAAAGATAAGCAGCGCAATTATCGTATTGGTCAAAAGGGCGAAGACACATTAAATAAGCTACTCCCTGAAATCTTGTATGTGCTTATTAACCAACACCCAAATTACATCCCACAGGTACTCGACCGTTTACTTGGCGTAATAGAAGCGATTACTGGCCGTACTACCTATCTTGACCTATTGCTCGAAAACCCGGACGTACTCAAGCAGTTAGTAAGGCTATGTGAGCGCAGTGACTGGATTGCCCAAGAAATTAAGCGCTTTCCCTTATTGTTGGATGAATTACTCACGCCGTTATATCTCGGTCAGCAGAACACTGATATTCATACCAGCAAACAGGAATATCAGCTGGAGCTGCGTGAAACCATGCTTCGTATTGAACAAGATGATGTTGAAATGCTTATGGATGGCTGGAGGCAGTTTAAGCTTTGCCAGCAGCTACGTATCGCCGCCAGCGACATCAGTGAATCACTGCCCATAAACAACGTGAGCGATAAGCTTACGGTACTGGCTGAAGTAATATTGGAAAACGTGGTAGACGCAGCGTGGATGCAAATGCAGCAGCGCTATGGCGTTCCAGCACACTTAGAAGGAACCGACAAAGGGTTTGCAGTTATTGGCTATGGAAAACTAGGCGGGTATGAACTCGGATATGGCTCTGACTTAGATTTGGTCTTTTTACATAGCGCCCCTCGCGGGGTAAGTACAGACGGCAAGAAGTCTATTGAGGCACAGCAATTTTACATTAAGCTGGCGCAACGCATTATGCACCTTCTCAATACTAAGACCTTGTTTGGCCAATTATATGAAACAGACCTCCGCTTGCGCCCTTCTGGAAATGCAGGACTGTTGTGCTGTCATATTGACGGTTTTGAAAAATATCAGACAGAAGAAGCGTGGACGTGGGAACATCAAGCGTTGGTGCGTGCCAGAGCTATTTGTGGAGACCCTCTTCTATTAAGCGATTTTACACGTGTAAGAAATACCGTATTAGGAAGGGAAAGAGACGTGAACGCGCTGGCTGAAGACGTATGCAAAATGCGCTTAAAAATGCGCGAACATCTGCTTTCAAAGAACAACGATAAGGTTGATTTAAAGCAGTGTGTCGGTGGTATTACCGACATCGAGTTCATGGCTCAATATCTTGTGTTGGCTAATGCGCACTTACATTCAGCCATGATGGAGTACCCGGACAATCTGCGCATTTTCGACGCAGCGGTTAAGAGTGACATCATTGATGCGACCACTGCACACAAATTACAAAAAGCGTACTTAAAACTGCGTGAACAATATCATCACTTAACGTTAGCGGATACTAAGTATGCAGATCAAAGTGAAGAGCTAGACGCCATCCGAGAACAAGTAACCCAACATTGGGATACACTGTTTGGAACGTGTAACGATTAACCGAGAACGATTAACCTCTAACTATACGGCAGTTGGTGGTGAGGAACTCCGTTTCTTCGGCCGTCACCACCAGCGAACGCTGTTCTGCGCACAAATAAGCTTTTACCTGCCCCTCGAAACTACTATCTATGGCGCTGGCAATCTTAGCCAACGAACCCGCTACAGTGTTGTCTAATTGGAACTGGTGCTTAATAACAAAATCTTGTTCGAGGTTCCATATCACCTGCATCCCCTCGGCCTGTGCATACTGCGAAATTGCTTCGCGTAATGTATTTCCTTCCTGGAACGTGCGGTATTTATGCTCACCGGTCCAGTTCTTTTCAACTGGGCGGGTTTGGCTAGACATTTGCGCAAGCTTATTGTCTAAATTTGGATCGACGCCCGCAACATCCAGTACGAAATCCCCCTGTTCGTCCTCCACCGGGTCGGTAGCCGACATTCGAAAGTCTCGATAGAATTCACTTAAACCACGTGAGACAGACTTCTCTTCCGCCTGCCCTTGAGGAACAGGCTCTTGGTCCTGAGTTTGAAGCATATAGATGAGCACGCCCGCAATGATAACAAGCACTGCCGCTATGCCAATTTGCTTTGCCCAAAACGATGAACTTGAATAACTTGTCTGTCCCATAACTTACCAATGTGTAGCCACTTTTAATCGAAAATCAGCTTATGCTATGTGTATGAAGTTAAGCATAATTCTTCTATTTTAGTCTACCTCTAGACGATAAGCCTATTATTCTATTTATCTAATTTTCATCGCTAGGTGTTTATTCATACCCAACTATAGTGATTTATACAGAGACTCTGGGTTAGATGCGGGTCTGGTTTTGAACCTTTTGTGCATCCACAAGTAGCTTTCTGGTTGCTCTTTCACTGCCGCATCTACATGTTGATTGAGCAATGTTAATGCTTCAGCATCTTCCATATCGCCTAATTCAGAAAGCGGTGGATATATTTTAATTTTGTAACCGCGCTTCGTGTATTGCGACGTTATAAGCATGGGTTCAGAGTGGCTCCGCCTAATAAACATGAGCGTTGCCGTTGTGGTCGCGGTCTCTTTTACCCCACCAAATGGGACAAATATACTTTGCTTCGGACCGTAGTCTTGGTCAGGCAAATACAAACACAATTCTTTGTCATCAAGCGCCGCAAGTAATGCCTTAGCATTGCGTTTATCAATCATGTATTTATTTGAGCGATTTCGCCCGTGATACTGAAGGTAATCAACTAACGGATTGTTGTGCTTGCGATAAAACGCAATACTGGGATGAAAAAAGCCAATTCCCCGACACGCAAACTCTAAGTTCATGTTGTGAAGGGCCATGCCGAATACGCCTTTGCCGCTGGCTAATGCCGCTTCAACATGTTCGGTGCCTTCAATTTCAATGGCGCGTTTTACACGCCAGCTAGGCCACCACCATCCCATGGCGGTTTCGTATAACGCCATACCTGTACGTCGAATGTTTTCTTTGTAAAGCGCGTCTACTTCACCAGGTGTAAGCGTGGGGTCCCACAGTGCCAAGTTTCGCTTTGCGACTTTAGCGCGTTTAGGCACTATTAATGCGATAAGTTTACCGGTACCGCCACCAATAGCGCGGATTACAGGTAAGGGCAGCCATGTAATGGCATAGAGGACGAAAACACCTAACCATACAGGCCAAAATTTAGGGCCTAAAAAGGCTAGTTTAAATTTAGGAGCTTTTATTGCCGCCGCCAATGTCTATTTCCTTTAAAACGAAGTGGCGGCATTGTAACAGAAGGTTTTTTATGGGGCTAATTAGGACAGACCGCTCACACGGAGTTTGCGGTCAAAAGATAGCTTAAGCTCGTCCAACATTCGTCTTTAATGGCCACGGCCTGCTTTCTCTTATGAAAACGTAAGCCTGACCATTAGTATTCTTTATCTATTTGCTTTAACTTTTTCTCAAACGATTCATATTGCTCTTTTGAGTCATAGTCAAAATGGTATTGGTTGTGAAAGCCGAACTGCAGCTTCACATTAACATCTTCAATGTAAAGCGTGTAACCGTCGTGGTCTGTAAACGCTGTTATCCCATTAAGTTTGTACTGTTCATTTTCTTTCGCGCCATGTTGGCGAATCTTATCGAAAACCTGAAGTAAGAACTTGCTGTCTAATTCGTTTTTCATTGTAAATCCATTGTTGAGAATTTATCTATTTTTACACCACCAAACGATATTTGGATTCAAACCTATTAGGGGTCAGTTGAAGTTATACCTAAAGCCGACATTAAACATATTTGTCGAAAAGCTATCTTCCCCCGACATATGGATATATTCAATGCGTACCATTGATCTAAGACCTACATAATAGTCATAGCCTAAACCTACAACTCCAGCTGCCAGACTGTTTTGTTGACTACATACCATTGAGGCGTCTCCATCTCCACACTGCATTGCAATATCGACATCCACCTTAGCAGCCCCGACTTTATAAAATAACTCGCCAGTAGCCCCGCTAGCTTTACCGAGTAAAGATAAATACAGTGCGTCTCCTGTGGCTTCGCCGTTATCATTCGAAAAATCGAAAAGGTTCAAATAACCTAACTCTGCATACCACTGCTTATGTATTTGTTTTCCAAAAGCTGCACTATAAGCAAATTCTTTGTCGCTAACGCCAGACGTGTCAAAATCATTGTAGGCTATTGTGACTAATCCATAGTTTTTTGGTGCAGCATAGGCCTGAGAAAACCCTAAGAATACAACACCAACTATCCATACAAACCGCTTCATTTAATCCCTAACCTCAAAAATAGTACTCTAATGAAAATTGGACGTGGTCATCACGTCTTAAGAAGAAAAATGGATCTTCTTCGTCATTCGATGAAAAGAAATACCCGTCCACTTTCCAGCGCCAGTTGGCAGACAATCGACTGCTTGCCTCAAGATATGCGGAATAGGTGGATTTATCATCCAAGTCTTTTACAAAACCCAACAATATTTCCGACCCAGCGATATCATTGGCAATAATTCGCAATCCTAACATTAAGTCGTTTTGGCCAATAGCGAAAAAGTTATCATCTCGCTGGTCATACTGATACTCAGCCAAATAACCTAAACCATAACGACTGCCAAGGACGCCTTCTTGGGTATATTCGAATCCAGCAACGACAGCTGCAAAGTCCTCAGACTGCCCTTTACGATAAATACTCTCAAGTTTAAGTAACCAAGCGCCGCTCACCTTTAAAAGATCCAAGCCCACTTGATCAATTTGGGCGTAAAAAGGATTTATAGACACTGTTCCATCAGAAGATTGAGTGGTTACCAACTCAGGCTCTCTTGTCGTTCCTGTAAAATATGACAATCCCACTTCCCAATCACCAATTGATGACTGCCAACGCAAGGCATAGTCAACGTTGCTTTCTTCATTGGATGATTCATAAATCGCATCAGAAATTGCCAAAGGTGGACGTATACGCCCTTCACTGCTTTGGAACGTGCGTTCTCTAAAATACGGAAGAACAAAAGCAGAGAAATTGCCGTAGTTAGAAAAATAGGAAAAACTAACCATTGGCTGGCCTAGTTTGGCTTCCCCGTCAACCGATTCAACCGCATCAGTCTGGTTAATAATATCAACAAGGTGAAGTGACTCTGTCTGGCCCCAGAAAACCTTACCTATACCAACTTTTGTTTCCCAGTCATCTTGATAGTGTGCCCATTGTAACTCTCGGATGTCGCCATGAGTTCGCTCAGAATCGTGCTCATCAACACGATAAAATGGTTTGAAAATAAGCGTATCTTGCCCTTCGTTGAACTCACTATAGAGCTCAGGAGAGACAAATAGTGAGCTATATGTGCGCTCTTGCTGTGGATATAACGCATCTTGTAAGTAGTAACGCAAATCAACGCCGGCTGAACCTGTCACTTCTACCGCATTGATTGAGGGGGTTAAACTTACCGAGAGTGCGAGGCCGAGAATTTTTCTAATCATCTAACTCTCTTTAAACTGTTTTTATCAAAGTCGCTGTCTGTTAGTTCTGTATCAAATGACATTTCTTCAGTTAACAGATACGTTGACTTCCTAGTCTGTACGTTGCGCATAAAGCTTTTCATTGGTCTCCAATACTTATCTTTAAAAAGCTTATAATCAGATAATTCAAGCGTTTTCAACAGCGCTTCTTTTTGGTCATAAAATTCTATTTTTTGTACGCGATAATGTGATTTATCTATCCACACTTTTTGGTACGAATAACCAGAAAACTCGTATTGAGGAGTTTGCTTTAGAACATAACACTCCTCTCCATTTACTTTTTCTTCACCTAAAAACACATAAGAAAATTTCTCTACCTCAAACGAGGTCATATCTTCAAACGCAAATTCACTCCCGACAAAGGGGCCGCTTTTACTTTTAGAAGATATTCTTTTAACTCTCTTCAACGCAGGCAAAAAGATCCATTGTTCATCTGCCTCCAACGCATGTGAAAAGCTCAGAAAAGCAGTACCTTTCACATCACGTGGCGATTCAAAGATAGTTAATGCTTTGTCACCATCGTCCACTACTTCCAATGTCTTAACTTTGAGCTCTCGTGTTGCTTCATTTCCCTGTGCATTTTTCAGCACCATAAGAACCTTAGCTTCGTTTGTACCCCAGCCAATGTCTCTTGCTTTACGCTCTTTAGCTATGGCAATAGCCTTTTCGTCCCCCTGAATCTCAGCAGCTACGCTAAAATGCACCGCGATAAATACGATCAGTAAAAAAAACCTTTTCGATAATCTCTTCATATTAAGACTCCTTATGGACCGTCTTTGAATCTCCCAACCATGCAAGTAAAGCTGGCAAGAAAATAAAATCAACCAATAGCGCCGCCAGTATAATGATAATCGTCAACATACCCATATGGGCATTTAAAACGAAACTTGAAGACGCTAGTACTGCAAACCCCATTGCTAGTACAACTGTAGTAGTTGTTAATGCCATACCTACGGTTTCAAACGCATAAACAACACTGTCTGCCGCAGATAAATCTTGTGATTTCGCCACTTGATACTTCGTTAAGAAGTGAACTGTATCGTCGACAATAATGCCCATCGTCATGCTGATTACAACAGACAAGGCCATATTTATTTCACCAGAGATCAGCCCCCAAACACCGAAACCTATTGCAGCAGGTAATAAATTAGTAATTAAACTAATACCGCCCAGTTTTATCGACTTAAGGGCGAATAATATGAGTATTGATATTAGAACCAGCGCAAATACACTCCCCCAAACCATATTTTTCATATTGCGCTCGCCAATGTGCGCGAACATGAGAGGTGGACTAGCCGCTTCGATACGATACCCGTTTGTCTGGTTTAAAAAGTATGCTTTAGCCTCTTTTTCTAAGGCAGTGATATCTCGACTACCTAGATTATCTATTACCGCAATGACCCGAAGAGCAGACTTATCAATATCAATTTGATTTCCAAGGTCTAACCCAAACGGTAAAGACATCTCATACAACAGCAAATATTGAGAGGCCAACTCTCCGTCTGTAGGAATAACAGCGTAATCTGGGTTATCCCCATTCATGTTTTTGTTCAATCGTTTAAGTGTATCAGTAAATGAGAGGACATGATTAACCTCTTCCCTCGCCCTAAGCCACTCTGCGAACGATTCAATCTCCTGCAAAAAAGTGGGTTCTGTAATGCCGTATGGGGTATCCGTATAGATAACGAAATCAATGTTAGACATTCCACCAAGCTTTTCTTCGTTGACTTGCACCGCCTGCCTAAAGGTACTGCGTTCATCGAAATATTTAACTGCCACATCATTTAAAACATTGTTTGTCGCAAATAAACTAATGCCAGCAATTACGATAAGCGATACAGGAAGTAACTTGCGATGATGCGTATTAACTACTAGCGCCCAATGCTTAAACACAGTGTTGCGAATTGCTGTAGAAGGCTTAAGGGGGCGTAAGGTCAGCAAAGAAGGCAGTATCGTAAGTGAGAAAACGCAAGCTAACATCACACCAAGTGCAGTCATATTGCCCAAATGAGCAAGCACTGGCACTGCTGAAAAGTTGAGCATAATGAATCCGATAGCAGTCGTGATACTGGTTATGAATATTGGCTTTCTATTTACATCTATACTTTTCTGTATCGCTTCTTTTGTTCCTAGCCCTTGGCTTAGATAATACTTTACGCCGACAATAATATGTATGCAGTCTGCCACAGCAAGGGTAGTGATCATTGTAGGTGCGTTAACAGTGGCAGTACTCAAATAAATGCCGAACCAGCCGGTAATCCCGATGGTAATAGCGACTGACACTAAAACAACAACAATGGTAAATGCTGCGGCCCATAACGAGCGGACAATGAGGGCGATGGCAACAAAAATCAGCAAAAACATAAGTGGAATAAGTGTTTCCGCGTCCTGTTGAGCTGCAACAGCAAATGCGTCGTTCATTACGACCATACCGGTTAGATATATGTTGTGCCCTGGGTACTTGGCTTCATACATACTTTTCATTTCTTTTGCCGCAGCGGCAATTTCGATAACTTGCTGTGTTTGGTCTCCGTCTGGCAACTGAATAGTCGTATCCACCACCGTCACATCAGCTGATCTAGAAATTAAACGACCGTAGAGCTCAGGGCTATTGGTAAGGACATCACCGATATCATTAATAGCCTCTGCACTCAAAGATTGCTGGGTAATTAAATCCTCTACCACCAAGTCCCCATCTTCGTCATAGGTATGTTGAAAATTAGATATAGACTCGACTCTTGTAGAAAGGGGCAACTGCCACGCTTGTTCGGTAAGTTCGACGACAAGCTCAAGCGTAGCAGGCTTAAGTACTTTGCCGTCCTCCGGCACAATCATAAACGCTACGTTTTCACTTTTATTAAATATGTTCTGCATTTCTTCAAAGGCGAGCCGCTGAGGATTATCTGGTTCGAAGAACACTTTATAATCGCCTCTAAAATACAAATTCTGAGCCCCAATCATTGCGACCACAGTGACAATGAAAACGAGAGCAAGCGAAATAATAGGCGACCGGATAGCGAAAGGCAGGCGGTTATATTTATGGGGCATCACAACGTCCTTAGTCTGGTATAAGGAAATTTTACATTCAAAACAGTGATTAACATAACCCACACAAAAATTTAATTATCCATAAAATTCTCACGTACGTATATTTCACTATAAACAAGCCTTTTTATATTAAGCATAAACCATTGATAAAGATGGAGAAACATGTTGCACAGGGCTTGACGTAGCGAATTTTTTTGATCTTTTGTGAATTTGTTGTAGTATAAAGAAATACAACTGGTCAGATGAGCGGATGAGTTATTATGAGTATCAGAACTAGCTTAAAGAAAGTATTACCCCCAATTTCAATCACAGAGCAAGAAGCCTTAGATGCAGGCGACGTGTGGATTGAATCTTCTATTTATCAGGGTAAGCCTGACATGCAGGCGCTACGCGATATCCCTCAGGCAAAACTGAGCGCAGAAGAACAAGCATTCATGGACGGTCCAGTAACCGAGTTGCTGAACATGATCGATGATTTTGAATTAGGCAACGGCAAGCACATTCCTCAGGACGTTTTAGACTTCCTAGGTAAGAACCGCTTCTTCTCTATGATCATTCCAAAGAAATTTGGTGGTCTTGAGTTCAGCCCGTATGCAAACTCTACAATCGTTGCCACTATCGCAGCGAAAAGCGGTGCAATTGCAGTAACCGTAATGGTTCCTAACTCATTAGGTCCAGGCGAGCTTCTTATGCACTACGGTACGACCGAGCAGCAAGATTACTGGCTACCTCGTCTAGCAGACGGTCGCGATATTCCGTGCTTCGCGCTTACCAGCCCTGAAGCAGGTTCTGACGCAGGTGCTATTCCTGACGCGGCTATCGTGACTAAAGGCGAATTCAACGGTGAAGAAGTGCTTGGTTTACGCGTAAGCTGGGACAAGCGCTACATTACACTTGCACCAATTGCTACAGTACTTGGTCTTGCGTTTAAAGTGTTCGATCCAGACCAACTACTTGGCGACAAACTAGAGCTTGGCATTACCTGTGCCCTTCTACCTAAGTCTCACCCAGGTGTTGAACTAGGTAACCGTCACGACCCAATGGGTGTACGCTTCTACAACGGTACTACTCGTGGTCAAGATGTGTTCATTCCTATGGACTTCATCATTGGTGGTCAAAAGAACATTGGTCGTGGTTGGCAGATGCTAGTTAGCTGTCTAGGTGCAGGTCGTGGTATTTCACTTCCAGCAATGGGCGTAGCAACTGCACAATCAGCATTTAAAGGCACGGTTGAGTATTCATTCGTACGTGAGCAGTTTGGTCTTCCAATTGGTCGCTTTGAAGGTATTCAAGAGAAAATGGCAGACATCGCGGGTAAGACGTTCTTACTTGAAGCGATGCGTGTGTTAACAACTGAAGGTCTAGGCCTAGGTGTTAAACCATCAGTAGTTACCGCTATTGCTAAATATCACATGACTGAACTAGGTCGTGATGTGATGAACTCTGCTATGGACATCCAGGCAGGTAAAGCGATTCAACGCGGTCCTCAGAATACGTTAGCGGGCGGCTATGCTGCGCTTCCTATCGCGATTACGGTAGAAGGTGCAAACATTCTTACCCGTAACTTAATGATCTTCGGTCAAGGTGCAATGCGTTGCCACCCGTACCTGAAAGACATGGTTGACCTAATCCACAGCAACGAAAGTTCAGCGGATGCAGAGTTCAACAAGGTACTTCGTAAGACTGTTGGCTTCAGCGTTAAAAATGCATTCCGCAGCCTAGGTAAGGGCTACCTTCCTTTCCTACGCGAGAGCGAGTCTGCACTACCAGAAGTTCGCAAGTACGAGAAGCGTGTTAACAGCATCTCTGCAAAACTAGCACCACTTGCTGACTTGTCACTTGCGGTACTAGGCGGTGACCTTAAGAAAGCTGAGCTTTTATCAGCACGTCTAGGTGACGTAATGAGCTACCTATACGGTGCAATGGCGGCAATTCGTTTCTACGAGCAGCGCATTGAAGACAGAAAGCTTGCGCTACCGTATTTCGAATACGCTATGCAGTGGTCTTTACAACAAGCGGATCAGGCAATTGTTAACTTTATCAACAATTTCCCGAACACGGCGACACGTGGCTTAATGCGTCTTCTTACCAACACCTACACCAACAGTGTTGCGGGTATCAGCGATGACCTAGTGCGTGAGCTTTCTATTGCGTCTATGCAAGACAACAGCGTGAAAGAGCAGCTTACTCACCTTGTTCGCGTTACGCCTGGAGATGGCAACGACATCAACGAGCAAGCGTTCAAAGCGAAGCACGCGGTAGCGCACCTTCTTGGCAAAGTGCAAAAAGCACTTCGCAAAGAGCCTGTAGTGCCGTTCATTTCTTTTGAACATGCACTTAACAAGCTTCAAGAAAAAGGCGTAGTAACGGCTGATGAAGCTGCTAAGCTTCACGACTATAACGAAAAACGCAAGCTAGCAGTTCGTGTAGACGAATACACGTTCGATATGGAACTTGTTCCAGCGTCTCAAACGCTTAAAGCGATTGATGGCGGTCAAAACGCTGCGTAAACTGTCATAATTGCGGTAACTTGATTAACAAAGCCCCATCCTTGAGATGGGGCTTTTTATTTGCCCGTTAAATTACCTTTCTATTGTTTCGTTCGTACTCTACCCTTAGCTTATCGTGGTTTTCTTAAACAAGGATTTGTAAAGTGAAAACGATGCGCTTTATTGGCATTCAAACCGTTTCAACATTTTTTATTCTCTTTATCTCGTCGCTGCTATTCAATTCAAACACCAGTGCCCAGCACGATGATACTAACTTCGTCATTGGAGAACTAACTCATCCTCGAGTAAGTAGCTTCTATAAACCCCTAATAGCACGTGCGTACCAAGATATCGGCATTGAGGTTACATTCGAAAAAGTGGGTGGGGAAAGAGGCTTACGGCTTTTGAATGAAGGAATGACAGATGCAGATATTATTCGCTATGACGTAGTGTCTCAACCTGACAATAACATTGTAATTGTTCCTCCAGCACTGTCTCATGGCGCATCATTTCTATTGTGCATACGAGGAGCTGAGTGCAATAAAAGCATAATTCAACAACCAGATAAGGCAATAGCCGTTACTACCCGATTTTTCTTCAATATGCACGCCAAACCTGGCGAGTTAAATGCCAACATCTTTGAATTTGATGACTTTCACCACGTCATAAATTTACTGCTCAACGGGCGATTTGACTACGCTATTTTACCGAGTGACTATTTTGAAGAAGCCATTTTCGAACAATCTGGAATTGAGTATATACCTCTAGTGGAACACGAATTGGTACACGTTATTCATAAGAAACATAGCCATTTAATTGACCAACTTTCCGCAGCAATCACCAAGCAGCTTCAATTACTCAAAACCGCGGAGAGCAAATAAATAAAAAACGCCCGCATCAATTGCGGGCGTTAATTGAACAATAACTAGTACCTTCGCACTAGATATTTGCTCGTTAGTCGAACATATATTTAAGCGACAGCACTGTAGTACGGCCGTTCAATGGACGTGCTCTGATGTAGCTACCAACTTCTGCTGAACCCTCTTCTGACTCAGTGATGATAAATTCATCAGTGGCGTTATTCACATTAAGCGACACAGAAAATTGATCGTTTACCCAATAAGTGGCAAACAAGTTTACAAGGTTATAACCCTCCTGTTTAAGGTCGTTATTGTCCTGAACATAGTACTCTGTCGAGCCTTGTAGTGAGGCACCAACAGACCATGTATCAGTAACGTACTCAGGGGTAATAGTCCAAATCCAATCTGCTTGGCGGCGTGGAGTATTTCCTTCAAGTGCAGGATTGTTTACGTCTTTACTGATTTCAGCGTCTGTCCACGTTAAGTTACCGGATAGCACGAAATTATCAGTTGCTGTCCAGCGGCCTTCAAGCTCTAAACCTGTTGCTTCATATTCGCGCATAAAGGTTAAACCACTGGTTACCTCTGCTTGCGTATCTTCAGTAACAGTATCAAACAAGGTTGCGTTAACCATGAGGTCTTTCGTACCGTATTTGTAACCTACCTCGAATTGCTTCGTTGTATCGTAACCCGATGTTGTGCTTGTTAAGCTGCCGTCTGTATTCAATGTACCGCCAATCTGCAGTAAACGATCTGCAATAGCACGGCCACCTTTTGAGTAACGGGCAAAAAATGTCTGACTGGCGCTTAGCAGGTACGAACCACCGATTGAATAAGACGTATTATTCGCGCTGTAATCAACAATTTGAGAAGACGCACCGGCGCGATTTAAGTTGATAACACCACCGCTAATGAAGCCGCTGTTGATTGCTGAAGCATCTTCAATTTGTTCAATAGTTCCGTTACCGTTTAGGTCGAAGTCAGCATTTCCACCGCAACATGAGCTGATGAGTTCACCTGAAGCTTCGGTCGTGTCATGACGTACCGATGCATCAATAAGAATGTTATCTGACAATTCAAAACCAACGTTCATGTACGGCGCTTTTGTTACATAGTTTAAGTCCCACTCCCATGAAAGGAAGCTTGGTGACAACAAACCGTTTGAAACAAGTTCCACGCCATCGCCATCGGTAATTGTTAGAAGCTGTGAATTGTCACCGTCTAGAGTTTGTATAAATGTCTGCCAGCTTGACCAGCTTGTGGCGATGTCCTGGTTTGAGTAGTAATAACCTACTGTGAGGTCGATACCGTTATCAAATTCTTTACGCAAGCTGAAATCGTTGATCATATTACCCAGATCGTTGATTCTTGTGTCGAACTGAAGGTTTGTAAATGCTTGTCCTGTGTACACTTCACCAGCGCCAGGTCCGTTCGCGAGCACAACACTTGTGCTGTCGCAATTCAGCGCATTTCCGTCACCGTCTGTAGCGCCGGCACAAAGTGCAGAAGCGAAATTCGATACATCGCCAGGGCCCGCTGGAAATCCATCAGTAAATGGAGCAATAAAACCACCTGAGATATCTGAAATACGGAACTTGTTTAATAAGAACAAGTTTTCAGCCACTTCGAGGTCAACTTCAACGCCAAATGAGTTTACTTTTGATTCAATACCATCGCGGACGTCGCGATTCTCTGGGTTACCATAGCTGTCAAAAGTAGAAATGTTTGTGTTGTAAGCTGAGTTTAATGCCTGTGAGCTGGCATCGTAACCAGGTACCGGGCCATATTCACCATCGCCTTTCACCAATACCGGAGAAGGAAGGTATGTTGATACTTTGTCATCAAGGTTTTTATAGAAGAAACGGATGTGACCGTTATCTAGCATCTTAGTGATATTGAACTTAACCTGACCGCCTTGGTCGCCATTGTATCCCGTTTCTCGCGGGCCCTCTCCACCACGGGCAAAGCCAGCAATGTGGTAGTAAAGGTCGTCGCTAATTTCACCGCCATAGCGAAAGTCTAAACGAAATTCTTCGTAATCAACGCCAAATGACGTTCCAATGGCACCGCCACCTACTTCGCCCGTGTTACTGATCAAGTTAATAACACCGCCTGGCGAGTTACTGGCGAATGTTGACGCTGAACCACCGCGCACTGCTTCCACATTCGCTACTGACCAGTCGTAGCGTAAAAAGTTATCGGCATTGCCAAAGTTAATATCACCATATTCTAAAACAGGTAAACCGTCTTCATGGATTTGCAAGAATTTAGAACCACCCGTCGCAAGTGGGATACCGCGAATAGTAATATTTGCGTTACCGCCTCCGCCTGAAGACTCGGCACGAATACCGGGTAACGCGCGAAATACCTCAGCGGTAGAACGAGGAGCTAGTTTAAGAATATCGTCTTCGTCGAATGCACTTACAGAAACACTAGCTTCTTGCATCGTTGCACCACTCGGTGCAGCGGTAACCACAATCTGTTCGAATTTTTCTTTCGACTTTGCGTCAGCATCAGCTGTTGATGATTCCTGCGCAATAACCGAGCCCGAAAAAGCGGCGCAAATCGCTAGGGTCAAAGCGTTGAGTGTGTGATTTTTGTTCATTTTTTTCTCCGGCAATGTGTTGAATTTGTTAAATCCAAGGTAGCCTCTGCCCCTTTAACGTAGGGAGGCGGCAACACAATTCAAACTTAATCGATTAAGAATTTATAACAAAGGAACAACATTGTAAACATCCTGTGAAGAATTTTTACTCTTGCGCAGTGCCTTATTTAACATTTATATACTAAAGTTTTAGCTATATTTAGCGGTTCACATCGCAGATAAAAAATAAAAATCAATATCGATTTAGAACACTACACTTTCAGGTATTTAGAACGAACTGTGAAAAAACATAGACAGACTAAAAGCGGGTTGCTTTAGTCGAATTTTAAAATGCCCCCGTCATATGTATTATATTTAGCCTATACTACAATCATTTAGTGCACTTAAGTTTGTACGCTTCGTTCTATTCTGTACGACTAAATTTGCTTTTGAAGTAACGCATTAAATTTGAATCACAATGTAATTAAGGCTTTATCCGGTTGAACACGTATCAAGAATCGATATCACAAACTGAAATAGAACGAGACACCACCGACATGCTAATTGGCAATAGCTTTGTCGGCTTCTTGATGACGATATTTGCCTTTTCTGGCCTGGTATTTTTCTTTGAAAGCGACTCCCCTTCAACATTTGCAAACAAACTACAGATTTGGGGAGTAATGGTGTGCGTCTCACTTCTGAGGCTAATTGATGCATTGTATTGGCGCACTAATTTAGCAGGAAAAGCTTATAACCCGCGCCCTGCTTTGATTCGGTTTTCGACCGGGCTTTATGTTACGGGTTGTATTTGGGCGCTTTATTCAGTGCTTTTCTATTCATCCATGGCAACTGTCGAACTAGCAGCGACTATGGTTGTACTCGCCGCGATGTCCGGCGGAGCTGGTACAGTCCTGTCTCCTAACATAAAACTCGTCGGGTTCTATCCTACTGCTCTTCTTGTACCTATGTCGTTATGTGCGTTAATAGATGCTAGCGGGAAATTTTTTATTTTAGGTGTGCTTGGCTTGGTTTTCTGGTTTGGTATTTTCGCCAGTGCTTTTCGCTACCATCGCTTTTTCATCAGTACGTTACACCTTAAAGCTAAGAATAATAGTTTGATGGAACAGATGCGTATTGAGCGTAGTGAAACAGTTAAAGTAAACAAACTACTCATAGCTTCAAACGAAAAGCTCGATGCATCTAACGCCAACCTTGAAGCGGAAGTGGAAAGAAGAACGGCGGATTTATATCGGTTGTCTAACAGAGATCCACTGACAAATTTGCTTAATCGCAACGGCTTTCTCAAGCATCTCAACAATTTGATAGACACCACACGTGCCCTAGATAACTCGCTCGCCCTTCTATTTATCGACTTAGACGGATTCAAGCAAGTTAACGACAGTTTAGGACATAAAGTCGGCGATATTGTCCTTGCCGAAATTGCCAACAGACTTCGTAACTATACGGAAGAAAATCACCTGGGAAGATGGGGAGGAGACGAATTCGTCGCCGTAATTCCTTATGCTAATGTTGATACCGCAAAGGCCGCAGCACACGCTATGCGCAGTGGCGTCACTATTCCCATTATTGCGAACGACAATCAGGTAACGTTAGACGCCACTATCGGCATCGCTATGTTCCCCGTCCATGGCGACAGCGCAGTTGATTTAATTCAACAGGCCGACCTGACTATGTATGATCAAAAGCGTAAGCAAAGAGGCTCTATTGGCGTATTTAACGAAACGTTGCACAACGAAATAAAGCGAGAGCAGCGCCTTTGTGAACGCTTAAGATTAGCCATTGAAAATAGTGAGTTTACTGTTTTTTATCAACCTATCATTGACGTCACGACAAACTCCTTGTCGTCAGTAGAAGCGCTTTTACGGTGGAACTGCGACGGAGAAAACATCTCTCCTGCGGTGTTTATCCCCCTTGCAGAGCGCAGCGGGCTAATGCCTGAAATAGGTGCGTGGGTATTAAATAGAGCGCTTATCGACCTTTCACATTGGCAGTTCAAACCCGGCCTCGCAATGTCGATAAATGTATCAGTCGCGCAGCTGCTCGATGACAGCTTCTTTAAAGTTTTAGACAATGCCCTTAGCACAACTAAAATTTCACCAGAACGCCTCTATCTAGAAATAACTGAAAGCGTATTCGCTATTGATAAAGATCTAGTGACTAAACGAGTGAGCGAACTCGTAGCCCGTGATGTCAAAATATCAATTGATGACTTTGGTACAGGTTATTCATCTTTAAACCGTCTTCAATCTATGCCATTCAATTTTATTAAAATTGACCGCTCTTTTATACAGAATAGCTCTGAAGAGAGTGATACCATAATAAGAGCAACACTTTTAATGGCTAAAGAGTTTGGCTGTAAAACCATTGCAGAGGGCATCGAAACTGAGCAGCAAAGGCAACATTTGTCGCAGCTTGGAACCGACTATTTGCAAGGCTTTTACTTCGCTAGACCAATGAACGCCAACGACCTTATTTCTTGGTATAACGAAAACTACTAATAACCATGGCTCAACTTTATTTTTATTACTCTGCAATGAACGCAGGGAAGTCTACATCACTCCTCCAATCAGCTTATAACTACCGTGAACGCGGTATGCATTCAGTGATTTATACCGCAGCGCTTGACGATCGATACGGCGTTGGGAAAGTCACTTCTCGTATCGGCTTACAAGCAGATGCCAAGCTATACGCAAAAGGCGATGATTTGTTTGCCTCAATAAGCAAAGACTGCGAAGCGTTAAAGCCCGACTGCATTTTTATTGACGAAGCACAGTTCTTAACAAAGGCACAAGTAAAGCAGCTAGTGGACGTAGTTGATGAACTTGATGTGCCGGTACTAGCCTACGGCCTGCGTACCGACTTTTTAGGTGAAACCTTTGAAGGCAGTCACTATTTACTGGCTTGGGCAGATAAACTATCTGAACTAAAAACCGTTTGCCATTGCGGCAAAAAAGCAAGTTTCGTGGTGCGTTTAGACGAAAATGGCAATGCAGTAAAAAATGGTGATCAAGTACAAATTGGCGGCAACGACACCTATGAATCAATGTGTCGCAAGCACTTTAAAGAACTGGTTTGGGACTAAATCCCAACGTCGAGTAACCTAACTAAAATAAGCGGTCACTGAACCTCATATCTGTTGCGGGCTATAGCATTTATTGTCCGCTTCTCATTCTCTCAAAAATTTGCCACTCCCCCTTCTGCCCTTTGCCAGATTTCAATCGGCGTTATCCAAACTTTCTCGATACTATCTAGAGGTAGCAAGAAAAAGCATTAAGCATTCTTGCTAGCCACGAATAGCCGTTTATGACCTGTATTTGAAAACACTTTTCTTAAACAATTAAGAAAACACTTGCGTATAAGTAAAACAACTACTATTGTTAAAACGTTGTAAATAATAAAACCTTTGTTTAACACACTCAGCAAGGTATGACTCATGAAGCACACCAGTACGTTTAAACCTGCGTTAATCGCTATTTCAATTACCGCCGCCCTTAACAGCGGTTCAGTAGTAGCACAAGACACACCAGACGACGAACAAGTAGAAATTATTCAAGTTTCGGGTATTCGAGGCTCTTTGATGCGCGCCCAAGCGGTGAAAATGGACAACGATTCCATTGTTGAGGCCATTTCCGCAGAAGACATCGGTAAGCTTCCAGACTCTTCAATCGCAGAATCACTTGCCCGCTTGCCAGGCCTATCAGGTGAGCGCGTAGGCGGACGAACGTCGGGTATTTCGGTACGTGGCTTCAAAGAAGACTTTACCGGCACCTCGCTGAACGGACGAGAGCTTATCGGTATTGGCGATAACCGTGGCGTAGAGTACGACTTATACCCTGCTGAAATCATGACAGGTGCCACAATTTACAAAACCTCTGACGCGTCGCTTATTGTCCAAGGTATTGGCGGTACAGTAGACTTGCAAACAGTACGCCCTCTAGCAGCCCAGGAAACCCTTACCGTCACTGGGGTCTATGAACTTGGTGGCAACGATTCAGATAATCCAGAGTTCGACAATAGCGGCAACCGTTTTGCCCTTTCCTTTGTAGAAAAGTTTGCCGATGACACTGTGGGTCTCGCACTTGCCATTGCATCAACGGAGTCCCCCAGAAACGAGAGAAAATACGGTGTTTGGGGTTATGGTGAGAATGACGATGGTCAGGTGCTTCCGTTTGGTTTAGACACTCAGGCCATTAGCCGCGTACTAGAACGCGATACAATTTCAGCCATTCTTCAATGGCGCCCTACTGATAGACTAGACATCGTATTTGATGCGCTAGATATTGATTATTCTGACTCGGGTGTTATTCGCGGTTTCATCGAACCCTTCGCTGCGGCAAATGTTAGCGGTACAGGCATTAACAACTCGGGCACGCAAGTTAACGCGAATCCAGTATTGCGTACAGATCCCGCGCAAAAAGATGGCGAGCTTCAAACCTTCGGTTTAAATATCAAATACGACATAACCGATGAGTGGTCTCTTACTTTAGACGTGGCAGACAGTGAGTCGAACAAACGTGACTTGCGTGGTGAATCATACGCTGGTTTAGCGCGTTCTGGTGCGCTCGGCGAAGGGCAATTAGGTTCACGTCAATTCGAAATGAGCACTGATGGTATTTACTTTACCGGCAGTAGCGGCCTTGATGCATTCTCTGATCCCACCATGTTACAGCTTGCGGGCCCTCAAGTTTGGGGGGGCGGTATGGCTAACATTGCCGATCAGTTTACCACCGATGTGTTACAGGCAAATGGTCAACCTTACAGCTATTTCAACGCCCAAGACGGCTTCCTGAACTTTGCTGATTTTGAAGAAGAGCTGACCACAATACGTTTTGAGGCAGTTGGTTATGTAGATTGGGGAATCTTCAACACTTTTACGGCCGGCGTAAACTATAGCGACCGATACAAAGCAAAAGATAACAAAGGTTTCTTCGCAACCGCATCATCTTATCCATTTTCTGAAGCGATCCCTGAGCAGTATCTGTACAACGGTTTAGCTGACTTAACCTGGGCTGGCATGGGTTACGTTGTAGCCTACGACGGATTTGCCCCTTACAACGATGGTGAATATACGCTTAATGATGCAGGGCTTCTAGAACCTGATCGTTTAGGTGATACCTACACCATTGATGAAGAAGTAACTACATTATACGCCCAGCTAGACTTTGAGACTGAAGTTCAAGGTTTCAATGTAAAAGGTAACGTGGGTGCACAATATGTACAAACAGACCAAAGCTCAACGGGTTTCATTGGTATTGTAGGCCCGAACTTTGCCGTGTGTGACGACGATGGCAACCAAGTGGTTGATGCGGACTGTATTATTACCGATGGCGACGATTACTCTCACTTCCTGCCTAGCCTGAACGTAAGTGTCGAACTTAATGAGAATCGCTACTTGCGTTTGGCGGCATCGAAAACCATTAGTCGAGCGCGTATCGATCAAATGAAAGCATCGGGCTTTGTTAAGTTTGATCAAAATATTGAGCTGATTGCCACAGAAAATTCTGAGGCAGCGGTGAGAGAGTTCGGGTCGCCTTGGTCTAAATTTACGGGTAACCCAACCCTTCGTCCGTTAGAAGCCAATAACTTTGACATTTCATTTGAAAACTACTTCGATGAAGAAGGTTATGTCTCGATTGCGCTTTTCTATAAAGATTTGGTTAATTGGACCCGCGATGGCAACCAGCTTATTGATTTCACGAATGACGTGACCAATGACGGTGCTAACTACTTCATCCCTGGATTCCATGACAGGATCGTGGACGTTGCGGGTAACTACGGCCCGCAAGACACGCCTTACGAAGTGGGCGATTTAGTAACTCCGCCAGACCAAGGCTTCTATTCATTCTTCGAAGATGGCCTAAAAGGTGAAATGAAAGGGGTTGAGCTAACGGCCAATGTTCCTTTGAGAATGCTCACTGACTCTCTGGATGGATTTGGTATTGCCGCTTCTGCAACAATCCTAGATGCGGAGCTTGAAGATGGCACAGCCATTCCAGGCCAATCAGACAATACGTACAGCATTACAGCGTACTATGAGATGAACGGCTTTGAGATTAGGGTTGCGGCAACCGATCGTTCTGAGTTCCTCACATATCAGCGTGGAGGTTCAAACAAAATTGAGCCAGCAACTCGTAACGCCGTTACCCAAGTCGATGCTCAAATTAGCTACGATTTCGCAGATAGCGGAATTGAGTACTTGGAAGGGCTAAGAGTATCGTTACAAGGCGTCAACCTGACTGATGAGAAAGAAGAAACCATTGATGATGCGGGCATTGTTACGCTCCGCCGTGAGTTTGGTCCTTCTTATATGCTAAACCTCAACTATTCGTTCTATTAAAAGGGACCATCTCTTTTGAACGTACGAAAATAATGGCACGCATCTTTAGATAGTGGATACGTGCCTTGCATTACTGCCATGTAAAGTGTGGCAGTAATGCGCAACTCTGATACTGTTTAATTTCACCCTTCTTTTATTGCAGAGCCTTTAATGACAACACCACACCGAATTGTTATTGCTGGAGGCGGCACAGCAGGTTGGATGGCTGCCAACCTTTTAGCTCACCGCTGGGCTAATCAAGCTGTGACCATCACACTCATAGAATCAGAAGACATTGGCACAATAGGCGTAGGCGAAGGCTCGACTCCTACTCTCAAGCGTTTCTTCCAAACTCTTGATATTCCTGAGTATGATTGGATGGAAGAGTGCCAAGCAACGTATAAAGTTAATATCAAGTTCACGGGCTGGAATGGCAATAATTCACACAGCTACTCTCACCCCTTTATTAGCCAGCTAGATGTTTTTAGTGAACGAGCATTTCACGTTAATGCCTTAACCAGAAGGCTGGGGCTCGATGTTGAAACTCGACCTGATAAGTTTCTTATGGCGGGGTATTTGGCAAAGAAAAACCTTGCCCCTCTTCCCTCACATAATTTTCCATTCGATATAGAATACGGCTACCACTTTGACTCTCTAAAACTTGGACGATTCTTACGCGAGCGCGCTAAATCAAAAGGCGTATATCACGTTGTTGGTAATATTGAATCGGTGCATACCTCACCATCTGGCGACATTTCACATCTCGTCTGTCAAGACGGACAAAAACTTGATGGAGAGCTGTTCATAGATTGCACGGGGTTTTCAGGGCTCCTTTTACAAAAGACGCTAGGCGTACCGTTTAGGGACTTTAGTGACAACCTATTCAATGACTCGGCCGTTGTGTTGCCTACACCAGCATGCGCTAATTTACCGGTTGAAACCGAGTCGGTTGCCATGTCGAACGGTTGGCGTTGGCAGATACCGCTTCGCAACCGCACGGGAAACGGATATGTGTATAGTCAGCAGTACCAAGAGAAAGACGCTGCAGAATGTGAATTGCGACGCGCATTGGGGATGGAAAATACCGATGTTGAAGCAAAGCACTTGTCTATGCGTGTAGGTCAATGTGAAAGGCATTGGGAGAAGAATTGTCTTGCACTAGGCTTGTCGCAAGGGTTTATTGAACCTTTAGAAGCAACGGCACTACACCTAGTTCAAACGAGCATCGAGCTTTTCGCGGACAACTATTCTTTCAACGAAACAAGTGCTCAACAGAGACAGGCGTTTAATCAGGAAGTTTCAGAGCGCTTTGAACGCGTCCGAGATTATATCGTGTGTCATTACAAGCTAAACGGGCGCAACGACAGTGACTATTGGAGAGACAACAGAGCTAACATGAAGCTGTCCGAATCACTGCTTAGTTTACTAGATGTGTGGTACAGAAAAGGGGATATTGTTGAGGAAATAAAGCGCCAAGGTATTGGTCGACATTTCAGCACTACGTCGTGGCACTGTTTGTTGTCTGGCTATGGTGTATTCCCGCCACCGGCACTCAATCAGCCCGCTTCTTTGAAGGAAAGCGGCGATCTTTTTGAAGAAAAGAAGCTTGCCGCATTTTTTAATCGCTGCTCGTTAAACTTTGATAAGCAATCTACCTTATTTAACGCGGGCTGAACCTCTTGGCTCAGCCTATACCGTCTCGCCGACTTGCAATTCAAAAGGCAGCGTACTCTTTGCTGTTACTTGATTAAGCAGTGCTTTTGTTGCTTCTACGCCTTTGCCACTGCTGGATTGGCAAACTGTAGTAAGACGCGGGCGCGCACGCTCGGCTTCCCCAATACCATCAAACCCTGTAATTTTAAGCTCTTCCGGTACCTTAATATTCATATCCAAGGCTAAGTGAAGTAGCTCAAGGGCTATAATGTCACTCATACACAAAACCACATTAGGTCTTGGAGAGCTGGTCAGTACTTCTTTGGCTGCCTGTCTTGCAAAGTGTCTGTCACTTTCTGGAAGGTGCCAAATACGCTCATTGCTTACCGTGATGTTCTTTTCTTCAGCGGCCCTTAAATAACCATCAAGTCGACGGTGAGCAATTGAGCTGTCTACGTCAATCAACGGACTATCGTAAATACGACATGTAGAAGGCGAGTCAATCAGGCGAAGCCCAAAGATTGCCACATTGTCACCTTCATTTAACGCATGAGACGCAACGCGATAGGCCGCCTCTTCGTTATCAATATTAATAGATGGTTTGTCTTCGATATCAAAGTCAACGGTGACCACAGGTTTTGGCGACACTGCCAACTCCGCTACCAAGTTGCTGTTGCGCGGTTGTCCGTAACAGATAAAACCATCAACAAAATCTACAACATCAAGAATGCTGTCAGAGTCGCCCGCGTACAGTAACAAATGCTTGCCATTTTCTTGAAGCGCAGAAGAAACACCTTTAATAAAAGTACTCGCGACGGGGTCACTCACCATATATGAAATGCTGTCGGCTAATACTAAAGCCACAATATTTGATGTGCCCTTTCTGAGGATCTGTGCTGCTTTATTGGGGCCGCTGTAACCAATCTTTTTGCACTGCGCTAAAATCTCTTCGCGCTTCGCTTTTGATAATTGGTCCGGGCGGTTAAATGCATTTGAAATGGTTGCCGTTGAAACGCCCAACTGTTCAGCAACATCTTTTAGGGTAAGTTTTGTTTTATTCATTATTTTTAGCTCTTTTCACGAAACTAACTACCCAGAGTTAAAAACAAAAAAGGGTAGCAAGCGTGCGCTCTGACTACCCTCTGACTATATCATTAACTTAAACGTTTAACGCGTGAAATTTAGCGCTAATTCGATGAGTTGTGTAACAAATTGCTCAATGGCTTAATTTTTAGAGATTTTCGCTCTTAGCGCGTGCCAAAGATTTTGTCTCCAGCATCTCCTAATCCCGGTAGGATATAGCCTTTATCATTCAATCTATCATCGATTGCGGCGGTAAAGATATCAACATCAGGGTGTGCTTCAACAACGGCTTTAATGCCTTCAGGCGCAGCAACAAGGAATAGTCCCATTATTCTTCGACAGCCTTTCTTTTTCAGAAGATCGATTGTTGCAATCAACGTTCCGCCTGTTGCCAGCATGGGGTCAACAATCAGTGCGGTACGTTCATCAATGTTTTTTACTACCTTGTCAAAATAGGCAACTGGCTGCAGTGTATCTTCATCACGGTACAAACCGACTACACTAATCTTCGCATTTGGAATAAGTTCCAGTACGCCTTCAAGCATACCTAAGCCAGCACGAAGAATAGGGACAACAGTTATTTTCTTACCTTTAATTTGTCTTACTTCTACCTCATCTCCCGACCAACTTTTAATCGTCGCTCTTTCCGTAGGCAGTGTTCGCGTTGCTTCATAAGTCAGAAGGTTCCCTACTTCAGAGGCAAGCTCGCGAAAGTCTTTGCTGCTAATTTTAGCGTATCGCATAAGCCCTAGTTTGTGCGCAATAAGCGGGTGGGTAATTTCGTGAACGGCCATGTAAGACTCCTTGTAATCGATTTAGCTATATTTTAACCCAGAAGTATTTTAGTTAAAGCGATTAGTCGTAAAAATATGTTTATTCAATGCTTTAAAACGCCACATCAACGCTAGACAGAGTGGATAAATGCTATAACCTATTGCGTAGGCTATAGCCACAGTTCGTGGCGCAATTCACGATCATGAATGTATAGCGCTCGCTATGAATTGTCGTAGTTACGCGCTAATGAGATCGATTGAGAAAGTTTCAGGAAGTTCAATTTTCTCAAAACAGCCGAATCAAACTTACTATTCAAACCATGTTTATCTATGTCAAAAGGAATTGTTTATGCATTCTTACGCTAAACGTTTTCGCTATTTTGCTGTAATGGCACTGAGTTTCTGTGCCCATAATGCCTTTGCACAATGGGAGCAAATCACTCCTGAAAATGAGGTGGTGGTATCAGTACCTGGCGGCGGTGAAAAAACCGTGTACCCATCATGTTCTCTTCCCGCTTTACCGGGACCAGAGGGGTTAGCCCCCAACCCATTCTCGTTTTATTTCGAACAAGGAGAAAGTGATAACCTACTTATCTACTTCAATGGTGGCGGCGCCTGCTGGGACAGTGCCACTTGCTTAGCGTCAATGCAGCTTGAGTTTGACGACAACCCGATGTCGCGAGCCGCTTATAACCCATCAGCCGTAATCGAAAATACGCCATTTATTTCAGGCGGAATATTTGAAGATACACAAGAGAACCCTTTTCAAACTTGGTCAAAAGTTTTCATTCCCTACTGTACTGGCGACCTACACTTAGGCTCAAAAGACACGCAGTACGTTGACGAGCTTGGTATCGTTACAGGTCTACCTGGTGCCGAAGTTACTTTAAAGCACCGTGGTCACGACAACGCGCTAGTTGTTATGCAGTGGATTAAAGAAAAACTGAACAACGATGATTTATCACCCAACAAAGTGCTACTCAGTGGAAGCAGTGCGGGCGGTTATGGTGCAACGTTCAACTTCCCCTACTTCCAATCGCTGTTTGGTCGCACAAAGGTTGCCCTCTTCGCTGATGCGTCGCTTGGTGTTATATCCCGAGGCTTTACGCAAACAGTCCTAAACTATCAAGGACCATGGGGGATAGAAGATACACTACCACGTAATTTCCAATCACTGATTGGCAATTTTAACCATCTAACGCTCAATAAGCAGGTGATGCTGCGATTAGCTTATCAGTACCCTTGGAACCGTTTTGCGCAATATTCAACAGGAACCGACATTGTTCAAATTCAGTTTTCTAAAATCTCTGATCAGGTCTCTAGAGATAATTTAGACCCAACGACATGGGGTGTAACAGAATCTGATTTAGGCTACATACTTGGCTGGCAACTTCAGGCTAATGCGTCACTTCATGCGCTGTCAGCTTTCACATGGAATTATCAATTTTACCTTGGTGAAGGCACCTGCCACATGGTGCTAAACGATTTTTGTGAAGATAATGCCTTCCCAGTATCCTCACCTAGCCCATTTTATAATGAGCAGAGTGCGCGGGGTATTTCCTTTAACGAATGGCTACACACGTTTGCTACGTCACGCCGCTTTAGAGAAAATAGCGCGGCATACTATCACTAGGATACGTAGTGCGAACTTGTAATAAAAAGTAATCAATAACATGGCAAGTCCAACCCAGCAGTGGTTGGATTAGCCATATTTTTACCTGCGGTAACACGCCGCGATTACGAACATTTTAAGTCTCGCTGAGTGGGTAATTATCTATGAGGACTGGTATTAAAACTAGGATTTGTCGTTCCTTGCTGTGCATTTATGCAGCAACAAATTAACACGCCCTACTACCCTACTTGTAAAGTAGCGCCATCAGGCATAGTTACTTCAATTTTCATGTTCCCGCCAACCGCAGCTAAATATGCAGCCGCACGTTGAAGTGAAACGTCCTGAATACGTTTCGATTCCAATTTGCTTACGCCAGAAGCCGTAACCGATAACGCCATTGCTACGACTTCCTGTTTAACTCTGTGCTGCTTTCTGATGTCACCTAGTGTGATTTCTTTCATTGTCTTTTACCGAGAATTACGGGCATTAAAAAAGCCCAGATGGTGATACCTTCTGGGCTTTTGCAAAACGTTCTACCTGCAGTGCCCAGAAGCCAATACTTGCCCCTGAACACCGACGGTCAGGTGCAATCAGTAATTAAAATTATAAAAATAACCAGTTGAAACGTTTTGCATGATAATTCTCTTTTCACAATGTGCTTGTACATACGACCCTGTGCCGCGACTAAGCTAAATGTTGAGGCTTCGGTGCTTTTCAAAATTTAGCAGCGGCCTTCTGTCACTTATCCTTAACCATACCATGTAGATAAGCAATAGCAATGACTTTCCAAAAAGGAAAGTACCGAAAGCCGGCTATAAGCGCTTTATTAGGCAAGTAGAGGCTTTAAAAAACGTACGTTATCGCCCACCGCCGCTTGCTTAAGTGATGCTAGAAAATTGGGGACCTGGTCGCTTCCTTCTTCAGGAGACCAGCTTGCAAAACCCTTATCATCGGTGACTTCGTAAGGCCCTTGTTTAACTTCCATGAAAACTACTGGGCTATGACACACCGTTGCGTGCCAGGTATTAGGAGGAATCTCAATTCCGCAGGTCTCTCCGCGAGCGGTTAGCGTTACTCTGTTTTCGACTTCGCCATCGTCGCTGAAAAATAGAATGTCTAATTCGCCCTCTACCACCATGAAGAACTCCCACTTATGAGACTGTACATGTCGATGAGGCCGCACGTAGGAGTCAGGCATCATTGCAATAAACAAACGCTGTACCATGTCGGTATAAGATTTATGTACGTTCAAATTAGCCCGTCGGCGAGGACTTTCCTCAGCCGACTGTTTAAGCGTTTCAAACAACGCTTTATCAAAATACTGAATCTTATCCAACATCACACCCTGTCTATTATTGCGATAGTAATTTAAAGCGTATCGCTCCTCCCCCCGATGGCGCAAGCTTTAATGACAAGACATCAGCAGACGTCACTACCTTTTTCTCGATGTTCATTGCGTAGGGGTTTGTTTTCCAATGCGCTTTCTCTCCATCCAGATAGAACTGCGCTTCATACTGCCGACCTTCCTCTAGAAAGGTTAGCGGTAGTGATAACTCTCTGGCTTCTTCATTCGTAATTGCACCAACATACCAATCATTTCCAGAGTAGGATTTGTGCTTGCTCGCTTTACGCGCCATTACAATATATTCGCCCACTTCCCCTTGAAGCGCTTTACTATGAGACCAATCTGTAGGGACGTCTTTAATAAACTGAAACGCCGGTAAATTATTCTCATAATTACGAGGCAAGTCTGCTGCCATTTGGATAGGGCTGTACAGCACTACATATTGGGCCAGTTGCTTGGCAAGCGTTGTTTGAGGGCGCATAACCTCTCCTTTGCCCCACTCGATTCCGCCGTCATTAGTTCTTACATAGTCAAAGTTGAAAATGCCAGGTGTGAAATCCATCGGACCAGCGAGCATGCGAGTAAACGCCAACATAGGAATATGGTTGGGTGGATTAGGTGCTGCCCACCCTGAGTTGTATTCCTGACCACGAGCGCTTTCTCGCGATATCCAGTTTGGATAAGTACGGCGAAGGCCGGTATCTTTTACCGATTCATGAGTGTTGATAGACAACTGATATTTCGCAGCGGTTGTGACGTTCTTAATAAAATGGTTTACCACTTCTTGGCTGTCGGTATATTCATAGCGCAGTACGTTGTTGTCGTCGCGCACTTTGAGATTTTGGCCATGGGCAACATAGCCCGTTTTAATTTGAGAAACCCCCAGCTTGTTGTACAGGGCAAAACCGTCTTCCATCTGCGCTTCGTAGTTGGTTATTCCTCCTGATGTTTCATGGTGTCCTATTAACTTCACGCCAACTTTCTCGCCGTAGCTGGTCACCGCTTCAATATCAAAGTCTGGATAACTTTCTGTGAAAGAAAATAACTCTGAATTCGCTATCCAATCACCATCCCAACCTTTATTCCAACCTTCAACCAATACACCATCAAAACCGTGTTTAGCGGCGAAGTCCATGTATTGCTTTGTGCGCTGAGTAGTAGCACCATGCTTGTCTCCAGAGCCCCACGTATACTCATCAATGTGCATTCCCCACCAAATACCTATGTATTTTCCTGGTTCAACCCAGCTCACGTCACCGAGTTTATTTGGCTCATTAAGATTCAAAACAAGGTATGAATTAACCAAATCCGTTGCGTCATTTCCTAACGTAATGGTGCGCCATGGGGTAACAAAACTATCGGTTTTATGCACCAAACTCCCGTCGTGACGAGGTGCCAGCGACGCTGTAAAACGCCCTAACTCTTGTCTTTTAAGGCTCATACCCGCGTAATCAACAAGGGCAGCTTCATGAATAGCGACATGAGTGCCGTTTTCATACTTCACCGTGAATGGCGTGTGAGCGGTGTGAACGTCTTGCAGATTAGTGGATTGATAAACATATTCATATCTATCTCGACCATGGGCAGGGATCCAAAACGCTTTTGCTTGATGAGAATCGACTAAGTTAAATTCAGTCAGCTCTCTAGTAATTATGCGATTACCGCTTGCAGGTAGCTCGTAGCGAAAGCCGATACCATCGTTAAAAACTCTTGCCCTTACAAGAAAAGTGCGGTCTTTATCGCTTGGGTTATAGAACTTGACCAAAAGCTCATTGTGGTTGTCGCGAATGTCTCGCTGCTCTCCCCACGGCTGCTGCCATGTTTGATCCACCGTATTCCTGCTTATCTCTTCTACTTTAAAGTCGCGATATAAAGGGGCGGCTTTTGCAAAAGTAAAGCCAAGCTTACCGAGCCCTAAAACGGGTTCTCCGTTAAATGACACCCAATATTGCGCTAATTCGCCATCATCTGTGAACGATAACTTTACTTTTTTATCTGGGGAGAGAACCGACAACTCATTAGCTATTGAAGGCAAGGAGACGGCCAATAGAAGGAGCAAAAATACGCGCATAAATTATCCAACAAAAGTTGTTAACCTAATGTTAGTATCAAGTAGTAGTGAATTTTTGCAACCCATTCCTTAATCGATTAAGCCTATTTTTTGGTTAGCGCTTGTTTTTCTTCATCCTACGGCTTTGTTCTTGACGCTTCTCTTCTCGTTTTTCTTTCCGATCTTTCTTATCCGGCGTTAACGAGCCTGTTTTGAATTTTGCTTTACGCTTGGCTTTCGCTTCAGCTTTCTTCGCCGCCTCAAGTGCCATTTCTTCTTTTTCGACTTCCAGCATTTCTGGTGTCTCTAGGGTTATTCGCCCCAACTTACCCGACTGCAGTTCTTTAAGCAGGATCTCGCATATTTTATGAAGATTTACGCGACCACCCGCTTGAATTGCTCCACGCGTTTTGGCGGCGGCTTCCAAAAACTCTATTTCAGTATCTGGCAACTCGTCCAGCTTATAGCGCTCCTTCATTACTTCTGGATACGCTTTAATAAGGTAATCTGCCGCAAAAAAACCGACATCGTCGTATTCCATGGCAGTATTTTTAACAGCGCCCGATGAAGCTAACCGATAAATTGAATGTGGGTTTTCAAGCTTAGGCCACAGTACTCCCGGTGTATCAAACAAGATAATACCGCTGCCTAAATTTATGCGCTGCTGGCTTTTCGTTACAGCTGGCTCGTTGCCTGTTTTAGCAATGATTCGGTCGGCTAAAATATTAATTAGCGTCGATTTACCCACGTTAGGTATACCTGTGATCATAGCTTTAATTGCTTTTGGCTGACCTTCTTTATACGAACAAATGCTTTTAACCAGCTGCATGATTTGCTTGCTGTTGCCCGGGTTATCGCTAGAGGTCGTGATCGTCTTCACGCCGCGCTCTTTCTCTAAGCTCTCCTGCCAGCGCGCAGTAATTTCTGGGTCTGCCAAATCATACTTATTAAGAATTTTAATACAGGGCTTATCGCCGCGTATTTTTGCAATTTCGGGGTTTTCACTGGAATATGGAATACGCGCGTCAAGCACCTCAATAAGAATGTCTACTTGATTAAGCGACTCTTTAATTTCTTTCAGGGCCTTGTGCATATGCCCTGGGAACCATTGTAATGCCATGGTTGTTTCCTATCGTAATCGAGTTGAGGGGAGTGTGCTTAACGGGTTAATTCATAAGCGCAGATATTCACAGCGCTGGCTAAGTTTAACGAGTCAATCTTACCGCTTCCCGCAATGGTATACGCCGTTGCGTTTAGCTTTGATAGTGCCTCAACAGGCACGCCACGGGCTTCGTTACCAAACAGATAACACTGATAATCACCAAAGGTGTTAGAGGTGATATTACTACCATTTATATCCAAGAAAGCGAAACGTTCGAACCGCTCGCCTAGGCTTTCAAGCGCCACGTTTAATTCCATGTTTACATGGAAAATAGCCCCCATACTTGAGCGTACAACTTTCGAGTTGTATGGATCTACGCTATTTGGGCTTAGTAATAATGTAAAATCCCCAAACCACGCTAGCGTTCTTAGTATGGTGCCTAAGTTGCCAGGGTCTTGAACTTCATACAAATAAATGTACTTTTCGGCACTGGATTTGTTTGCTGAAATGCTGGTTTGTGACCGCTCTGAATATAACGCGGAGTTAGGAAGTGGAACGCGAGCAATAATACCTTGAGGTGACTTAGTATCGCTGAGTTGCTGCATTTGTTGAGACGATACCGTTTCTACCTTCATATTAGAGACTGAAGAATCAAGTTTTTCTTTCAGCCACGCCTCATAATCAGCTGTCACATAAAGGGTGATATCACCTAATGTACTGCTGTCATGCTGAGCAACATTAATTAACTCTAAAACTAAGTGCTCTCCTTCCACCAAATAGAATCCGAACTGCGTTCTAAATTTCTTTTGATGAAGCTTTTTCACGTCACTTAGTTTCATTTGCACTGCCCTTTTTATAACTTTCGGCGCAAGTGTAAGGTATGAAACCCAAAACGCAAAGCGGCAACGCTTAATAGTGAAACAAATAATGAGAGAAAAAGATTGTAGTGGAGAAATACAGGATAAAGGGGAGTATCAAAAAGGCGTTTCAAATATACTTGTAAACGCCTTTTTTAATTACCGAGATACCAAGACACCTAAAGCGTTCCAACGTTTGCGAGGCTCACCAATTGGAATACATAAGCAGGCCTCTTCTTTTTCACTTGGTAAAATCTGACATACAACATTTGCACTTTTAAACTCGTGAGCAAGTTCTGTTGCAAATATCTCCGTCACACCTTCCACCAGCACAAACTCGTTTTGCTTTTTCAACGCTGTAGCCAACTCTTCTACCGCTTTTAGTGAAAGCGGCCATAAAGTACGCAATACTCTTAACGATGCAACTGAGGTGATATCGCCACCTTGAATTTGTACTTTAAACATTGAATTACTCGTCTAATGTTGTTGCTTCTTGAGTATCATCACTCGTTGACGCTAATGACGTGCCAGCGGCAAATCCACCTGCGCCTGCTAAACCAATACCAACGACACCAACTCCGATTTCACCAAGCGTTGCAGCGCCCGCAAGAGCAATGGGCACAGTTGCTAACCCTGCTGTGCCAACAATGGCAATACCCAAACCAATCATAGCAATGCCAACGCCTAGCTGCTCCCAACCATCAAAGCCGCCGGACACCATTTCAATTTCACTTGTATTTAACTCTTTCATTTACATTTCCTTGTTTTATTAGGCTTCCATTCGAAGCCAAAAACAGGGTAAAAAATGGAATAACAAATAGAAACTGTTCGATGGACGGGTTTTAACACTTAAGAGCTAAAGCACCGTCCAAACTGGTTTGGTTCGCTTTTTTTCCTACTGTTGGTCAGCTACAACATAAATTTCACCGTCGTAAATACCTTGGACGGTAAGCTTCTGGCTTGCCAGTGCCTGAAGGTAATCAATATGCGCTTGTTCCACTTTCTGTCCAGGAACAATAAGCGGAATACCAGGCGGATACGGTGTAATTAAACCTGCTGCAGTGCGTCCAACGCTGTTTTGCCATGGAATGGCTTCCCTAGGGCTGAAAAACGCTTTTGACGGAAGGTCGTCTAAATGAATTGGCGGAATGTCTGCCGGTAACGGACTCTTGCTCTTGCGCTTGCTTAGGTTAACGGCGCCATCATCAAGACGTTTTAACGCGTTGTATAGCCTTACAATTTTAGAGCGCATTCCACCTAGCGTAAGCAGTACTAGAATAGTGCTATGAGTAAACTTCTCGATTTCTAAACCAACTTCGTCCATTAAGAAACGATGTATTTCTTGGTTTGAATAATCAAGCGCCGATACGTCAATTAAGATTTTAAGCGGGTCGTGCCCAATGTTGTCACTTTCAAAGTGAGAAAACATATTCGCAAAGTCACTAGGCGAAAGTATTTTAAGTCGCTTAAACTTGGCCATTTGCGATTTGAGTTCGGCAACATTGCTCAATAGCTCATTAAGGATTTTGTAGCCTTCCATTTCCAGCTGCTGACGACATACATCAAGCGAGGCAATGAGTTGATACTTGGGCGAGGTACTGGTGTGAATTGCAAACACTTCTTTAAAAAAGTCTTTATCGAAATCTGGATCGTTTACATGAATAAAGGATGCTTGCGAGAACGCCGACACCACTTTGTGCGCAGAGTGAGTAATATAGTCTGCCCCAGCGGCGATAGCCGAGTAGTCACGCAATGCAGGATGGAACAAGGAATACGCAAACCATGCTTCGTCAATGAACACTTTAATGCCATGCTCGTGGGCTAAATTTACGACTTGCTTAAGGTCAGTCAATAACCCGTCGTAGGTACAGCCCGTCAGTACGATAAGTTTAGCATCAGTATTTTCTTCAATAAGCTGCTTAATTTGCGCCATTCTAGGCGGTGAGAAAATACCGTATTCAGGGTTAAATACACTGTCTAAATACACTGGCATAGCGCGCGCCTGAATAATGCCGTAGTGCACTGACTTGTGGCAGTTTCTGTCGGCAATTACTTTGTCGCCCTCACGCAACAGCGTCTGCAAAATGATTTTGTTTGATGTCGAAGAGCCGTTCGTGACGAAATAGGAATGGCGAACTTCAAATGTATTCGCGACAGCGGCTTGCGCTTTCCCGATAGCGTGAGTGCCATCTGATAGTGAGCCCAGCGAGTCTACGCTTACCGATAAGTCACTAACAAACACGTTACGACCAAAGAAGCGATAAAAATCACTGATATAGGGTGAATTTCTAAAGCTTGCGCCACCGCTGTGACCTGGCGTATGCCACGAGTCATTAGACTCTACTACATAGTCTTTGTATTCAGTCCAAAACGGCGTTTCGTTTCTATCATCAAAGTCATTGATGATATAACCCAAAATAGACTCTGGGTCTGAAATAATGTCGTTACGATAGAAGAATGATTCAATGCCATTGGCTTGGTTTACAATATCCAACCCTTTTACTGCATCGCCTAAGACATACACGGGGAGTTCAGGGCGAATGCGTTTAATGGCGTCTATAACTCTGGCGTTATTATCAATAACAGCGTTGCGTGCGGACGACTTTTCGCCTGTGGTTTTCTCGTTCGCGTTTTGTGAACTAACGCTTTCGGCTGCGGGGCTCGTATTTTCATTAAGTACGCCATTTAATGGCACAACGTCTGTTAGCTCTTTGACCTTCGCCACCACATCCCAGCTAAATACCACAGCTTGAATGTCACCGTCTTCACGAACAAATTGTAGTGCCTTTGCAACAGAGTTCGCTTCAAGCAGGCTTATTTCAACGTCACTTCGGTCAAAGTAAGTGATGGTGTTGCCTATACTCGAGGTGATTTGTTCCAATAAATCAACAGCATCTTCTATAACAAGAATTTTTAAATGAGGGCGCATTAACCAACCATGTAATTAATAATGAGCATTTAGCGCTAGGCTAAAACTCATAAAACTAAGAATCAATAAACTAAGAATCTATAAACAAAAACAGTAAAACTAAAAATAGTGTAACTCTGAATTTCACTGGTGTCGTGTAAACTCTTGCTATGTCGTAATAAAAGTGCGTAAACGAATTGGACGAGGGCTAAATCACGCATGCACACACCTTCCCTTCAGAACCAATTCCCACACGCTTATCTCTCAAAATCAACGGAGCACACGAAGAACCTACGAGAATTTCTACACTACGCGAAAAATGTGCTCCCTTCTATTGCATCTGCAAAGAAAAACGCCTGGCCAATACATCATGACCACTGCTTTATGCGAGTGATTTTAGACAATATTGTCGGCTGTGCGTGGTATGAGGTCATTCCCTCGCCGGCCTATAAAAACCTGACCGACGAGCAAGCCAACGCAGCGTTAAACCTCGCGAGACAGATAGCCACTGAGAGTGTCTCGCTTCACGTACTCAACCAACGCTCGAAACAATGGCGCAATAAGCAGCTAAAACTGGAGTTTTAGTATGACAAAACGAACAACCATTAACGACGCAATTTTGATAGAGGATGGTCAAGACCTAGAGCGAATTGTGAAAGACAAACGTGCGCAATGGCGGGCTAATAACGCGAAAGCGCGTCGCAGACAACGCCGATATAAAAAGAAGCTTATTGCAGAACTTCCGCGAATTATCACCGATATTCATAGCACATATCCCGAAGATGAAGCCTAAAGCACTATCATAAAAGAAATCAATTACCTACAATCACTGCTAGAAAGTTGCGCTTAACAGAGCGTAACGTAAATTAATTCCTCCCCAGAAAGTGACAGGACATACCATGGCGTTTAATTTAGCTATTAATAACGATATTGCAGTAATCACCTTTGACGACGGAAAAGTTAACGCCGTAGGCTTTGATCTTATTCAGCAGTTCAACGATGCCTTAGATGAAGCAGAGCAAAACGCAAAAGCGGTTGTATTACACGGTGGTGAAGGCAAGTTTTGCGGCGGGTTTGATTTATCGGTAATGAAAGCCGACGACAAAGCAAAACAACACGAGTTGGTGTCAAAAGGCGCTGAGTTAATCGTACGTCTTTATAGCTTCCCACTACCTGTAGTCGTTGCTGCAGAAGGTCACAGCATTGCAATGGGCGCAATTATGCTTATGGCTGCTGACCTGCGCATTGGTAAAGACGCAGATACTAAGTATGGGCTTAATGAAACCGCCATTGGTATGGTGCTACCGCCTTTCGGTATGGAGCTAGCCAAAGCCAGACTAGCGAATACGTCTCAAACTGAAGCATTGCTTTTTTCACGTATTTACCAAGGTAAAGAAGCAGTGAAAGCGGGCTTTATCGACGCTGCGGTGCCTCAAGAGCAGGTTTTAGCAACGGCCATGGGTTATGCAGAAAAGTTGAAGATGTTGCCTAGACAGTCTTTTGCTGAATCTAAGCTTCAGTTGCGTAAAGAGACAATAGCCAAGATGCAAGCCTAGGCCCTAGTTTGTAATAACGCGTTGAGACTGGTTATTTCAACGCGTTGTTTAGAAGTGATTACTTTACAGGCCCCGACCGGCGTTCTATCTCTTCCTTAAGTGCGCTTCTAAGGCCTAGCTCAAAACTTAATTCCGCAAGCACAAATAGTGGTCCTATCGCCAGCCCCATTATGTCGTCGACAAACGCAGGCTTTTTACCCTCATAGTGATGACCAATAAATTGAAGCACCCAACCACCAATAAAAATACCAAGTGAGATAGCAAGCCATGTTCCCACTTCATTCTGTGCGATGGGTTGAGCGAAATAGACCATAGCCCCCGTGATAAACGTCATCACTATGCCAAGTTTTATATCTAACTTAATGTAGAACGCATTACCAATTGCCCAAACAAAGAGCGCTGGGCTTATGATCATATCTCCAAAAATTGGCGCGCTAACTAGAAACGCAGGCTTACTTAGTAGACAGAAAACCGAGAAAACAATTAGCGGAATACCGACGTAATGGGTGTATATGTTTCTTTGATCTCTGTGGTACTTGGCGTACTCACTCAAGTGCTGTTCTAAATTTTTCATACTGCGTCACCCATAAGTTATATCAAGATGTTAGTTTACTCCCTTCTTTCGCTTACGAACTGTCGTTTTGACGACAAAGTGGAGGTATAGTGGTGCTCTTCGTGCTATTTGAGCTCAACGATTAAAGATGAACTTAGTTGTCTATCGCGAATCATAGTGAAATTGATTAAAAACAATTGGAGTTTTCATGACTTACAGGAAGTACCTTCGGGCTTTGACAGGTTCTGCGCTTCTTTCTTTAGCAGCGTGCAGCTCGGTCTCCTCTCTCTATTCAAATGAAAGTGAAGGTAGTGAAAAGCATACCGAAGGCAAACCCCTTACGTTAGCGGACAGTCATTGGCAGGTTGAAAGTATAGACCGAGCAGGAATTATCGATTTCAGCCATGTTACGCTTAACGTAAATTCAAACGGAGACACTAGCAGAGTAAGCGGCAGTACAGGTTGTAATCAGTTTACCGGAGCGCTAGATGTTGATGAAGCCGATACGGTATTTAGTGATAAAAGCTCAGCTGAATCCTTTTCCACTGATAAGCTCATTCTCACCAAAAAGGCATGTGCGCCTGCACTGATGAAACAAGAGCAACGCTTCATCGAAATGTTGGCCGCATCGGCAACTTATTCGATAGTGGAAAATACTTGGTTGGTGCTTTACGACAGTAATGGCAATGAAACGATTAGAGCGATTGCTTCACAGATTTCTCAATCGACGACAAACAAATCGGCAAGTACGACAAAAAGTAATGTAGATACGAAATTGTCTGACCTGGCTTCATCGCAAAAACAAGATGTGGTTGGCTCAAATGAACAAGAGTCGACCAAAACGTACAAATGTGAAACGCCTAATGCCAATCTCGCTACATTACGTGTAAATACGCTGGGGCCTGACACATTGGCCTTATCATTAAACAATACCCATCACATTGTGCAGTTATCACGTTCAGCATCGGGGGCAAAATACACCAACAACAAGAACGTAGTGTTTTGGAATAAAGGGGATGTTGCTACCCTATCGATCAACTCAGGTTATTACCATTGCAGTTTAAGCACCTAAAGCGAAATCGACGCTTACTTGTCTGTTTTAGGCTTAGTCTCTACCTTAATATTTACCTCACATGATGAAAGGGCCTAAGCTGCCCTTTTAACTTCTCTTTTCAACAGTATCAAATTGCGAAGAGCAATTGCTTTTAGCCCCGCAAGGTTAACCCTTACCTCCAACTCAATTAGTTTCAGTTAAACATTTTCGCACCTTTAATTGGTCAATCAAAAAGGAATTAAGCATGGGGATAGCTAATTCTTTATATATTTAATGTTTACAATTTTACTATTTAAAATCATTCACTTACCAGCAAGCTTCGCAGGTTACTCCTAGCCATTCCGCTTCTGTAACAATGCTCACAAGTTGAAACAATAGTTAGAACACTATACAATTTATTTTTATTGAACGACCAATTAAAATAAAAACATCAGTAAAAAGACGTGCGACATTACGTTTTAAAACCTTCAATAATGCGTCATTGGCGCAGTAGGTAATGATGTTTTTTACAGGGTGACTTTTACAAAGCGAAAGTGTTCTATTCGAGCAAGTTAGCACTTCAATAAAGAAAATAGTTTCAACACTATTCATCATTTTGAAACTATTTCTACGTATTAGGTATTCGTAATGGAAGTTAATTCGCAGTACCCGCAAATTGGCGAAAGTTTTAGTCCTTTTAAAAGTAGGAGTTTATGCATGTCATTACCGACTTATCAGAATTTCATTCACGGCAAGCCGATGGCAAACAAAAGCAAAGAAACCTTTGCTGTAACCAACCCCGCAACCGGTGAGGTAATTTACCACGTAGAAGTGGCTGATGAGTTTATTCAACAAGAAGCAATCAAAAGCGCTAAAGAAGGCTTTTCAGTGTGGTCAGCAATGATGCCAATTGAAAGAACCCGCATTCTTAATAAAGCGGTTGCATTGCTTCGTGAGCGTAATGACGAACTCGCTAAGCTTGAAGTACTCGATACCGGTAAGCCTATTCAAGAAGCCGACTGTGTTGATATTGAAACTGGCGCTGATGTCATTGAGTACTATGCCGGCCTTGCTCCTACTCAACTAGGTACCCAGCAACCTGTGGGTGGCGATTTCTTCTATACGCGCAAAGAAGCGCTAGGTATCTGTGCCGGTATTGGCGCATGGAACTACCCTATTCAAATCGCTTGCTGGAAATCAGGCCCTGCCCTTGCCGCAGGTAATGCGTTTATATTTAAGCCGTCAGAAGAAACCCCAATGGGTGCGCTTAAACTGGCTGAAATTTTCACCGAAGCTGGCGTACCTGACGGCGTATTTAATGTGGTTCAAGGCGCAGCACAAGTAGGTCAGTGGCTTACAAACAGTCCTGACATAGAGAAAGTATCGTTTACTGGTGAAGTAGGCACAGGTAAAAAAGTGATGCAAAGCGCCGCTGCGTCGAACTTAAAAGACGTAACAATGGAGCTTGGCGGTAAGTCACCGCTTGTGGTATTCGAAGATGCCGACATTAGCCAAGCTATTAGCGCCGCTATGCTTGGTAATTTTTATACCCAAGGTGAAATCTGCACTAACTGCACCCGTGTTTACGTTCAACGTTCTGTTTATCAAGCCTTTATTGATGAGCTTAAAGCCCGTACCGAAAACAACATTGTTATGGGCGATCCGCTTGACCCTAACGTAAACCTAGGCGCACTTATTTCTAAAAAGCACCAAGAGCTAGTACTTAGCTATATTGCCAAAGGAAAAGAAGAAGGCGCAACGCTGTTAACCGGCGGGAACGCTGCCTCTCCGGCATCTGCGCCAAATGGCTATTTTGTTGAGCCAACAATTTTCACTGACTGCACTGACGATATGACTATCGTTAAAGAAGAGATCTTCGGACCAGTAATGAGCGTGTTAGTTTTCGATGATGAAGACGAAGTGATCGCACGCGCGAATGACACTGAGCTAGGTTTAGCTGCCGGTGTATTTAGTAAGGATATCCAGCGCGCGCACCGCGTTATCCACCAGCTTCAAGCCGGTATTTGCTGGATAAATGCATATGGTAACTCTCCGGCTGAAATGCCTGTAGGCGGCTACAAACAGTCTGGCATTGGACGTGAAAACGGCGTTGAAACGCTTAATAGCTACACACAGACCAAATCGGTTTATGTAGGTATGAGCCAAATTGAGAGCCCGTTTTAAGCCGCAGTAGGAGTACATATGCAGACATTTGATTACATTATTGTTGGAGCTGGTTCTGCCGGCTGCGTGCTAGCGAACCGCTTATCGGAAAACCCAAAGCACAAGGTGTTGCTACTGGAAACCGGTGGCTCAGATAAAAGCATTTTCATCAAGATGCCAACGGCGCTGTCTATTCCTATGAATACCGACAAGTATGCGTGGCAATTCAACACTGAAAAAGAGCCCTATTTAAACAACCGTGAAATGCACTGCCCACGCGGTAAAGTGTTGGGCGGCTCGTCATCCATTAACGGTATGGTGTATGTACGCGGCCACGCTAAAGACTTTGACGAATGGGAAGCTCACGGCGCAGAGGGCTGGAATTATCAGGCGTGCCTCCCCTATTTCCAAAAAGCTGAAACCTGGTACAAAGGTAACGACGCGTACCGAGGTGGCAATGGTGAACTCGGCGTTAACAACGGTAACGAAATGAAGAACCCGCTTTATACGGCCTTCATTAAAGCCGGCGAACAGGCGGGCTACGATATCACTAGCGATTACAATGGTAAGCAGCAAGAAGGCTTCGGCCCTATGCATATGACCGTTAAAGATGGTGTACGCAGTTCGGCAAGCCGTGAATATCTTGACCCGGTAAAATCGCGTAAGAATTTAACTATAGTGACTGGCGCGCTGGTTACTAAAGTCGTGCTGGAAGATAAAGTCGCAAAAGGCGTTGAATATGTGGTGAACGGTAAAACCGAAACTGCCGCCGCCTCTAACGAAGTGATTTTAAGTGCCGGCTCTATTGGCTCGCCACACATCCTGCAACTTTCTGGAATTGGCGACAAAGATATTCTTGAAAAAGCAGGTGTCGATGTTAAGCACCACCTGCCGGGTGTGGGTCAAAACCTGCAAGATCATTTGGAATTTTATTTCCAGTACAAGTGCAAACAGCCAATTACGTTAAATCGCAAACTGGGCTTAATTTCAAAAGGGTTGATCGGCGCTCGCTGGTTGCTAAACCGTTCTGGGTTAGGCGCTACGAATCACTTTGAATCTTGCGCCTTCATTCGCTCGAAAGCAGACGTAGAGTGGCCTGACATTCAGTACCACTTCTTGCCTGCCGCTATTCGATACGACGGAAAGTCCGCGTTTGATGGCGATGGCTTTCAAGTGCACGTAGGTCACAACAAACCTAAAAGTAGAGGTAGCGTAACCCTTCAGTCGGCTAACCCGACGGTTCCACCTAAAATTTTGTTTAACTATTTGCAGCATCCAGATGATATCGAAGGGTTTAGAGCATGCGTAAGACTTACACGAGAAATCATCGCACAGTCAGCATTCGACGACTTCAGAGACGGCGAAATTCAGCCTGGCGAGCACATTCAGACGGATGAAGAAATAGACGCTTTTGTGCGTGAAGCCGTTGAGAGCGCTTACCATCCATCATGCTCTTGCAAAATGGGTGAAGATGAGATGGCAGTGGTAGATTCTCAAACCAATGTTCATGGCATAGAAGGATTGCGAGTGGTGGATTCTTCTATCTTCCCCACAATTCCAAACGGAAACCTAAATGCGCCAACCATCATGGTGGCGGAAAAGGCGGCAGACATCATTCTGGGTAAACCCGCTTTGCCACCACAAAACGTGCCCGTGGATATTCACCCGCATTGGCAAACAGAGCAACGCTAAATTTTTAGACTATCTCGCACCAGTGTGCTTGTTGTTAATACAAGCGCACCTTCCACAGTGCCTACATGCCGCCTTTACTATAAGGCTTTAATGTGTAGTTGGGTGGACTGTTTAATAACGAAAAAAAGGAAAAAACATGTTTCATTTTTATCAATATTGGGAGGGTGATAATGACAGTATGGCTTAGTGCAGGCATTATTTTCACTCTACTTTCTGTAGCCTATATTTTGTTTAAATGGGGCAACATGAAAGTGGTCGGCGTAACGCCAGTTAGAACCTTTACCTTTATTGCCATTCTCTTTACCTCAGGTTTGGACGTGGGCCTTATTATGTTCCCGCTCACTGAATTTGCTGGTTATGCTGACATAAGCGCAAGTCCTGAATATGCCTTCACCAATCCGCTCGCCATTGAGTTTGGGTTCTGGGGATTCTTAATTTGGGGATTCTACTTTCTTACTTGTTTTTATTTCTGCGTAATCGAACCGAAAGTAAAGTTCTTCGAGCTTCCCGTTGTTAAGTTCGTAAACAACGTTGTAATCATCGGAACCTGTGCTTTCACGGCGTTTCTACTGCTGTCTAACCTTCCGTGGTATTTACCGTCGATAGGCGACGGAGAATCTGTCGTGCCTGCGTTCTACCTGATTGTGTTTGCAGCCATTGCTTTTGCCGTATATTCGAGCACTAGCATTAAATACGTGCGTATTTTAAGCCTAACAACCACATGGGTATTCATCGCCCTCATTGTTGGCATGTGGGCGGCAGCATTTGTATTTGGCGAAAGTGAGATAACGGCTTATTTTACCAACCTAGGTCTTATTGGCGGGTACTTTGCGAACATCGATAACTTCGTATTGCCCATTAATGAGTATCACGAGTTCTATCTATTCTGGTGGTTCAGCTGGAGCATCATGATTGGTCAGTTTACGTCTCGTTTCGTGGGCGGTCTTAAAACTTATCAAGTCATGTTGGCTATGATGGTCATTCCATCTATTCCCATTGCGGCTTGGTTTTCAGTTCTGTACCACTATCACAGTGCAGGTATTCCTACTGAGGGGATAACCAATTTAGCCATGGTGTGCGTGGGTGTCGTCTTTGTGATCAACTCACTTGATTCACTGATTAGACTGTACACAGATAATCTAAACATGACCGTTGAACGCATCGGTAAAGGCAATTACATTGCTCTCAATATCGTGGCGCTTTCGCTACTCACGCTGCTGTTCAAACTAGACTTCTTGCAAATTCAGTGGGTGGGTGCGTTAGTTATCGCTATCTTCTTTAGCTGCTTTGCTTTCATTCTAAGTCAGAAGTTTAAATCGGTTACGGCCATCAAAACATCGCCGAAAGAAAACAAAATCGACTTTACCAAGATAGAAAATCTCAACTAATTAAATCAATCACTTCTTACCTCATTAACATTGGCTCACTTTGAGCCAATGGGGGTAAGTGTTGCCCGAAACCGGCGTAAAAGCGCATTAACTAGAAAGCGGGCCAAATAAAACAACGATAAAAACAGGTGTTTAACAATGAAAAATTTGAATTCTTTTTTTACATCCACGCATATTTTCACAGTGGCTATTGTCGCAGCGTTATATTCTTCAGCTTCATTCGCTGATTGGAGCGCCAATATCTCTGTGGTTTCAGATTATACCTTCAACGGCGTTAGCCAAACGCAAAACGACCCTGCACTACAAGGCGGTGTTGATAAAGCATTTGATAACGGCACTTATGCAGGCACGTGGGCATCAAATGTAGATTTTGGTGGCGATACAAACCTTGAATGGGATTTTTACGTGGGTCGTTACCAAATGCTAACCGAAACGGTGAATTTGGACTACGGCATCGCTTATTATTCTTATCACGGTGGCGATGATTCAAGTGATGGCAATTACCCAGAGGTGTATACCAAGTTTGGTTATGCCAGTGACTACGGTAGTTCAGAACTAAACTTCTGGTACACGTGGGATTACTTTGGAACCGGCGCAAAACACGCTATCGCAATGGTAGCTCATACCTTTGAACTCGCACCCAACCATCATTTACGTGCAAGCTTTGACGTATCTAACTCACTAGACAGTGACAAGTGGCTATGGAATGGTGATGACACCTCTTTCTACCACTACCGTTTGGCTTACCAAACAAGCTATGAAGGGTTCGATTTCGAAATTGCTGCTGAAAACACCAATCTTGATTTTGATACCGCCGATGAGCGCATTGTGTTTGGTGTATCAAAAACCTTCAGCTTCTAAACGTTGAATTGGAAAGTGGTTCTTCAGAACAAGAGCCACTTTCCTTAGCAAATGCTATGCGTGCTCGCACTACGCTGCTTCAACTGTACTCGGTCAATTTAACTTAGCGATACGACGGTTAAAAAGTCCACGCAACAAAACGACTCAATTTACTTCCCTGTCCCATATCAATCACTTTACACTGCGCAGCACCGTAATAATCAATACTGGTTTTAATTGGTTTCAAATGGGCACTCTTCGACACCAAGCAGGTGAACCATTCTACATTGTCTTTTACAGAGACACTCTCTTTAACCATTCGCTGAATAAAGGCAAGTTCACCGCCTTCGCACCACAGTTCATTCGCTTGGCCCGCAAAATTTAAGTTTGCGTCCTTACCTTGGTAAGCGGCATTTTTACCTTGTAGCTTGGATGTACGATGCCCAAAACCTTGCTTACGATTATCGGTGAACTTTGTACCACTTCGTTTCTGTTTATTGCGGGTTAAATTAGATGTCTTCCTTCGCGTGCCTGACAGTGCCTCTTGCGCAGACTTATGAAACGGAGGATTGCACATAGTAAACGTAAATCGTTCATTTGCTTCAATCACGCCGTTGAAAATACTTGCTCTATTCGCTTGTTTACGCACTTGGAACTTATGGGCTAACACACTATTTTTACTAGCAATAGCTTTAGCACTTTTTACTGCGACGTCGTCAACATCACTCCCTACGAACGACCAGTCATAGGATGTAACGCCGATAATAGGATAGATAGCATTTGCGCCCACGCCTATATCAAGCCCACGAACGTTTTGATCTTTCCCCTGTTGACTCTGCTCACCCTGCGCACTGCTGCTCGTTGATTTTAATAAATCAGCAATACCGTGGATATAATCTGCTCTTCCAGGTACTGGGGGGCATAAGTAGCCATCAGGAATATCCCAATATTCAAGGCGGTAGTAGTGATGAAGTAAGGCCGCATTAAGCACCTTCACCGCTTTTGGGCTGGTGAAATCTATACTGGTATTGCCGCTTTTAGCACGAACGAGAAAAGACTTGAGCGCTGGGTATGTCTGGCACAGCGTATCCATAGGATAGCCGTTCTTGTGAAGATTTTTTGGGTGCATGAAGCGCTACTTTTTGTGTGAAACTAAGAACTGGGATTGCACGTTTTCATCGAGCAACTGGGCACCGCTACCTTGGGCTGCCACTTTATCGTCGGTATTGTAAAGCCTACAGCGGTCTAATGACAAACACCCACAGCCAATACAGCCTTCTAACGACGTCTTCAAACTGGTCAGCGCCGCAATTTTTGCTTCGATATGCTGATTAAACACCGTGCTTAATTTAGCCCAATCAGCTTGTGTTGGCGTTCTGTTGTCTGGAAGTGTAGACAACAGACTCTTTATCTCAGCAAGGGAATACCCCATATTTTGCGCAATCAAAATAAAGGAAACTCTGCGAATGACTGAGCGAGGAAATGCTCTATTTCCGCCATTTGTGCGCACAGAAGGAATTAGTCCTTCGTTGGCATAATAGCGAATTAATGAAACAGCATTACCAGTACGTTTAGCAATAAAGCCAATGCTTACCATAGGTTCTGGTGCCATAACGCCCCTTTTCCAATTTCGAAATAGCGGTAAAAAAACGCTTGATCTAAAGTTAGCTTTAGATATTAAGCTGTTTTTCGTTGATTATCTACACAAGGAAAAACACATGACAACTGCATACTTAGAGCACGCGAATATCACCGTTGAAAACCCAGATGAGCTAGCCAGCTTACTTTGTACGCTATTTGGTTGGAAAGTACGGTGGAGCGGCGGCGCCAAAAATGACGGCTACACGGTGCACGTAGGAAACGATAAAGACTACCTAGCCCTTTACAGACCTAAAGCTATCAATGATATTGAAAGCGATTATAAAACCCTCGCCAATATCAACCACATCGGTATTGTTGTGCCTAATTTAGACGAAACAGAGCAGCGGGTTCTGGCACTAAATTTCAATACTTTTAGCCATGGCGATTATGAACCAGGTAGACGCTTTTATTTCATGGCTCAGCAAAACATAGAGATTGAAGTCGTTTCATATAACTAGGGCTATTAAGTGATACGCCTAGCTGAACTTTCAAATTTAGTGTTAGATTGACGTTACCCCACTCGTGCGCGTTTTACTTTGTATTTTTGTTTGCTAAGTTTGTTTACTAAAAATGAACGCGCACTGTGATCATTTTAATAATAATAGACAGGAAACATGGATGAGAAAGTTACTAGCGATAAGTTTAGGTTTAGTAATGTTGTCCCTATCGGCAAACGCATGGGCGAATAAAATTCTTAGTATGAAACAGCGAAGCGAGCTGATTGATAAGATCACCGTTGAACGCTTCAATTCTGTGCTGCCCCAAATTATGGAGCGTGAAGGCATCGACATGTGGGTGTTAATGTCCCGGGAATACAACGAAGATCCCGTTTTAAAAACCATGTTACCTTCTACTTGGATTTCCGCACGACGTCATACCATGTTAGTCATTTATAACCCCGGCAATGGTCAACCGCTAGAACGTTTGGCCGTTGCAAGATATGCGGTAGGGTCACTATTTAAAAAAGCGTGGGATAAGGAAGCACAACCCGACCAGTGGAAGGCATTGAAACACGTTATCGAAGCCCGGAATCCCGCTAAAATTGCCATTAATACGTCTGATTCATTTGCGCTCGCTGATGGCATGACCTCTACCGAACACGATAAATTTATGGCCGTACTTCCTGAAGCGCTGAAAAGCCGCGTTGTAAGTGGCGAAAGACTCTCAATCGGTTGGCTGGAAACGCGCAGTGACCTTGAAATGCAATATTATCCGGTACTTACTCAAATTGGTCATTCACTGATAGCAACGGCATTTTCAAATGAAGTTATAACCCCTAACGTGACAACTACAGACGATGTGGTGTGGTGGCTGCGTGATCAAACGCGCGCTTTAGGGCTGACCAACTGGTTTCATCCTACTGTCTCAATTCAACGTAAAGACAGTGAAGTCTTCGACCAAATTACCGCGTTTAGCAAGCGTCCTGGTGAAAACATCGTTCGGCCGGGCGATCTCATTCATGTCGATTTCGGCATTACTTACCTTCGACTTAATACTGATCAACAGCAGCATGCTTACGTGTTAAAGCCTGGTGAAAAAGACGCGCCAGCTTCACTTAAGGAAGCACTTAAATCTGGAAACCAGTTGCAGGACATTCTGACCGGTAATTTTAAAGTAGGCAGAACAGGTAACACTATTTTGAGTATGTCGCGGCAGCAGGCTATCGAACAAAGCATTACACCCGCTATTTACACCCACCCGCTTGGTTTTCATGGGCACGCGGCAGGTCCAACGATAGGAATGTGGGATGCACAGGAAGGAGTACCAGTTCAAGGTGACTATCCAGTGTTTGCACAGACGGCTTATTCGATAGAACTCAATGCAGCAAGCTTTATTAAAGAGTGGAACAAAGAAATTAGAATTATGCTGGAAGAAGATGCATTTTTTGACGGTCAGTCAGTAACCTATTTAGATGGCAGGCAAACTGAGTTTCATTTGATTCATTCAGATGAAAACCAATAACTATAGGTGGAGCGTTATGCCTATTTTAAGGCCTAAACGAAATGAAAAAACTGAACGGTGCGGCTAAAGGTTGGTCGATGCGAGAAGACTTACGTAGAATTAAATCAAGCGAAGCGTAAAGTGTCAGGCCTTTCGCCCTTTCAAGCGAAAGGCCATGAAACTGTACTAAATATTAGCAGTAGGTTGCTATCCTAAAACGCAGTCTTATTCAGCAGCAGTGCGAACAACTACGTTCTCTGCACTGTATTCGCGAACGAAATCAGACATTGTTTTGTGGTTACAAATAATGTTCTCACCTTCCAAACCAAACTTCGCTAGTGCCGCTTCTTTACCTACTGAAAGCGCTTCTAGACAAGCCTGTGACGCAACATCTTGGTTTTTAGCAACAAGTGCTACAGTTTTCGCGTTTTCAGTCGCCTTGTTGTTTTTGTACATGTAAGCAAAAGTGCGAAGTGATTCGCCGTTGCAACGTACAGATGCACTGAACTCTTCTGCGTTAAAACCTTTTGAACGGATAAGACGCAATGCAGGACCAAAACCATCTTCAGCAGCAGTTAAACATGCTTGTGTTTCGATGTTGTCGTTAATTGGCTTTAGTACGACATCTTTTGCGAAAGATTGAGTGGCAGCAACAGATAGTGTTAGAGCAATAGCGAAAGTAGACAGTTTCATTTTTGAATTCCTATTTTGTAACTAAATTAGATATCACCTGAGTGATGAATACATTATGAACAATACTTTCAAAAAATAAAGCATTTTTCGTAATTTAATTACAGAAATAGCAAAATAAACAGACAGATCACGACAAAACTGAAAGTTATTTACAAAAACCAACATATTTTATATAAAATTTTACATATAAGTCTTTTTAGTTACAGAATGACTTCAGAAGGAATATAAAAAAGCGCGCATGAAATTGCTTTCAGCGCGCCTAGCCTTGTGAACGTTATGAAATAAAATCGGGCAGTAGAGTAATCTTAAAAGTTTAAACCTATAAAATCAGATCATGCATCCAATTTAGTGAAGGCAACTGCTGCTCTGGTTGGTAAAAGAGTCGATTTAGTCTACCTAATAAATTAACCGAACGGCTAGGATCGTGCGCTTTAACCCTATGCTCACTTTCGGTTAGCATGAACTCCCAAGGCTGAAGATTGAGTTCGTCTACTTCTTCCTGCCTAACGCCCAGTGATTGCAATGTTGACAAAATTCGCTCCGTTTTACTTTCGGCAATAGGAATGATTTCGTTGCCGTATAAATCATCGAGCGGCGCACTGATAGCTTCTAACGTGTGATTTATTGCTGCCCACACTTCATCGTGGTCAAACGCCCAGCCTCGCGGAGCATAGTACCCCTCTATTTCCCACTCAAACTCTGCGTTGCTTACAGCAATAGAGCTTTCTGCTTCAGGAGAATAAGCTAGATCAGGTTTAGCGCCAATGTTGTAGGCGTCTACACTCATGGCGACGCAAATTATCAAATCACCACAATGTTGCTTGTTTGTGTAAAGCGCTTCAAATGCTGCCCGCTTAACCCCCATCCAACCGTGTACTCTTGAGGGTTGTTCAACAAAGCGTCTTACATCATCGGGTAAGTCTTCGCCATAGGCATTGATGAGCAAAGGAAGCGGATTTTGATCTGGCGCTTCATCTGGCATCCACACTTCGTATTCTTGTCGGTTGTCAGCTTTTCCGCGACTTTTAATTCCGAACGACAAATTCACAGGGCGGCAAATACTTCTATCTTCATCCACTTTGTGAAAATACTCAGAACGCATACGTTTAATAAATGGCGCGTCTAGCCCAGCCAACGCTGCCGTTGGGTAGCGATAGCCTATTTCACTATGCTCAACCATATGTAACGTGGGAATAGCCTGTGTCAGCTTATTCTTCAAACCCGACAACGCATGAACTTTAGGCAGTACAATGCTTCTCTCTGGTTCGATGGTAAGCCGACTCCCATCTTCGGTTACGAACTTTGGCGTTTTATGAAATTCATATCCCGTAAACCCCAAGGTATCTACAGCGGCGTTTCGATACTGAGAAAGCTCATTGAAAAGCGCTGTATGATTGCGAATATGCTTAAATAACGGTCTTGATGCGGTCATCTTCTCTCCATTTACGCTACTTCCATTAGAGCTAATTACACTTAACGTTCTATGCGGCCAAATAATTACTTACCGTCTCATCTTTCTGACTGTTCTCACACAATACATCTATATGTGAAATTTACGCTCAACTGTGTGTAACGTATCTGTAACCCTCTTTTTGAGCTGTTTACCTTTAATCTCGCTTAGTTTTGATTTAAAAAGCGGTGCCAAATTTGTGCGCCAGCATCATCGTACCGTTTTACTAGATTACGGTAGCGCTCACGCATTGCTACATCTGCAAGTGGCGATGGCAATAAGGGGTCAAACACCAAGTGGTATAACGCCCTGTCTCCTATCACATAAGATTCTTTGGTTGCTTCTTCAAGGGGTAAAGACGTTAATCGAGCAAGAGATTCCTCTATTTCGATGCATCCGTCTTTATAAAGTGCCTCTAGGTTTAGGTGGCTCCATAATCCCATTGCCCTGCTGTGTGATTTAGTGTCAAAGTCGCTGGCACTAAACACGAGCGCCTTTCTCGATAGACCAAGTGTGTAAAGTTTGTCTCTTACTTCGCCTGCTCCGCCTGAGAAATTGTTCGGTCTGAGGTAAACGTCGTTTGTCAGCTTTCTCATCCCCAAAAGCTTCAGCGCTCGTTCATTATTTCTGAGCTGCTTTTTATCACTTTTAGGAAGCGTGCTGGTTTGAGCGACAACCCAATCGTTTTGCCAGGGTACAAGCCCATCCTCATCCTCTCGCCACTGATGAATTTCCTTTGCAAAACGAATGCCTTTGTCGCCCAGCTTGTAAAAACCGCGTTCAACCAAGGTAATAAGCTGTGCAGACTGTAAACGCGTGAGCGTTACCCGAATGTTATTTTCAGAAATACCAAACAGCGCCCCTACGCGAACAGCTGCGCTGGCATTCATTTGAATATTGTCACGGGAGCCCAATAGCTTTAGCAGTAGCTTTCTTGCATTGGGCTTTTTCTGTTTTTCTAATTGCAAACTCTATTTACTTCTTTGTCTCAGATAGGACGTAATTTTAATTAAAATATAAGTTGGCTTAAGGCCAAACATATACGCATTCATCATTATATAAACACGCGCCGCGCACAAACATTACATGAAATATCAATTTACAACTATTAATGTAATGTTTTAAGGTAGTACTTGGAGATAGTGCTTTAACGTAGCCCTTTAAAGTAAAAGCCCATTTCAAGGGTACACCTTGTATATTCACCAAGTGGAAATGCCATGACTTCATCAAATCGATTTGTTACGCACGTTGTAGAAAACCAACCCACCATTTCCACGCCCTACAATTTGTGGCGTGATGACACCTTACTGCGCGTGTTAGTCGATCAGCATTTGCCATCATCCCACCAGCATGACGAAGGGTTATTAGGCCAGTATGGTCAAATCGCGGGGGATGCACTTATGGCTCACGGAGAGCTTGCTAATAAGAATAAGCCAACTCTCCACACATTCGATCGCTATGGCCGCCGCATTGACGATGTTGAGTTTCATCCCAGCTATCACGCGCTTATGGAAAGTGCGATGCAGCACAATGTACACAACTATTCGTGGAAGCATGAAGGCATTGAAGGCGCACACACCTTCAGGGCAGCGCTAATGTATATGCATTATCAGGCTGAGTCTGGCACGTCTTGCCCGCTGACTATGACCCACGCAGCTATTCCGGCCATGCGGTATGGAAAGCAGCTGCCACCCGTATACCTAGAGAAAACCATTAATGGTGTTTATGATCCTCGTTCCCTGCCTGCTAGTCAGAAACATGGACTGACCATTGGTATGGGGATGACTGAGAAACAAGGTGGGTCGGATGTTAGGCGTAATACCACTACAGCGGTTAAACAGGCTGATGGAAGTTACCATATCGTAGGGCATAAATTCTTTTTCTCAGCCCCCATGTGCGACGCTCATCTTATACTTGCGCAAGCCGAAGGCGGACTAACCTGTTTTTTACTACCAAGGTTGTTGGAAAATGGTGCACTCAATAACGTGCGAATTCAGCGTTTGAAAGACAAGCTGGGTGACTGGAGCAATGCATCGTCTGAAGTTGAATTTCAGGAAGCCACGGCATATTTGATTGGCGAAGAAGGCCGTGGTGTGCCGGTGATCATAGATATGGTGTCGCTTACGCGGTTAGACTGTATGATTGGCTCATCAGCACTTATGCGACAATCACTGATTCACGCCTTACACCACGTAAGTCATCGCGACGCATTCGGCAAGACCTTAGTCAATCAGCCTTTAATGCAAAATGTGTTGGCAGACCTCACCATTGAATGTGCGGCTGCTACTGCACTCACTATGCGCGTTGCCAAAGCGGTTGATAGTGCATCGAGCGATAATCATGAAGCTGCACTGGCAAGGCTGGCCACCGCCATTGGAAAATACTGGGTTTGTAAACGCACGCCTATGTTTGTTAACGAAGCTCAAGAGTGTTTAGGCGGTATTGGTTACGTTGAAGAAAACCCCATGCCACGATACTATCGCCAAGCGCCTCTGAACTCTATTTGGGAAGGAAGCGGAAACGTACAATGTTTAGATGTACTGCGCGCACTCGCCAAAGAGCCCAATGTTAAAGAGGCTTTGTTTAGTGAGCTTAAAACACAAGCAGGCAAAAACAGGCACTATGATATTCATCTTAGTAAGCTATTCGACGAGCTATCAAACACGCAGAATATGGAAACGCGCAGCCGATATTTAACAGAACAAATGGCGCTAGCGCTACAAGCATGTTCACTTCTTGCTACGTCACTCGATAACGACAACGCCCTTATCGACATTGCCCACACCTTCTGTGAATCAAGGCTTGGCAATGCATGTGGTTTTGCCTTAGGTACATTACCCGACACCACGCCGTTTGAGAAAATTATTGCGTTTGGGCAGGTATCGTCTAGGGCCTGTTGACCTTTGGTGTACGAATTTTGGTCTAAATGGAAGCCTTTTAATCGCGAAACAGTCCTGCAAGCCTAGCGGGCTAAGTTAAGGGACTGTGACAAAGAGTAAAAGGCTTCCATAACGACCCCTTCGGGCAGCGCCTTTGTGCCATCTATACTGCGTTGAATGTTCTCGATTTAGAACCACTAAACCGTCAAACATTCGCCTTGTCTAGATGGCACACAGACCGCTGCAAAAATGTACAGCAAAGGTCAACAGGCCCTACCTAGACAATGCACAGAAGCTATAGTTAAGCTCCTGTGCGCAAGAGGAATTAACTCACAACTTAAAAAGGGTTAACCGAATACCCTTTTTGTGCCAGGCGCGCGTGGGCTGTCATGGCTGACAAATCCATTTTCACTCCGTCTATCAACGCATTTTTTTCAACGCCATGGGCAGCGGCAGACTGCCCACACACTATTATGTCTACACCTTTCTCCATCAACGCTACAAGTAGCGTTTCGTTTCCATTAGGTAAGCCCTTACGCTCTTTGAAGTTTGCAGTTTTAAGCACTTCTTCTGTGGCAGAGCCGTGAACGACAAGCGCAAGCGAAAGATTTTCCTGCTTAACGCCGTTGGCTACGTGCATATTGATAAACCGTGCCAGCGACTCAAACTTGCGGTTTACCTCACCAGGGCTTGCCGCTTTGGCTACGTCAAACGCAACCTTAAATGTCTGATTTTCAGGAAAACTTACGCCCTCAACATGAGCATGCTTGCCGAAAGTGTCAAACACAGGGCCATAATCAAAATCTGATTTAGCTGAAGCTTGCCCGGCTACTATGAGTGCTGCTGCAAACCCCAGTGACGCGCTGCCGCTCCCTTTTGTGATGCTCATCGCTAATTCCTCGAACTTTAACGCGCAGGTAGCGCTGTCTTATACACTTCAAATGTCATGTCGCTAACATCACTACCCGCATCTTGTATTTTGCTATTGGTATAGTAAAGCGCATTGTTGTAGATACTAAAGGTATCAGCCCAATTCACCACATCACCTTTCACAAGGGTGCGAAGGTCTAGACTTGGCGTAAGGTACTGTACTTCTTGCTTTTCCAGGTCAGCTAAATAAACATTACCTTGATGAAAAATCATGCCATCTGGTGCGCCTGTCGTCGCTACTTTTCGCACTTTTTCTGCCAACACGTCGTTTGACGATTTCTCGATGTCTGATGTGTTGATGGCATACAGCGAATAACCAGACAATGCGTGAAAATATAGTGTGTCGTTTAACGTATCTAGCGCGATCCCGTCAGACTGAACAGGCATAGTAAAGGGTTTGCCCTGAATACTTAACGCATCGACTTCAGCTTTAGTGGTTTTATGGTTATCTAAAATACGATAGCTGGTATTGTCATCAAGGTTATATACCACTAAACCCGCGTGAGCCGAGTCGGTCATATAAATGCGATTCGTTTTTTCGTCTACTCGCAAGTCATTAATGTACGAATCAGGATGGTAAGCGTCTTCGCTAAGTATCAAGGTTCCTTCTATCTCGTTTGAGGCTAAATCAACAACAAATAAGCGAGGTGCATCCACTATACCTTTAAACTTAGGGTTTCGGGTGTCCAACACATACAGCTTATCCTTGTGCGCAACCACTGACTGCACCGCTAAAAAGCAGTCTTTTCTTACTTCGCTTTGTGCCACACATTCATTTGTTTGGCTATTAGGGTAAGCGACAAATTCTCCAGTGTCGGTAACCTGAGCTACGGAAAAGCGAACGCCGTCACGCCAGTTAGGCGCATTCACAAATACACGACCATCATTACTTACCGTAACACCAGTAATTTGCGTGCCCTTTATGTCACCCACTAATTCAACATTCGCGTCTGGTGAATGTTGCGCGATTGCATTTACAGAAAAAAGTGCGGCGACACTCGTGGCAAGTACCCCTTGTTTTATACGCTTTGTATTCATGTCCTTTTACCTTTAATTAGTGGCTTCGCTTGTCAGCACACACCACAAAGCGGTGCGCATTAACAAAACTGAATGGAATAAAGCATACGGTCTTATTGTGAATGTGGAACACCTTTTAGCGGCTTATCTATGCAGGCTGACGAAAATCAATCGGTGAAACTTGCTTTACCACTTATGAGATCCAAAACACGCTATGCTTTCGTTTAAGTTAAGAGCTAACAAACTTTATTGAAAATTATGCACAGCAGTATGATGAAAAAACGTGAAACTGGTTTAATGCAAAAGGCAAAGTATTTGAAACAAGTGCTACTTTTAACAGCATGCATGGTCGTGGTTGCCGCATGCAGTAGCAGTAAGCCTCAGGTAAATATGGATGAAACACAAAACTTTGCCGATATTAAAACGTTCTATATTCAGCCTCCTCTAAACCCAATCAACGCAACGCTGGCCAATCACCTTTCCTCAGCCATTACCCAGCGCCTCATTGAGAAAGGTCTCACCCCATCTTCAGAGGAGGACGCCGATATCGCGGTGGGATACCTACCTTCCACCACCACTAAAGAGGATGGCACCACCTTGAATCTAGGGCTGGGCACCGGAAGTTACGGTCGCTCTGGCGGCATTTCATTGGGCAGCATTTTTAGCATTCCGGTTGGAGAGCAAACCACGCTTCAACAAGGGCTTCAAATTGACATGGTTAAAGACGGTACATTTGTTTACAGCGCGTCAGGAGCGGTAGAGCTGGAGTCGAAAGACAGTATCAGCATTCAAAATAAACTTGATGAACTCGTCATCAAGCTCCTTGAACAATATCCGTCTAACAGATAGCTCACATCTGGGTCAGCAATAAGAACCGACTTTTTCGCTAAGGGCTCGCAAGAGCCCCTACTCCATAAAAACTCTTCATAACGATGAACTTGGCGCTGATTTTGCGTATGAATGCCTATATTAGGTCCCCCACTTTTATGCCCCACGCTATGAAGTGAGCTACACAGAGTCAGAAATGGATACCACATACAGCCACTTGTCATCTTCACCTTCACTATTCAATTACTTGGGCGACACAGCAAATGCCCAAAGCGCACTTCAAGATGTTGTAGAAAAATCCAAGCAGGCTAATGCTCTCGGTGATGCGTTCAGTGCGTTTAATGGTGAACTACAGGGCAATCAAATTGACACATATCTTGAAAAAATAGAAAGCGGCGAGGCCTCACTCAACGGCAACACAATTGCAAACTACCTCGATTTTAATCGGCAAAAGCTTGCCTCGGAATTAAGTGATTTAGCGGCAAAACTTGGTATTTCAGACGATACAAAGCTAACGGTGAGTAAAGGCGAGCTGGTAATTGAAAGCAGTCAGGGCGAGCAAGAGCTTGATAAAACCACGTTGCGCCTACAACAGTACCTAGAAAAGGACACCAACCTTACGTCACTTATTCAACAAACATCTCGTCTGTCTCAGTTCAAAGAATGGGGAGATGCCACGACATTTGCATCAACACTACAAGAGAAAGGCACTGACGAAGCGACTATCCAGTCATTTTTAAAAGAAGCCCGAACGTCAGTGACGTCTGACAATACGCTGATATTCAATAAAAACGGGTTCGGCTTTTCTTCCGATGGTAAAACTGATGCGCTAATTGATGCATTTGATAAGCAGTAAGGGCAATCTTACAAAGTGAATAAGTCTCTATTCATTACCTCCCTCTTACACGAGAGCAGGTAAGTACGGAATATCACAAATTAAGAATCACTTTTTCTGTGCGAAATTAGAGGAAGTCGACGCGAAATAACGCTATGCTTGGCTGCATGATGAAGTGCAGATTGACATAATGGCAGCGCAACAGCCGCTTTCCGTTCAGCAAAACCTTACCATTAGGTTATTGCGCGTATTGCGATACAACAAAGCACGTATTGAGCGTGCACTTACGCTCATGCCTGAAAAGCACAGGCCGCTTTTTCATGTGCTTCCCTTTCTTGTACATGTTAACCACGAAGCCCTTCCAGGATATGTGGCCCCACTCACCTCGGGTGAAACCGTTCCATTTGGTATCAACAATTACTCGTTTAGACCTGATGTAGAACAAGCTTTGCAGCGCTGTTTTCCTGCACAGAGTCACTTGTTTTCAGACATTAAGCAAATTTGGCCAAGACAGCGGGCGGTTGATGCACTGGTTTTAATGGGTAGCGTGGGGACTATTGCTCAGACTGACGACTCAGACTTTGATTTTTGGGTGTGTATTGACGGTAAACGTTTTTCGACGACTGAGCTGACTTTACTTCAACAAAAGCTAACAGCCATTGAAAAATGGGCGGATAACACCTTTGGTATTGAAGTGCATTTCTTTTTATCTGAGATAGATAAAGTTAAGCAAAACGATTTTGGCGTCGCTGAAGGTGAAAGCGCGGGCTCGGCGCAAGCCCTGTTTCTAAAAGCTGAGTTTTACAACACCAATATAGTAGTAGCAGGCAAAGCGCCGTTTTGGTGGCTTACTCCAGAGAAAACATCAGAGAAGCAGTATCAGGCTATTTACAATAGTTTGGAAAAAGGCGGCTCACCAGACGTAGACTGGTTCATGGACTTGGGTCACCTAGAGCGACTAGACGCAAGCGAACTTTTTGGCGCCGCCATCTGGCAATTAGGCAAAGCCATGGACTCGCCATTCAAGTCCGTATTAAAAATGGCAAAGCTTGAAGTATACCTTGCCAATATCTCTCACGGACAACCACTGTGCAACCTTTTGAAAAAGCATGTACACCGCGGTGCTGAAGCTCCAGGGCATGTTGCAGATATCGACCCCTACGCACTCATGTTTGACGAACTCATCGCTCATTACAAAGCCAATGGTCAGGCGGAAGATATTGCTGTATTGCAGCAGTGTTTATATTTGAAATGTGGGTGTACATTGAGCCACCCGCTTGTAGAAGGTGAGCAAGCGAATTTCAAACGCAAAATTATGGCCTCGTACGCAAAACAGTGGGGGTGGAGCCGCAAACTACTTGCCCACTTGGATAACCAACAAGATTGGACATTCAATGAACGTGTGCAGCTGAGCCGTCGAATTCACCGCTTTTTATTAAAGTGTTATCGCCGCATCTCCAAAGAGATTAGTCACCATCAACAGGTGATGGATCAAAAAGACATGACCGTTCTAGGTCGCCGATTAAGTACCTATTACGCTAAAAAGCCGGATAAAATTGAGTTTTTGCGACGCGCTTTTGACGAAAGCCTTTACTGTGAAAAGATCACCATTGCTATGCGTCAGCTCAAAAATGGTGATGAAGTATGGTCAGCCTATGCTGGTGATTTACTGAGCAAATCGGGCATTATCGACGATTCACAGAAAGTTACTCAAGCGGCTAGCGCCATTGCACTGATGGTCTGGCTTGTGTCGAGCAAAATAATAGATACAAACAGTAAGGTTTATCTCGATTACAATTACGGTGAAGTGAGCGAACTAGACTTGAACGATTTGCTTAAGCATTTGTGCAAGTATTTTCCTCCAGTCAAAGTGTCGTCACTACCGCGTAATGACTTGCTGGCGCCAGAACGCATAACCGCATGTTTTGCCATTGTGAACTTCCCCACCCTACGCCAAAAAGCCACGGTAGAGAATGTATCCATCCTATATACGACGTCTTGGGGTGAAACCTTTTTGAGACACGGCAGCGACGTGCTGGATACGCTGTGGTACGACTTACAAGAAGTAACCCCAAAGCCGCCGTGCTATGTAATGGTGCCACGTGGAAATCAACAAGCACGAATACTCGGCGAGTTCTTAGAAGCTAACGAGCTTAATTTCACCGTTTTATACTGATACACCCAACGTAACGCTTTCAAAGAAGCGCCAAGCGTAGTACTCCATCTCACACTATCTCTCCGTTTAAAAAACATGCAGAAAAAGCTTGCGCTTTAGAATTACAAGCGTAATCTAAAAGCATGGACTACAAATGTAATCAAAATAAAAGACGTCGTAATTATGAGTAAAATGTCAGACAAACCCGAAATTTCAAACGCTGAATTTGAAGTGCTGGACGTACTGTGGGACGACCATCCTGCCACGTCGAACGAGGTTATTGCGCGACTTAATGACAAAAAAGACTGGCACGAAAAAACCGTCAAAACCTTGTTAGGCCGCTTGGTAAAAAAAGAAGTGTTAGGGTTTGAAAAGCAGCAGCGCCAGTATCTTTATTATCCACTGATTGCTAAAGAAGACTATACAAAAAAAGAAACCACAAGTTTTGTTAGCCGACTGTTTAAAGGCAAGATCGCCCCTATGGTCGCTGGTTTTGCAAATCAAAACTCGTTATCTAAACAAGATGTGGACGAGCTCAAAGCCCTTATCAAGAAATGGGAAGAAAACAATGATTGATTGGATTATTGCTCAGCAGGGTGTTTTGTCGCTAGCGCTTGTTTTACTCATGGTGTGCGAACACTTTTTCACTATTAAAATTGGGGCTTCGCTTACCTATAAGCTATGGGCGCTGATACCAGCCTGCCTCATAGTCAACAACCTTCCAATGTCGCTGGTTAACATTCCATCAAATAGCTTTGCTCGCTATGTGGTTGGCGTTAAGCCCACATTAAACACCGTTGAGTTTGAAACCTGGTTTACTGTATGGGCAATTGGCGTAAGCGCAATTACAGCCTATGTCTTAGCGCATCATCTGAAAATATGGGCATCGATAGGAAAGCGCCACGCTATCCACACCAATGCCTACTATTCCAGTAAAGCTACCACACCTATGCTATTTGGTTTTATCTTCCCAAAGGTGCTTATTCCCTTCTCATTTAAAAGTGCATTTTCGATTCAACAACAAGCACTGGTATTAGAGCATGAGAACGTACATCGCAAGCATTACGATCACCTGTGGAACGCGTTAGCGCTGGTTATCGCTATTGTATTTTGGTTCAACCCACTGGTTTGGCTTGCGCTAAAATCCTTCAGAATTAATCAAGAATTGGCTTGTGATCACGCAGTACTGAAAGACAAGACAGACAACGAAAAACTTACCTATGCAAAAGCACTTGTGCAGTGTGCCGAGCATGGTTCAGACGCCCTGCACTTTACACGCGGGCTTTACCCAACCTTTGGAGAAAAAAGGACTATGATCAAACGTTTAAACGCGATAAAGCAACCTATGCGTAACAATAAGGTACTGGCTGCAGGCGTACTTTCAATTGCCGCCATGCTCACCATCAACACGGCTTTAGCCAATGCGCCAGTAGCAGAGACCAAATCTGAAGCTAAGATTAACCAGGCATCGCCGGTTAAACGCGTTCCACCAAGCTATCCAGAAAAAGCAGCACAGCAAAATGTTGAAGGTTTCGTTGTACTCTCCTTCGATATTACTGAAACGGGCGCTACAGATAATGTAAAAGTAGTAAAATCAGTGCCTGCTGGCGTGTTTGATAAAAGCGCAAAAGTTGCCCTGAAACAATGGGAATACAAACCTCGTATTCAAGGTGGCAAAGGTGTAAGGCAGACCGGCCTTCTGGTGCAGCTAGACTATCAACTCGGAGTCTCTCTTGATACGGCGAGTGTTGAAAAGAATGCTTCCCCTGATGTAGAGCGTATAATCGTTCCACCCAAACAGAGCAAGTAAGCCCCAAAATTATCAGAATACTAAAAGGAGCGTATCGCTCCTTTTAGTGTTTTGTCTAATTGACTTAGTTCCTGCCTACTGCACACTACCACTCGATCACCCAAGTCTCTTATAAAATGTAAAGTGCCTTTACAATTTCTATAGAGAATTTACGACCTCACTACGTTAGAATGTGAGTATTTACACACCTGAAAACTTCTAATTTATGGAAGGTTTAAATAGTCGATAGCGCAATTGCTATGGTTATTTTCAATCAAGTTACTCCAGACGGGCTTTCGCTGCTGGTGTACAAAAAGGAAATCTATAATGAATCGTATCGTTTTAGCACCTACAGTGCTTGCCCTTACTTTTTTTACTACTTGTGCTAATGCCAATATTGATCAGCTTAAAGGTCTGTTAGGCGGTAAGAAAGCGGAATCGACAGTAACTTCCAGTAGCCTAACTGAAATGGCAACCAGCGCAGCATCTAATATCGACTTGGCTAGCTTAGTGAGTTCAGTTGCAGGTAACCTTGACGTGTCTGAAAACCAATCAGAAGGTGGCATAGCGTCAATTATGAACTATGTACAAGGCAACCTTTCAGGCGCTGATTACGCCCAGTTGGCAAGCAGCATTCCAGGTATTGATAGCCTGCTTGAAGATGTTCCCTCTCTTAGTGGTAACTCAGCAGCAAGCTCAAGCTCTTCACTATCAGGCTTACTCAATAAGGCCTCTGAGTACAGCTCTACACTTAAATCGGTAAACGACTTAAAGCAACAATTTGAAGCGCTAGGCCTTTCAACCGATATGATTGCCAGCTTTGTCACTCAAATCAGCTCGTATTTAAATGTAAATGCAGATGAAGAAACACAGGCGTTGTTTAAATCTGGCCTAGATAATTTGCTAACCGCTCTGTAACCTGTATAAGGCGTATTAATTCTCTTCTACAATCCAAATTAATACGCTTTAACTTTTTTGCAGGGGCTTTTAGCTTGGTGAAATAGCAACTCCTGTTTATCTTTTTACACTTAAATACACAGCCTAATCGCCTATGCAAAATGCAATGTCTCGGTTTTCTACGAAGCCCAAATGGTTTCGACTATCCACTTATCTTGTTCTCATCTACCTTACTTACGCGCTTCTTATCGGCGTAGTTACGCCTGCGGTGTTAAAGGCAAAGTTACCCAACATAGTGAAAGAAAACACTGGAAGAGATGCTGCTGTTGAAGATATTGCAATCAACCCTTTCTTGCTAAAAATAGAAGTGACTAATTTTGTTATCTATCCAAATATACACTCTTCAAATGAAAGCGAAGATAACGCCGTAATCCAGAACCAAGAAAATCATTTCTTTAGCGTAGGCAATGTTTCACTGGACGTTGGATTCTGGCAATCACTTTTCACCTTCACTCCTGCCGTTGAATCGCTAACCATAGACGAACCTTTTGTTTCCATTGCACGTTTAAGCGAAAGTGAAGACACACAAATCTTCAACTTCTCTGACATTCTTACCCACGTAGAGAAACGCAGTACAAAAGCTCCTGAAGAGCCTAATGACACTAGCGAAGGGCAAATTCCCCGAATTACGTTACGTGATTTTGCACTTAACGAAGGGCGAGTGGTTATTGAAGACAAGGTGACCAACACCCTACTTGATTACCCAGAATTTAGCGTTGACTTGCAAGATTTGGATACTCACGCTTTGATCAGTTCAAGCAGTGTTGGCAACAAAAACGCTAACCCTAAAAGCGATAAAAGTGAGAGCGCTCAGTCAAAAGGTAAGTTAGCGTTCAACCAATATCAATTTAACTTGCTCACCGCAGAGAAAGGTAACATCGCCATTGATGGCGAGTTTCAATTATCTCCACTAAAAGTTACGACAGACATCACGATAAACGATGTAGCGCTTACGCCGCTTTGGTCACTTTCGAAAAATTTGATAGAAGCAGATTTAGTAGACGGCAAGGTTAACTTAAGCTTACATGCTGAAGTTTTTGAACAAGATACAGCCTTCCAGTTTATTCTAGAGCGTGGCGAATTTGCTGTTAACAACCTTGTGTTTAACGCTGGTTCTTCGCCTGCCACAACAGGCACCGCCAAGAGTTCGCAAGAGATCATTGCCATACCCGCGTTTGCCATACACGATATAAACGTAAACGCATTAGAACAGCAAGTTAGCATTGCTGAAGTTGCTTTTGACAACGTTCGAGTATCGGGCCTATTTGACAAGTCAGGGCTTGATTTACAGCGTCTGTTTACCCCAAAAAGCCCAGCGGCAGATGCTACATCAGCTAACGCTAACCCCAGCGCAGCGCAAGAAGGAAATAGCGCAGCGCATATAGGTAATAGCGCAGCGCATACAAGTAATAGCACAGCGCAAAAGGGAAATAGTGAAACAGAAGATGAGGATGTTTCCAACGTAGCAACCGACAGCACAAATGAACTAGCACATGAGACCTCGTGGTATGTTGAGCTTCACCAATTTGCATTTAATGACGGTAGCATTGATCTTTTAGAGCGTAGCGTAAGTGACGGGACCTACTACCGCATCAGCAACCTCAATATTAAAAGTGGAAAAGTCACTACTGACTTCTCTAAACCTATTTCCTACACCACCAGTTTACATATCTCTGCCGACCCACAGACGTTTAGCGACACATCCAAAGGTGCACTAAGCAGTAGCGGCAGCGTAGTTATTGCAGAACAAACTGTGCAGGGTAAAGCAGCGATTGAGCAACTGGTGCTAAGTCAGTTCCAGCAGTACGTTTCCCCCCACGCAAATGTGACACTTGAAGAAGGGCTATTTAATTTAAACGTTGAGTTTGATGGGGCATTTATGAACGCCGCTGATAAAGAAAATATCGACTCACTAAACGTTAAGGCGAGTACTAGCATTAATAATTTAAGCGTGCTGGATGACGACAGCTCTCCCCTACTACAGTGGCAGTCCTTAAATGTAGACAACATCGAATTTGACCACGCATCGAACCAGCTAAGCGTAGACATCATTCACCTACAAGCGCCATTTGCACGACTTATTATTGATGAAGCTAAACAGACCAATGTGAGTAAGCTGATTGTCGCTTCATCAGACAAGTCCGCTAACAGTGAAAGTGCCAGCGAAAATGGCAGCGCAACCACGTCGAAAGCATCAAACGCAAACGTGCATGCAAGCACTACAGCTGAGCCTTCACAAGCCAACGAATTGGCCATTGCCGTTAACACCATATCAATAGAAAACGGCAAAGCGTACTTTGCTGACCATTCATTAACGCCAAAATTTGCGTCTGCTATAGAAAGTTTAAATGGCAAAGTATTGGGAATTGACTCTCGCTCAACCTCCCCTGCCAATGTTGATATCACCGGAAAGATAGACAACTATGCTCCGGTCAAACTAGCAGGCACTATTCACCCATTAAAAGATGATATAGACCTTGATTTAGATTTTTCAGTCAAAGGCGCCGAACTGACTTCAGTTAACCCTTACTCAGGCACCTACATGGGCTATTACATTGACAAAGGCTTGCTGTCATTGGCTGTGCAATACAAACTAAACGGTAAGGCACTGGAAGGTAAGAACCGTGTGGTTATTGACCAATTAACGTTGGGCAAGAAGTCGAACTCTGATCAGGCATTAAGCCTACCGCTTGGCCTTGCTATTGCGTTATTAGAAGACAGAAACGGCGTTATCGATTTGGGTTTGGATGTGTCTGGCGATATCGATAGTCCGGACTTCAGTTTCGGCTCCATTGTCCTCAATGCTATTGGCAATATTATTACAAAAGCTGTTACTGCACCCTTTTCGCTACTTGCGAACCTGGTTGGCAGTGACGACGAACTCGACAATGTTGAGTTCGGGTTTGGAGAGCATTCGCTAAATGCGGACGCTCAAGAAAAACTGAATACCCTTGCCAAAGCCCTTAAAAAACGTCCAGGGCTTAGGGTTAATATCGAAGGTACAGTCAACGCCATGTCTGATGCAAGTGCCCTAGCGCAACGTCAGTTGAACACTACACTTTTAACAAGAAGCGGCTATGCTGATGCATCTGCTACTTCCGGCAACGCTAGTACTAACGAAAATTCTCTTGCTGGCGGTGAAAATGAAAGTTCCAACACCCTTGGCAGCGTACAGCGCGACTCAATAAGTGGCAGTAGTATCCCACTGGAAGGCCCTTTAGCCGATGCGCTTTTATCCTACTATGTTGAGGTATTTACACCTGATCTTAATCAAGAATATGAAAACATGGTGGCACAGCTTTACCCTGAACTCACAAATTCAGACAATGAACAGAGCCAAAAGAGTGCGGATAACAATAAGGAAGTCATTAACGAAGAAAGTGTAAACCGAGCATTAAGCATTGCCCGATACAACAAACTACGTAACAACATTGATATCCCTGAAAGTGACTTAATCCTTCTGGCTGACGCGCGCAGTAAAGCGGTGAAAGGTTATTTGGCAAATGAAGCTGAGGTAGAAGCGAATCGCTTATTCTTGCTTAATACCCAGCACGACTTACATACCGAATTTAGCGGTGTGGAATTAACGTTAGAAGCGAAGTAATGAACGGGTTGGCTTGAAAATAAAACCCTATAATTTAGGGTTCCATAAGGTCACTAAACAAAAAAAGGTAGCTTATTCAGTTAAGCTACCCTTTTTTGTAAACAGTGACTTCTGATACTACTTGCTACTTAAAACCCAGCTAGCAAATGGTACCGTAGTGCGTGCCTCGCCTACTTCTTCAAATGGGGCGCGCAAGTTGCGGATACGTTAGACGCGTTGAAAATTTCAATCCAATAGCCGTCTGGGTCTTTGATAAATGCGATCCCTTTCATAGAACCATCATTAAGCCCTTTCTGAAAAGGAACGTCTAGTGATGCAAATCGTGCACATGCAGCTTCAGCATCAGGCACATGAAAACCAATATGCCCAAAACCTTTTGGCTCTGTATTTCCGTTATGATAATCCACTGTTTCTGGTGTATCGCCCCAATTGTGGGTTAGCTCCAACATGGCCGGGCGACCAAAAGTTTGCTGAGTACGTTCGTCTACATCGTCAGAAATATCAGAGAAATCATCACCTGCCGCCAAAAAATAAAGGCTGAACTTCATTTCTTCAAAATCTAGACGCTTAATTAGCGTCATTCCCATAACTCGCGTATAGAAATCTAGCGAACGCTTGGGGTCGGCAATGCGCAGCATAGTTTGGTTGAACACAAAACCTTGTGTGGCGGCATCTTTCTCTTCATACAGGCCTTCGGCCTTATCGAAATGTCGGCTCATAATAGTCGTCCTTAGCGATATAGATAATTAAGGCAAGGCAATCTTGCTTTGCCTAAAAACGAGTGCATAGAAGTGAGGGGTAATTTTCTTTTCACAACAGCACTTAGTCTATCCTCTTACGCGCTTTACCTCAGATGCGTTTTATTCAACGCCTATTTTTACAGCGCTTTTATTTTTTAGGGAGCTTTCCCCAAACCGAACCTGCATCACTTTTTTTCACTGGCGACACTTTAGTATCGGTGTTTTTGCCAGCCGCTTCTTTTTGTTTGCTAGCGCCTTTATTAAATGAGCTTGGCTTAGTACCAGAAGTGCTTGAGCTATCTGATTTTTTATGCGAAGTTTGTCGCGTGGACTCCGGTCGGTATTTTTTCACCATACCTTGCAACAAATTGCGAACCACTTGATCGCCTGCGGGTTTAAAGTTGCGATGGTCTGGCTTTCTAAAAAACGCCGACAGCTCACCTTTACTCATTCTAAAGTCTGCTAGTTTAAGCACCGCTATCATATCGTCATCTTTATAACTCATCGCAATACGGATTTTGCGCAGTACTTCATTATTACTTAATCGCTCTTTAGGCCCCAGTTCTTGAGGCATTTGCCCTTCTTGACGCCCACGGTTTTTGATGATCAATCCATCTAGAAACAGCGCAATAATCTTATCGCGACACGGCAGATAGCCCTCTTCGCCTTCCCGCTTCATCACAGCATGTAAATAATCAATTTCCATGTCGTAGTTCACTAATTTAAAAATACTTATGGCGGCGGTATCGTTTATCGCTAATGCATAACGAAGGCGACGTAGAACATCGTTGTGGATCATGAAAATGGGCCTGAAAAGTGGAGTAGCCAATAATTGGTATGGATTACAGTGTAGCGCAACGTGCGCTTTCGCATATTTTACACTACTTGGCCATTCGCATCTATCGCGGGCTGTCAGGTGCATAATTTCTACCAACACATAGTGAAACCAAATTAACGTAGTTGGCGTAACGACATTGTACATCTGGTTTCGCTCATTTCATCGGCGTACCGAAATTGAGCTCATTGGTAGAAGGATACTTCCATGGCAACATTAAATCTCAACGGGAAAGACGTTAGTCTTCCCGATGATCCACGAACGACTTTGTTAGATTTTCTCCACCAGCATTTATCACTTTTTGGCACCAAAAAAGGTTGTGACCACGGTCAATGTGGTGCTTGTACCGTTATCGCTGACGGCAAGCGTATTAATGCATGCTTAGTGTTTGCATTCCAGTTAGAAGGCGCTGAAGTCACAACTATTGAAGGCATCGGTGAAGGTGAGAGTCTTCATCCGCTGCAAAAAGCTTTTATCGAGCGTGACGCGTTTCAGTGTGGCTATTGCACATCTGGTCAAATATGTTCAGGCGTATCCCTACTTAGGGAAATGAAAAATGAAGACCCTAGCGCAGTTACTTATAGTCAAACTCGTCACAGTAAAGCTTCATTGAAAGAAGATATCAGCGAACGCATGAGCGGTAACCTATGCCGCTGCGGCGCCTACCCTAATATTGTGGATGCTATAACCGATGTTATTGCTTTGGAGAGACAATAATGCAGCCATTCACTCTTCATCATTATAACGGCGAAAAGCCGTTGAGTAGCCTGCACCTGGACACAACATCACGTTTTTTGGCCGGAGGTACAAACCTAATAGACTTAATGAAACTACAGGTAGAAACGCCTAAAACATTAGTAAGTCTTGCGAAATGGCATAAAGCTAACACTATCAGCGAAGACGACAATTACTATTATATTGGCGCCATGGTGACTAATTCTGACTTAGCGAAGTTCGCTCACACGCAGCCCAATGTGTCTTTACTTGCGCAAGCTTTATTAAGCGGTGCAACAGTTCAACTTAGAAATAGGGCAACCACTGCAGGCAATTTGCTACAACGCACCCGCTGTTATTACTTTTACGACACCACAAAAGCCTGTAATAAACGAGAGCCAGGCACTGGCTGCAGCGCATATGACAGCATGAATAGAATTCATGCCATATTTGGCACCAGCGAGAGCTGTATTGCCACACACCCTTCCGACATGGCCGTAGCCATGATTGCGCTTAACGCACAAGTACATACACAGCAACCTGATGGCAACACGCGTCAAATCGCGCTACGAGATTTCTACCGTGAGCCAGGCGACACGCCGCACATAGAAACCCAATTAGACGAAGATGAACTTATCACCCATGTCAGCATAAAGAAAAAAGCAAACGGTACTCAGTACTATCACAAAGTACGCGACCGTTCTTCCTATGCGTTTGCACTCGTTTCTGTTGCGGCTGGATTGAAAATTGAAGATGGTCGTTTTAAAGACCTTTCTCTCGCCTTTGGTGGTGTGGGCACCAAGCCTTGGTATCCGCAAAAGGCAATCAGTGTTCTTGAAGGCGCGGAACCAACCCAAGAGGTCATATTGCAAGCCGCGGAAGCTGAGTTATCCGAAGCAAAAACGTTTGGCAGTAATGACTTTAAACCAGAACTATTGCGCAGGACGTTAACAAAAGTGCTTTTAGAGTTAGCAGAACATCAGGTAAAGCACCCAGGACATGAAGGAGCTTTATATGACAACGCATAATGCCAAAACTGTAGGGACGCCAGTTAATCGAGTTGATGGTTCAGCAAAGGTGTCAGGTCAAGCAAGGTACGCTGCGGAGCATATGAGCGATCGCACTCCTTTGATAGGCTGGGTTGTATCGAGTGATACTGCCGTAGGTAAAATCACATCCCTTAATACAGAGCAAGCGGAACAGGCCGAAGGCGTACATGCAGTTATCACGTATAAAAATGCAGGTACTCTTAAGCCATTTAGCAAGCCTGCGGATGAAAGTCGGTTTACTCAAAGTCGCGCCGTACTTAACGAACCTCACATTCGTCATTTCGGTGCGCCGGTCGCTCTAGTTATTGCTGATACGTTGGAGCAAGCACGCTATGCCGCAAGTCTAGTTACCTTCACCATAGACGGTGAAATACCAGATTTGCTGACAGAATTCGATGATGCAACGCAAAAACCGCCGTCGCTAGATGGTGGGTTTGAGGCAGATGCATCTAGCGGTGATAAACCGCAGCAAAGTGATATCCAAGTAAGCATTAACGAAACTTATACTACACCAAGCCAAATCTCTGCTGCTATGGAGCCTCACGCCACGGTTGCCGACTTTAAAGATGGAAAGCTTGAGGTCTATTGTAGCGTTCAGATTATAGCGACGGCTGTTGAGGCGCTTGCAATTACGCTTGAAATGGATGCAGCAGACATCGTAGTACAGAGCCCCTTTGTAGGTGGCGGGTTTGGCTCTAAGCTAGGTCTTCATTACGATGCAACGCTCGCTTGTATAGGGGCCAGGTATTTAGAGCGGGCTGTAAAAGTGGTGTTAAGCAGGCGTCAGGTCTTTTATAACACCCCTCATCGAGGGCACAGCATACAGAAAATTAGCCTTGCTTCTGGTGATGATCATGCACTATTAAGCGTACAACACAAAAGCGCTATGCCTAAAGCCAAGGGCTATGAGTTTGCCGAAGCAACAGGGGCTGGCGCACGGGTTACCTATAAATCTCAGTTCATTGAAAGTACGCATAGGGTCAAAGACGTAGACCTGCCGCTTATTGACTCTACCCGTTCTCCCGGAGATGCCATTGGTTCCCTTGCTTTTGAATCGGCCATTGATGAACTTGCCCACGAAGCCGGTATCGACCCGCTTACGTTTCGCATAAAAAACCTGCCCGTAGTTCACCCTATGAAAGGCGCGCGGTTTACCACCCACAACTTAGGTGAGTGCCTTCGTCAAGGCGCGCAAAACTTCAAGTGGCAGCATAAAACACAGCCCACACCGGGTAAACAAATCGGCCATGGCGTAGCGAGTGCTATGCGTATGAATGTGCTGGTGGAAAGTTCAGCTGAAGTGGAATTGAGTGCTACCGGAGAGGTAACGGTTCGCACTGATATGACAGATATTGGTACAGGCACCTACACAATTCTCACACAAATTGCCGCCGATACTTTAAATACGTCGGTAGACAATGTCACAGTAAAACTCGGTGATAGCCGCTACCCTGCTTCATGTGGTTCAGGTGGCTCATTTGGCGCAGCAAGCTCTGGTTCTGCGGTTAAAAAAGCCTGTGAAGCGCTTATTGCGAATATTAAAAGCTCACTTCCCCCAGCCCTTAGCCAAGCTGAAGTACAAATTTTAGATGGACAAATAAAGTTAGTCTCGATTGCACAAGGTGATGATGATGAAGTAAGTAGTCCGGTATTACTCGCCAACTTTATGTCCGACAGCGACTTCCCCATAACAGCAACCGGTAACGTATCCGAAGATGACACCAGCGATGATGAGCAGTATTCATGTGGCGCTCATTTCGCGGAAGTAGAGGTAGATGAATACACGGGTGAAGTTAGGCTACTTCGCCAATACGGTATGTTCAGCGCGGGGCAAATCTTGAATATGAAAACAGCTGCATCTCAAATAAAAGGGGGAATGGTATGGGGTGCTGGCTACGCACTTACTGAAGGGATCCATCACCATAGAGAGACGGCAAGCTTTGTAAATCCAGATTTTGGTGAATATCATGTGGCAGTCAATCGCGACATTGCCGAAGTTAGCCTGGATTTCTTACAAGAGGCAGATTATGCCGCATCGCCAGTGGGTGCAAAAGGTATTGGTGAACTAGGCATTACTGGAGCAGGCGCCGCCATCGCTAACGCAATTTATGATGCATGCAAAGTGAGAGTACGAGACTTCCCCATTACCATGGATAAAATAATCGCAGGTAAGAACTAAGCAAAAAAAGCGGCCTGACAAGGCCGCTTCACATTAAGAAGCTTTTTCATTATTGTTATCCAGTGTGTTTGATAGGGCTCAAAACCCTTTTTTAATTTGTAGTACTATCACTCTATAGCATTACTAATAAATGCTTAAAGTTACAATGTAACATACGACCAATTGCTCATTACAAAAGTTGAAAATATTGTGCACCGACTTAACATTACTTAATATCTTGATGATCATTAGCCAGTGCATTTTTTCAAAAAGTAGTTTAGCCCTACCGACTCAATCTGTACATTTATTCAACAAATCGTATATTATCCAATCTGGAAGTTTGTTTTACTATTCAGGGTGGTCAGCCTAAGAATATTAAATACTGATACTGACTCACAGGATTCAAATAGACACGAAAAAGCTTAAAGGCTCGAAGGGAATACATAAAAATAATATGCGGATTAGACATCTAACAATTTTACTCGTCGTTGCCAGCGTTCTACTTAGTGCCTGCACACCTTCGCAACCTACAAACAAAATTCTGATCAGTGGTCCTTTTGAACCAGTCAATAACGATCCGGCAAGTACCGGCTACATGTTTACACGAATGCAAATTCTGGAAACTCTCATAGACGTGGATAACCAAGGTCAGCTTATCCCAGGACTTGCTAGCTCATGGTCAAATGATGAGGACTTTACTGTTTGGACATTTAATTTACGTCCTGATGTGTATTTTCATGACGGCACGTTAATGACCGCCGACGCCGTCTACAAAAGTCTTTCGGTCGCGTTTGGTAAACCAACGCCATTTTCAAAAGATATGATCGCCAACATGGAGGTGGTATCAGAATATTCTATCAAGTTCACCTTGAACCAAAGTTACCGTCCTTTCCCTTCCCTGTTAAGTAATTATGCAACTGCGATCGTGGCACCTGCTACCTTCGGCAAGTTCAATCGAATTAAAACCTTAATAGGTACAGGCCCCTATCAGATTACGCACTTTGAACCTCCCCACAATATTACAACCACGCGCTTTGACAATTATTGGGGCGAGCCCGCTGTTATTGAAAACGTTGAGTACGTAACGGGTCACCGCTCTGAAACGCGGGCGCTTATGGTACGAACGGGGCAAGCAGATATTGTGTACAACCTCGACCCTGCCGCGGTTAGCATGTTGCGCACTGACTCTGACGTAAACGTGTTTAGCGACAGGATCCCTCGCACCACTCTAGTTAAGTTAAATAGCGGCCATCCTATCCTCTCAGATGTAAAAGTAAGGCGAGCATTGAGTTTAGCGATTGACAGAAAAGGCATTGCATCTGGCGTAATGCGTATATCGAATATCTCTGCTGATCAGCTATTTGGCCCAAATATTCGAGACTGGCATATTCGTTCTACTGCCACAGATAATGCTACCAATACTATTTCAATGGGTGACGCTGACAATAATCCAACAATTAAAAATAGCGTTGAAAATGGTGACTTATTATTAAATAGGAAAAAAGCGGCACAGCTGCTAACCGACGCGGGATGGTTAGTAGGTGAGGATGGCGTGCGCTACAAAGATGGCTCGCCTTTAACGCTTGATATGATTACCTATGCCAATCGGCCAGAACTCATTACCATTGCCACAGCAATTCAAGATCAGTGGGCTAGCATTGGAGTGAAGCTCTCTGTCCATATGGAAAATGTAAGTGCCATTCCTTCAGGGCATGCTGATGGTACATTACAAACTGCACTTATGGCGCGTAACTTTGCTAACATCCCAGACCCTCTTGGTATAATGCTGGCTGACTTTTCTTCAAAAGAAGGTGGCGATTGGGGGCCAATGAACTGGCAAAATGAAAAAGTGTTTAGCGATTTAAAGACCTTGAGTCACACCACGGATGAACACGCTTACAAATCGTTGATATCATCAATTATGCAAGAAGTTCAGCAAGACGTTCCTCTTATCCCCGTTATGTACTATGTACAGCAAACGGCGACTTCTAGCCGACTAAGAAACTTCAGCTTCGACCCTTACGAGCGTTCTTTTCGCGTATCTCAAATGAGAATAGCCCCATAATAATGAGAAAAATTCTACTTCAACGGCTGCTTCAAGCTGTACTGATGGCGTGGAGTGTAGGCACACTCACATTTATTATAACCCGTTCACTACCTGGAGATATGGCTTACAAAATAGCGGCTGGCCGCTACGGTGACGATGCGGTAAGTACAAGTGCCGCTAACGCCGTAGCAGAAGAACTTGGTCTGCACAGAAGCGCTTTCGAACAGTACGTAAGCTGGATGACTGATTTAGCCTCTCTGGATTTAGGAACAAGCTTGGTCACGGGTGCCCCCATTGTTGTTGAGCTACAAAATCAGCTTTCTTACACCCTTGTTCTCGCTGGACTCGCTATTCTGGTATCCGCATTAATTGCGTTTCCTCTGGGAATTTATAGCGGCATCAGAAGCGCTCGAAAAAGTGAAAATACTCCTAAAAGCCGTGCTTCTCTTTTTGATAAAACAGCATTAGTGTTTTCCACGTTCGTGCGCTCTCAACCGGTCTTTTGCTTGGGGCTAATTCTCATCTTTATTTTTGCACTAGAGCTCAACTGGCTACCGGTTGCGGGCTCTTCAGGCTTTGTCTATACCATATTACCTGTAATGACCTTAGGGTTAAGCCTTGCGGCTATATCAAACCGCGTAATTCGCAATAGTACTGTTAATGCGGTTCAATCGGGTTATTTCCATTTCGCCAAGATAAAAGGGTTAAGCGCTCTAGAGGCGTTCAGGTGCCATGCGCTACCTAACGTTGTAATACCTGCTCTAGCCTTCATGGGCATACAGCTTATCGGGTTAATTGAAGGCGTAATTATGATTGAAAGCCTTTTTGCTTGGCCCGGCATAGGACACGGACTTTCCCATGCTGTCTTTGCCCGCGACATCACTATGTTACAAGGCACAGCTTTGCTGATGGGCACGTTATTCGTATTGATCAACACACTAGTCGATTTAAGTCAGTATGCACTCGACCCAAGGGTGAGAGAGAATCGAGGGTATAGCCAATGAAGACACCCGCCTTATCTGTTGAAAAATTGATTGGCTTTTCACTTTTGATGCTGCTCTTATTACTTGCGTTGGGCGAGCCTGTTCTATTGGGAACAAACGGTAATCAACAAAATTTAAAGCAAGTGCTCGAAGCCCCAAGTACGCAACATTGGTTAGGTACAGATCAGTTCGGACGCGACATGTTAGCCAGAATCTCAGAGGGTCTGCGCATATCACTTTCTCTCGCTGCACTGTGTGTACTAAGTTCATCAATCATTGGCGTGCTAACGGGCGTAATTGCAGCGTGGTGTAGAGGCTGGGTAGATACGACGTTGAATTTCATTGCCAATACGATATTGGCGCTCCCCGGACTGGTACTTATTCTTCTTTTCGCGGCGCTAGTACCCGGCTCTTTCATTATGCTGTATTTAGCCATTTCCTTAGTACTGGCCGTCGAATACTTCAGGCTGGTACGTGCTGTCACTCTACCAGTAGTGACAGGCCCTGCACTGGAAAACTCTGCGCTAATGGGTTTTCCAAAACGCTATTTATTTAATAAGCATATATGGCCCGCCATTCGACAAGACGTGTTATCACTTGCTGCTTTTGGTGCCTCCTCCTCAATTATCGCCATGGCATCGGTGGGCTTCGTTTATGTTGGTTTAAAACCACCCAGCCCTGAGCTCGGGCTGATGATAGTTGAGCTTTTTCCATACTATCACGAAGCACCTTGGCTGCTCGCACAACCTATTTCCACCCTATTCGTTCTCGTACTGGGCTTTCACTTACTTTCTGCGAAGAGTGACAAAACACCTCGTTTAAATAAGTTCATTTTTGACAGCAGCAGTAGACTATCAAAGAGTGATGCATTGGAGCGCAAACTGTGAGCCAGTACATTGCTATTGAACACTTATCAATTTACGCGCAAGACACCATTATTGTAGAGGATCTATCCCTTAACCTTGAACAAGGCGAGACACTGACTATATTGGGTGAAACCGGGGCAGGTAAAAGTCTGCTAGCGCAAGCAATTATGGGCGACTTACCACCTGCACTGAGGGTTACGGGAAATGTTCTGGTAAACGGTGTAGATATGCTTCGTGCGAACCGACGTGAATGTGAACAATTGTGGGGGCGAGACATTGTTATGCTGCCGCAAGAGCCATGGCATTCTCTAAGCCCAATGATGAAAATTCGCCAGCAAGTCGCCGAAGTTTTTCGGTTTACATTGGGTAACGGTGCTCGCGAAGCACAAAAGAGTGCGAAGACACAGCTAGACAACCTGGCTCTTAAAGACGACAGTGATAAGGTCCCTTCTCAACTTTCCGGTGGAATGGCACAGCGTGTCGCTTTTGCCTGTGCATCAGCGACTAATGCACCTTTATTTCTAGCCGACGAACCCACAAAAGGGCTAGATGCCGGACGCAAACATCATATTGTTGAGCAACTAAAGCAAAAAGCTAACGACGGTACGCTACTTACTATTACACACGATGTTTCAGTGGCAGAGGCACTGGGTGGTAAATGTATGGTGCTTAAAAACGGGAAACTGGTTGAAACAGGTGATACCCGCAAGATACTGTCCTCCCCGTCTTCAAACTATACCAAAACCCTTATTGCGTCGGCTCCGCAACACTGGACGGCTACAACAAAAAAAACGCATAGGATTGCACCGCTGGTATCGGTGAATGACCTCACAATTATGAGAGGTAACCGTACACTATTTACTGGCCTTAGTTTTTCTTTAGGGGAAGGCGAAATTGTCGGGCTTTGTGGTGATAGCGGCAGTGGAAAAACGTCTCTAGGTGATGCTCTACTTGGGCTCCTACCCTATCAAGGCAATATTGCGTTTCATACGCTTTTACACCGTTATCAAACCCTAAAGCTATATCAAGATCCCCCCAGTTCATTTGCCGATCACACTACGCTTAAATCATTGATTGATGACGTAATAAAGCTTCACAAGGTGTCTAAAAAGCGTGCTGATTTACTTTCATCTCAACTAGGCCTTAACCAGCGATTGTTTGAGCGCAGCGCCTCTGAGGTAAGTGGAGGTGAGCTTCAACGCATTGCATTGCTGCGCGCGCTGCTACTAAGACCCAAGCTACTTATAGCTGACGAGCCAACATCTAGGCTCGACCCCATTACAAGTAAGGCAATTACTCACTTACTTGTCGATCAATGCAGAGAAGAAAATTGTACGGTGCTCTTTATCAGTCACGATAGAACACAGCTAGAAAAAGTCTGTGACCGCGTCATTGACCTTCAGACTCTCACAACACCAAAAGCCGTTATATAACGGCTTTTGGAAGACAAAATTCAGGGCACTTTCGTGTGTTTATACGTAAACCGTAGCCACGAATGAACTAAAAAGTCACGATTTCATCATCAATAAGATGACCAACAGCCTGACTCTGCTCAGCATCGACAAAGGCGCTATCAATCGCGCCAAAGCGCGCCGTAGTAACCTTTCTATAATTCGGGTGTGTATAAATATAAGTTTGCTCTGACTGAAGCGCCTCTATCACGCGCTCAGCTAGCACAGATGCATCGATTCCCGACTCTACTGCTTTAGTGGCCGCTTGAGCTCCTGCTTTAAGCTTTTCTTTATCAATGCGTTTCTCAGCGGCTACTGCGTATTTTTGCTGCCTATTTCTATACGACTCGTGAATGCGGGTTTTCACGAATGCTGGACACAATACAGAAGTATGGATTCCAAAAGGTTTCAGTTCTGGTACCCAGCTTTCCGTCATAGAGACAACCGCAGCCTTTGATGCGCAATAGGCCGCCGCATATGGCATGCCCATCATTCCTGCCATCGACGCCACGTTTAGCACCCAACCTCCTTCGCCGTGCTCTTTAATAGCTGGCACGCATGCTTGTGCGCCATAGAGTACGCCCATAACGTTGACGTCCATTACCCAGCGCCAGGTCTCATGCTCCGAATCTTCGACTTTCCCCGGCGTACCGCCAACACCAGCATTATTGATGACCATATGAACCTTGCCAAACTTCTCTTTGGCGTTAGCTACAATATCTTCCCACTGAGCGTAATCGGTAACATCAAGGGCGCAAGTCAATACATCGAAACCTTTCTCTCGTAAGTCGTTACCCGATTCGGTTAATGCAGCATTATCAATATCGCCCATGACGATATTCATACCCTGCCTTGCCAATGCCTCTGCCAGCGCTAACCCTATGCCGCCAGCGGCGCCAGAAATAATAGCGGTCTTACCCGTAAATTCGTTAGACATCTTACTCTCCTGTTATTGTTATTGCGCCGCGGGCCCTTTGTGAAAGCCATTTCAATGAGGAGTTTGCAATCGCCTATCTCACTCAACTAGCGCTTATCTACACACCTAGATTAGGGGTAACAGGAAGGGGAAAATACTTTATTTGGCTAATTTGAATAGCTTCATGAAATTAATAAGGCAGGTTAAAAGTAAGGGACAGGCAAACAAAAAAGGGCAGTGACTAACCTTGCCCTTTGCTTGAATAAATTATCTCTTACCCGTGGTTAGTTCGTTTACTTCGCCGGCATAACATAAACCTCGCGAACGCAGGCTGACTCTTCTGCGCTTAGGGCAAATAATACCGATTTTGCAATATCCGCTGGCTGAAGTTTATCTTCCTTAGGCTCATCGAAAAATGGCGTATTCACCATGCCAGGGCAGATAGTTGTACAGCGGCCGCCCCACTCGCGCATTTCTTCGGCGAGGTTCTGACCGAAACCATAAGCGAACCACTTACTTGCCCCATATACAGAGCCTTTCAGGGCTATTCGACCGGCGACCGAAGACGTAATAATGAAGTGGCCTTGCGTATCGCGCAGGTACGGCAATCCAGCTTTTGCAGTATAAAGCAGTCCATTTACGTTTGCGCCCAGCATGCCATCCCAGTCATCTACGTCCCCCTTTTCAATGCCGGCGGCTTTCGCGCCACGCCCGGCATTGGCGAAAATGCCGTCAATGCGACCGAAATGTTCGCTTACCTGTTTAAACGCCTTGTTTACTTCATTAAAGTCGCTTACGTCAGCTTTTACAGCAAATGCATTATCATTGCCAAGCTCTTCAACTAAGGCACGCAGTTTGTCCTCACTTCTCGCTAAGAGGGCAACGTTAAAACCGTTATTTACCAGTTGCTTCGCCGTTTCTTCACCAATGCCGCTGGAGGCACCCGTTATCGCGATAACCTTTTCATTTGTAGCTGAGGTGGACATACACTTCCTCCTTTTTACTGGGCAACGAATTCACTAATTTTGCTTACGAAAGCTGGAATATCATCTGGGTTTCTACTAGTGACTAGTTTTGAGTGGGTCACCACTTCTTCATCAACCCAGGTCGCACCAGCATTTTTGAGATCTGTTTGGATACTAGGAAACGAGGTGAGTGTTGCACCTTTCGCTAACCCAGACTCCACCAGCAACCATGGACCATGACAGATAGCACCTATAGCTTTAATACTTGCCGCGCTGTTTGCACTTTTGATGAAGGCAATAGCATCTTCATTGGTACGCAGCACATCGGGATTGATTTGACCGCCGGGTAGCACAAGGGCATCGTAATCTTCAGGGTTTACTGACGTAACTTGTTTATCAACGCTAATTTCTTTCCCCCAGTTGTCTTCGTCCCATGCTTTGATCGTGGACTGATCATCAATAGATAGCACATCAACTTCAGCACCTTGCTCAATAAACTTGTCTCTTGGTTGAATCAACTCGCTTTGCTCAAAACCATTGGTTGCCAAAATAGCGATTTTTTTGCCTTTAAGGTTTTGGGTGTTGCTCATAGTGTTCTCTCCTTCTGAAAGACGAAATGTAAAGCTAGTAAAAACAGGGGTCGCCACACGACAGGAATAACTGTCCGCCTACCACCATTAGCAAATCACATCAGGTGAACGCGTTAGTTTGTGCATGGCATAACCTAGCTCTTACTATCTAGCTAAGATGCTATTGAAGGTGCAAATTGCAAACCATTCCCAAAGAACAAAGCAAACCATTGATTTTATGAAAATAAATACAAAAAAAAGAAATCTCACCAACACCAATAGTCACGCACATATTCAGATTTTGTGAACGATTTACAGAGCTTCTTTCTCGCTCCTTTTTTTAAGTTGATGTAAGCCGACAGCGAAGTTTTCATGTATCAAGCTTTAAGAGTTCTATCGATTAGGCAAAACATGAGGACACATGAGCAAGGAACGTTTCAACCACGCTAAGTCTGCATTCGAGCTTTCTTTGAAAAGTTGGTGGAGTATTTCAAAGCGTATTTTCACTAGCCTGCAAAAAGATAACATTCCTCTTATCTCCGCTGGGGTTGCCTTTTACTGCTTGCTGGCTATCTTCCCCTTGCTAGGGGCAACCATTGCCTTGTATGGGCTTGTTGTATCACCCGACGAACTGCAACGCCACATGGCATTGCTGGTAAATGTGGTGCCAAATGACAGTCGCTACATCATTGAAGAACAGCTTAAAAATTTAACCGAGAAGTCGAATACTGCATTAGGCTGGAGTTTTTTATTTACTCTGCTCTTGTCACTGTGGAGCAGTAGCAAAGGCGCCAACGCACTGATAAAAGCATGCAACATTACCTATAGCGAGGCGGAAGGAAGAGGCTTTTTCAAAGGTATTCTAGCGCGCATTACGTGCACCATATTTATGATCCTTACCGTAATTGTGTCCCTCGCCTGCATCACCATTTTACCCGAAGCAATAAACTGGATGACGTCAAATGCCCTTAGTACCGAGCAAGCCATGTGGGTGACTTGGCCAGTTATGCTGGCCCTATTTAATATTGCGCTTTCAGCCCTATATCGATATGCCCCTCACCGAAGAGAAGCCCAGTGGCGTTGGGTGACGCCGGGGTCAGTTTTTGCCACCTTATTATGGGTGGTAGCCTCGTATGGTTTTTCGATATACCTCAATGAATTTGGAAGCTACAACAAAACCTACGGCTCCGTTGGGGGCATTATTATTTTGCTTATGTGGTTGTATTTAACCGCCTATATCATTCTAATCGGTGCAGAGGTGAACTCGTCGATAGAGCTACAAACCTCCGCGGACAGTACGGTAGGAGAAGATAAACCTATGGGCGAAAGAAACGCATTTGTGGCAGATCATACACCGGATGATTTAAGGCGCTAATGCTTAAACTATCTAAGGCGCATGCACTATCTAGCAGCGCCTTCCTCACCATCAATTTTTAGCATCTTTACGAGCATTTCTTTTCATTTTACCTATATCAGAATTTGCCTCATATTCGCGCCGCGAAATTATCTTCTCTTTCCTTTGATGTAAGGCATTACCTTGGACAACACCTTAATTCCGCCCGCCAAAGCGCGAATCTCTGTTCCCGTTATTGCGCTGGGTATGTACGCAGTTGCGTCTGGCTATTTGATGAGTCTGATCCCACTAATGCTCAGCCATTACAACCTAGACACGGCTATCGCCAGTTGGCTGGCTAGCAGCTTTTACGCTGGGCTACTAGTGGGTGCCCTTAGTATTGAACCGTTGGTCACCCGCGTTGGTTACAAGCACGGTTTTGCGCTGTGTTTAGGCATCCTTGTACTTACTATCGCAGTAATGCCTTTGTTTGCTCACACCGCAGTTTGGCTTGTGGCTCGGTTAGTGGCTGGCGTTGCTGTAGCGGGTGTATTTGTTATCGTAGAGTCGTGGCTTTTACACGGCGATGAAGCCGATAGAGCCAAACGTTTAGGCTTATACATGGGCGCACTTTACGGGGGAAGCTCTTTAGGTCAGTTAGGTATTGGCGCTATTGGCGTAGGCGGCATGCTTCCTTTTGCTGCCATTTTCACTATGTTGATTTTAGCCATTGGCGTACTTTTGTTTGCAAGGAGCGAGCAGCCTGAATCTTCCCAGAGTACACCACTGTCGCTAAAGCAAATATCGAAACTAAATCATGCCGCAATTATTGGTTGCATAGTGTCAGGCTTAACCCTAGGTGCCATTTACGGCTTAATGCCTCTTGAACTATTAAACCGCGGCATTGCTCATGACGATTTGGGTAGCTTAATGGCCTTAATTATATTAGGCGCTATGGCAGTTCAACCTTTAATTCCTGCGCTATCCAAGTACTTAGGCCGCACGTTACTCATGGCACTATTTTGTTTACTGGGTGTCGCCGCCATAACATTAACCGCAGCGGTTAGCGGTATATACGCTTTGGGAGCAAGTCTGTTTCTATTAGGTATGGCAATATTTGCCCTATACCCAGTGGCAATAAATCTCGCCTGCGACAAACTCGATGCTAGCTTCATTGTATGCGCCACACAGGTCATGCTTTTCAGCTACAGCGTGGGTTCAGTAGTAGGCCCACTCATTGCCGATAACTTTTTAGTAGGCCCTCAAGGGTTGATGGGCTACTTATTTGCGTGCTTACTTGCTACCAGTATTTATATGCTGATAGCCAGTGTTAAAACCAAAGGGCGCGCCATGGCAGGCGAGTAACACACTCGCCACTATTGCCCATTAGATTGCCATAATCTCTGTTCACAATTCGCCCTATTCAGGGCGTTTAATGGTAAGTATCGATACTAAAGCGAGCTTACCTGATGCTATTTTCCAAAACACCCAAGCGGGAATATTTAATGCCTGCCAATACTCACAAACCTTTATTTAGGGAACGGCAACATGCAGCCAAGCCGCGTAATCACAGGTTGCTTATCCTTACTTCCTTCCTGTGCTTTTTGCTTGGTGTAGTAGTTAGCCCGCTAAGTCGCGCTGAGTCTGGCGAATTGATGCTGCAAAGCGTAGACGGTGAGTCTTCCCCCGCTCTTTTGCATTCAACTGACGTGGATTTACAGGTGAATGGCATGATTGCGCACGTTACCTATTCTCAAAAATTCACTAACACCAGTAATGAATGGAAGCATGCCGTTTACACCTTTCCGCTTAATGAGAACGCGGCGATTAACAGTATGGAAATGCGTATAGGAGACAGAATAATCCGGGGGCAAATTAAGCCGAAGGCAGAAGCGAAAGAAGCATTTGAAGCGGCCAAAAAAGCGGGTAAGAAAGCCAGTTTAACAAAGCAACAACGCCCAAATTTATTCACCCAGCAGGTCGCGAATATAGCGCCAGGTGAGGAAATAACGGTGACACTTCAGTATGTCCAACAGGTAGACTACCGCGATGGAAAATTTACTTTTCACTTGCCTACTACGCTCACTCCTCGCTATTCGCCCGGCATTCTGCTAAATCAGTTTAACGAGAATATAGAGGCTGAAATATCAGGTACAGGTTGGGGAGAACCCACAGATCAGGTACCCGATGCCAGAGCTATCACGCCTTATATGAGAGAAGGCAATGAAGGCCCGCAACTTACGTTCAACGCAACACTAAATACCGGTTTAACGCTTAATAGCGTCACTAGCAGAAATCATCGTGTGAATTGGTCAGAATCCACAGGTAATTATCTTGTCACCTTTAATCAAAGCAATATCAAAATGGACCGAGACATTTGGCTAGAGTGGCAGCCCTCGCCCTCTAGTGCACCACAAGCAGCTATTTTCACTGAATCGAAAGGTCAACATGACTACGCCCTTGTTATGCTAATGCCGCCACAAGTGAAGAGCCAAGATTTACAGGATTTTGATCGCGATATCACCTTCGTTATCGACACGTCAGGCTCTATGGGAGGTCGCCCGATTGTCGACGCAAAAGAGAGTTTACAATTAGCGATAGACCGCTTGAGTGAGAAAGACCGATTTAATGTTGTTGCATTCAACAATGACACCACGCGTTTGTTTGAAACCTCCGTAGAGGGAACAACACGAAACAAGCAATATGCGAGGGATTTTGTAAAGCACCTCAATGCAGGGGGCGGCACTGAAATGGCGCCAGCGCTTAATGCCGCACTTAAGCGCACGACAACTAAAGATTTTATAAAACAAGTTGTCTTTATTACCGATGGTGCGGTAGGCAATGAAGCTGCATTGTTCTCGCAAATAAAGAACGAACTGGGTGATGCGCGCCTTTTTACAGTAGGCATAGGCAGCGCGCCTAATAGCTATTTTATGACCCGAGCCGCTCAGTTTGGTCGCGGAAGCTATGTATTTGTTAGCAATACGGCAGATATTAAACAGCAAATGGATAGCTTGCTTTATAAATTAGAAAGCCCTGTGTTGAGTGATTTAAGCCTCACTCTACCAGCTGGCTATGCACAGTCAGCAGAGATTTACCCTTCTAAGATCCCTGATTTATACGCGGGAGTTCCTTTACTTTTGAATGTGAAACTGCCTCATAACGCCGGTACAAGCGGAAAAATAGCCCTTCAAGGCGCACTTGTAGACAAGCAGGGCACTACTCGCGAGTGGACCCGTTCGATAGCAATATCGCCAACGTCGACAGGTTCTACTCAACACCTTGGCGTAGCGACTGCTTGGGCAAGAAAGAAAGTGGCGGCGTTAATGGATGAAAAAGCGTTAGGGCGAAATGTAGATGAAGTAAAACAGGACATTCTTGCTGTAGCCCTGCCCCATAAACTTATAACAGAGTTCACCAGCTTCGTTGCTATTGAAGAAAAAATAGCAAATACACAGCGCATACCGTCTTCCACCGAAAACGTAAGAAACCTAATGCCACAGGGAACGCAATTCAGACAAATCAGTTACCCCCAAACCGCAGCGGGTGTATCTGAACATGTCGTATTAGGCATGATTTCCATACTTTTATTGTCGCTTTTTCACAGCATCGCCTTTTTGCGAAACAAGGGGGGGACGAGGTTAGCACCTTAAACTCATTTCTTTATTTTTTGACTTAATATGGCTTGGACAAACAATGATTAAATACTCTTTTACCATCATCTTAGTCTTGATCGCCACAGCCAGTTTTGGCAAAGCTGGCTGGATATTATTGAAAGCTGAACTGGCGCAATATTTAATTCAATCTTCGTGGGAAGAAACGCTAGCCACTGGCGCTAACCAGAAGCCTTGGCGTTGGTCTGATACCTGGCCAGTGGGCAAGCTGGTTCATGCCAAAAGCGAAACACAGTTGTATGTACTAGAAGGCGCACAGGGAAACGCCCTTGCATTTGGCCCTGGACACCACACCGACTCGCCCCCACTCGGACAGGGTGGTAGTGTGATTGGCGGGCATAGAGATACTCACTTCACGTTCTTAAAGAAGGTGAGAGCCAGAGATATTATGCAATTACAGTTGCCGAACTCACAGTGGGTAACCTATCGGGTTGTATCGAAGACGATAGTCGATGCTGCCTCGGCAATGAAAGTAGATGTAAATGGGCAGCAGCTCTATTTAGTTACCTGCTACCCATTTAATGCGGTATCAACACAAAGTAATTTACGCCTTGTTGTTGAGCTGGTCGAAACTGAAACCCAGCGAACCTAAATAGGTTCGCCCACAATTAATTAGCCGCTTGTTTCGGCGAAAATACGCTGTACAAGGCAGGTAACACAAAGAGCGTTAAAAGCGTTGCAGTAACCAGCCCACCCACGATAACACTTGCGAGCGGCCGCTGAATTTCGGCGCCGACACCGTTAGACATCAACATGGGTACCAACCCTAATGCAGACGTTACCGCCGTCATCAAAACCGGCCTTAGCCTGGATGTAGCACCAGTGAAAACAGCGCTTTCAACTGTCATTCCCCCTTTCACCCGTTGGTTAATACTTTCCACCATCACTACGCCATTTAAAACGGCAACACCGAATAGTGTTATGAAACCGACTGAACTTGGTACTGACAGATATTGGCCGGATAAATACAAAGAGAACACGCCTCCTATGATGGCAAGTGGCACATTAATAAGTATTAACATCGCTTGACCCAGGGAATTAAACGCGAGGTAAAGCAGCACCGCAATCAATACCAAAGAAAGCGGCACGATGAGCGACAATTTTTTCTGAGCACGCCGTTGGCTCTCAAACTGCCCGCCTATTTGAACCGTGTACCCCGCGGGCAAATCCACCCTTAATGATATGGCGCTTTGTATCTCTTGAACCACGCTGCCCATATCTCTTCCTTGAACGTTCGATTGCACCACTACGCGACGCTGAACGTCATCTCGGCGTATTTGCGGAGGTCCGGATTCATAGGACACCGATGCCACATCGCCAATACGAAGCCAGGCACCACTGGGCGATTGAAGTCGAATATCTGCTATGGTGTCGCTGCTTTTTCGTGCGCTTTCTTTTAACCTAACGTAAATATCGTAGCGTTCATTTCCGTTAATGATTTGACCTGCGGCGACACCTCCTACCCCGTCTTGTACCACTTCCATTATGTCACTCACCGATAAGCCATAGCGTGATAATGCTTGTCTGTCAGGAGCAATAACCAACTGAGCTTCCCCCACAATTTGTTCCATCGCCACGTCTCTGGTTCCTTTTACGTTTTGAATAGCGCTCTCTATTTCTCGTCCCTTAGCACTTAGAACAGCCAAGTCTGGCCCAAATAATTTAACGGCTAGCTGTGCTTTCACACCGGAAAGCAGTTCGTCTACACGGGTGGCAATAGGCTGAGAAAAGTTAAGTAGAAGGCCGGGGAACTGCGACAATTCAGCCTGCATTTTTTGCTGTAGCTCATCGCGATTTCTCGCGTTTTCCCACGTTGAAACAGGTTTTAACCCGATGTAAATTTCGATGTTGTTGACCGGTTCTGGGTCGCCGCCTATTTCAGCGCGGCCTATACGACTTAGTGCATAAGTTACTTCGGGAAACGCCAACAGCTTTTCTTCTAACGTTGAGGCTACCGCTAATGAAGTCTCTAGGCTTGAAGACGGTGCCAAGGTAACACGCAAGTTTATTGTTCCTTCTTCTAGTTCAGGAACAAACTCGGTGCCAATTTTTGGCACTAGGGCAACAGCAGAAACCAGAAGCAGACCAACCACTAACACTACCCACTTGGTATGCAGTAACGTAAAAGAAAGTGCCCGTTGATAAGCGCGCTCAACAGGTATCAATATAGCGCTCGGCTTCACATTCCTAGTTCGCTTGAATAGAAATGTGGCTAAGGCAGGGACGAAGAACAGCGCAACGACAGTGGCACAAAGTACAGCAAGCATAATACTGATAGCCATAGGCTGAAAAAGCTTGGCTTCTACTCCCTCAAAACTAAACAAAGGAGCAAAGACCACTAGAATTATCGATGCAGCGAAAAAGATAGGTCTGGCGACTTCCTTCCCTGCTAGTTTTACAGATGATTTGAAAGATTGGGCATCTTCATGCGAGCTCGAAGTGTTGGTATTTAATCGCTTAAAGATATTTTCAATCATCACAACGGAACCGTCTACTAACATACCAATAGCCACCGCAATTCCGCCAAGCGACATCAAATTTGCAGACAGCCCCATGAAAGCCATGATGGCCAACGCCATTACTATGGCGATCGGAATGGTGATGAGCACAAGAAACGTTGCGCCCACGTTCATTAAAAATAGAGCGAGAACGATGGTGATAAAAACGAAGGCGATGGTCAATGCCTTAACTACGGTAGAAATTGCTTTTTCAATCAGGTTTGCCTGATCATAAAAAGGCGTGAAACGTACCCCTTCGGGTAACGCTTGATTAATAAGCGCAACTCTTGAATTTATACCATCAATGGTAGCTTTGGTGTTAGCCCCCATCCGTTTTAATACTATGCCTGTTACCACTTCACCAAACTGTTCTACCTTGCCATCAGATGCCCTTTGAGACAGAGTGACCGCGCCCTGTCGTATTTCAGGCCCTGTTTTAACATTAGCAAGATCAGACACAGTTACCACCACGCCATCTACCGTTTTTACCGGCACCTGCTCAATATCGTGAATTCCCTGCTCACCACTTGCGAACCACCCCGTTCCACGCACAACAAGTTGTTCTTGCCCCCGTTCAAGATACCACCCGCCAACATTAGTGTTATTGCGTTGCAACGCTGTAACAAGGTCCTGTTGAGATAACCCATAAGCAAGTAACTTTGACGGCTCTACGTTCACTTGGTACTGGCGAACTTCCCCACCAAACGACAACACATCCGTTACGCCATCTACGGGCATAAGTAGCAACTTTACTACCCAGTCGTTAAGGCTTCTCAGCGCCATTGCATCATATTTCGCACCGTCATCTGCAATGAGGGAGTATTGATAAATTTGACCTAACCCAGACGTATTTGGCCCCATTTCTGGCGTTCCTACGTTTTCAGGAATGAAGGCTTTTGCTGTTTGCAAGCGCTCGAAAACAAGCTGACGCGCAAAATAAATATCGGTCCCCTCTTTAAACACAACGGTAACCGCTGAAAGCCCGGTTTTAGAGATGGAGCGCACTTCTTCAACATCAGGCAACGCATACATTACAGCTTCAATTGGGTAGGTAATAAGTTGCTCAATTTCTTCTGCGGCAAGCCCCGGAGCTTCGGTATTCACGCTTACCTGAACATTGGTTACATCAGGGAAAGCGTCCAAATTCAGCGACGGCAAAAGCATCGCCGAACCCGCAATTATGCCTAACAGCAGCCCAACCACTAAAATACTATTGTCTACCGACCAATCTATTATTCGATTAAACATAATTGGCCTCCTAATGGTTGTGCGGATCAAATCCGCTTTTCGCTAGTTCAGAGGCGACAAAGAATGCACCGTGGGTAACAATCCGCGTTCCAGTTTCTACGCCCTCTATACGTCGATATTCGCCTAGCGCTTCCCCTCGCTGAACCTCAACAGGGGTAAATGCCCCCGACGCTTCGTTTTCAACATAGATAACCCAGTCTCCGTCGGTACTTCTCACCATTGCAGTTTCAGGTACTGCCATTACAGGAGATGGAGTGGGCACACTAAACAGTACGTCGACGAACATACCGGCATGAAGGCTATGGGTGGTATTGCGTATAGCTAAGCGGACAGTGCGAGTGCGGGTAAGTGGGTCGATAATGTGCGACTGTTGAATAACCTGCGCGGTAAAATGCTCACCGTTAAATATGACTTGCGCCGTATCGCCTACCTGAACAGGAAACGTGCTGGTGGCTGGCAAGCTGGCCTCTATCCAAATATCGCTCTCGTCTGCCAGCAACATGACTGTTTCGCCAGCTAGCACCCTTTGCCCTTGCATGAAGTTGTCTTGCAACACCACGCCATCGCGCACGGCGACAAGCTCTTACTGACCGAAAGCGTCAACGTCTAAAGCAGTGATGCTTGAAATCGCGTTAGGAGTAAGTCCAAATGCAATTAGCTCTCCGTAGCTCGCTTTGTAACGATTCTCAGCTTCAACTAACGCGCTTTCGCTTATGGTGTTTTTGTCTAGCTTTTTTGCCCGACTGTAATTGGATGAAGCAATAAGAAATTCGGCTTGAGACTGGGCAATGGTTTCGCTGAACAAGGTGACAAGCACCTGCCCTTTTTCCACTTCATCCCCAAGCGCCGCGTGTCGACTAATCACTACCGAATCAGTCCGAGGAGACACCAATGAGCTTGAGTATCCGTTTACTTTTACTTCACCAGGCGCGTAAACGCGCTGGTTATAAATACGAGGCTCTATTACTGAGGTTTGAACGCCTGCAAGTTGCCTTTGCTGCTCAGTAAGGGCTACCTCCTCAGGCTGGTGATTCACCTCAGATTGATGACTTACCTCAGGCTTATGATTTTCCTCAGGCTCGTGCGCTTTCTCATGCTGATGCGAGCCACTTTCATGTGCTAGGAAGTACTGAATAGGTGCATCAATGTTCTTGTCGTTTTCTATCGCTGTAGTTGCGCGGCTGACAGGCACGCACAATAATGTCGTCAGGACTGCGCCTACGACCGTTTTAGAGTTCTTCATAATGATCTCAACGTTTGTTTTAACTAAATTTTTTCCACGGCGCCAAAGGGCCGATTAGTTCAAACGTTAAGCAATGGGAGGGCGGTAAATGAAACCACTTATTCGAAAGGGAGAAGCCCCTTCTTTGAGAATTTTTCCCGAGTTAACAAAAGCAATGTTTGGAGAATAGGCTTTTACTAAAACCCAAGAAAAATGACTGCCGCTGCAATGTCCACAGTGATGGCAGTCGTTTATATTGTGATCATCACCACCGGCGTCAGTGACTTGATTCTCAGCAACACTTTTCGTGTCAGAGGCATGATCGTGAACCGTCTCAAGATGCTGTGCATCGACTTGGTGAGCGTATAACAAAGCTGACACTGCATTAAACGATTGCAACACAATCGCTAGTATTAGCAGTATTTTGACAGCAAAGTTTCGGTTCACAATCCATATCTCTTAAGGGAGTCGTCAATAAATTATCAAAAATACACGACCAATGCGAACAACCTATCGCGTTTAACCTGCTTTTTTTAGAAATGTCACAATAAACGCCACCCATCCAAAAGCCCGGCGGTGTGTTAAACGGCTGGAGTAGCTACTCATCGAACGGTCAACATCAGGTATAAAGCGCAGCATAAAAGCTCCATTATTTAAGTCGTAACTGATTACGTTTAAAAAACAACATATTCACATCACAACAATAATGCCACCGGTGGTATTATTAATCAAAATAATGTTACTGTCCACTTAACCACGGCACGATTTTTATCTTTCGGATTAGTTTACTTTGCGCTTAAGTGCGGCTTTTTCGCTTTCACTTAAAAAAGCAATTGCAAGCGCATTCTCTTGCGCTTGTTTAATATGAGAAGGCATAAGGCCAGCTTGCTTAGCTGCAACGGAGAATTCGTGATCTAGCTCTACACCTTGAACTGCCGGGTCGTCGGTATTCAGACAGGCGAGTATGCCGTGATCCAAAAAGGTTGTTAACGGGTGCTCAGTTAATGATGTGACCGTGTTCGTCAATACGTTGCTGGTTAAACAGCTTTCAATACCAATACAGTTGTCGCGCAAATAGTCCATTAGCTTAGCATCATTAATAGCATTAACGCCGTGCCCTATTCGCACAGCACCTAAGTCGTTAATGGCTTGCCAAATACTCTGCGGGCCTACTGCTTCACCTGCATGAATTGTGATAGGCAGCCCTTCGCGGCGCACTTTTGTAAAGTGCTCTATGAACATGTTGCCAGGAAAGCCTTTTTCATCTCCCGCCAAATCAATTGCAGTTATATGCGCTTTACAGGCCAAGATTGAATCTAGCTCATGCTGACATACTTTTGCGCCATAAGAACGCGACAAAATACCGATGAGATTAACTTTAATATCGTGATCTTTAGTTGCGCTTTTTATACCGTCTATTACGGCCTCAACCACACCTTGTGTTGGTAGCCCGTGACTTTCAGCCATAAAATAAGGACTAAAACGCAGCTCTGTGTAGTCAATACCCTGCTTAGCCGCATCTTCTACATTCTCTATCGCTACCCGTTTGCAGGCGTCGAGACTGCCTAACACCTTAACGCCCCAAGTAAGCTTATCTAAAAATGACACCAAATCGGGGGCGATCTCCATTACTTGAACATGCGGTCGCAAGCCCTCTAACGAATAAGCAGGCAAACAAATGTTAAATTGCTGACCAAGCTCCAGAATCGTCTGCAGACGCACATTGCCATCTAAATGACGATGTAAATCAAGTAATGGAAAGTTTTTATTTATCATAGAAATACGATGAGTTAAGGCGTAAGCCCTACTATACCACTTGGCGCTGTAAACCTCGCATTCTTGCAGAAAATAACTTTTTTATAGCGGGACAAAACAGTACTTTTTTTGAAACAAAATTTGTTTTAAGTTCGCTCTTGGCATCTAACTTCACTCTATCGATGCTTTTCTTGATTACTTTTCATAACTTTCAGTAGCAACGAGCCAGTTGCTCGTTGGCGTGCGCCTTGTCACACAGGCTAAATACCACCAAAGAGCAACAGGCCTCTTCGTTATCACCAAAAAACACTAATAGGAGCACAGTCATGTGCGGAAAATGTATAGAAGGCTGCTATTTAGCAGGCTGGCGTAATGGCGTGTATTCATTCGAACATATGCAAGAAGAACCCGATTTTATGGGGAATGATGTAAAGGCAGCCCATGGCTTGGTGGAAGCGGTATGCTCATTAGGTTCTTCGCTCAATGAGCTCCACGCACTTGGATTAGCGGACTCGCCAATGATAGCTTGGGCAGGATGGATTTATTCGAGAAACGAATTGCACACCCAAATCGATTTAACACGGCATGACGACGTTCTCAAATATCAGAGGGCCTTACGTCATTCAAAAGAAAGTAAATGGGCTGAGATTAATGCCCTCTACCCGAACATTGCGAAGTTTTTAGATAACCTAACGCTTCAAGACGTTGCTAATACCCTCGATGAAGCGCTTCTCGATGAAATTGAGACATGCCTTCTTGCTCTTCATGGTAACGGGTATTACACCTTTGAATTCGTAGAATCTATGTTCGCTGCTGAAGGGCTATTCCCCATTATTGAGCTAAGTGAAACTGCAAAGCCGTCACTGTTTGTTAACCATGCACTTGAAATATTCTTACTAACCGAACATCTTTTACACTTTCGCCCATTGTCTTGGGCGCTTCGTGTGGCGTTAACTGTTGACTTAACGTGCGATTTCGACAGCTTTCATATGGCGTGGCGTCGATACACCGCTAACCGCGTGTTAAACGCGCTTCTAATAAATCGCAATTTGAAAGGTGTGTACGCGTTAGCAAGTACACTTGAACTCAATACCGTTCACGCTATATGTCAGCGGAACGTAGCGAATAAACACTTACTTACTCAGCTATTAAGCGTCGTAAACAACTGTAAAGGCGACACTTATATTGAACCTAAACGTCTAGCCGCGCACATCACTTCATTGATCTCAGTGTAAATGCTTACTCCTTACACTTTGATATTTTGAGATAGGGTGACTCGGTGAATGGTTAAGTACAGCTCGTTATGACGGTCAAATACGTGCGAATCTAACTTAATCATTATAAGACGCGATGAAATGCAGTGCTCGATATCATAGAGTACTTTTGGCATGCCTTACCAAGAACAACGCCTTGGTAAGGCTATTCGCATTACATTTCTTTTTTAAGGGTTTTCGCAACCGCTAAAACTAGGTCTGCCGACGGGCGAACTTTGAAGTCTGGGTTAACATAGCTAAACAAAACCTGCCCTTTTTTATTGAGCATGAAGATGCTGGGTGCTGGTAAAACACTATTACCGCTTTCATCTTTTGTTAAGTTAATGCCATAGGTTTTGTACTTTAACTCAGTTACAGTATCTAAATAGAATCCAACACCGAACTCGCGAATAGTGTCTAGTTTGTCGTCGGATAAAAGCGTAACCAAGAATTCTGTTTCAAGCTTTTGCTCTTGCAAGCGCTCTGGTGATTCAGGTGAAATGGCCAAAATCTGATAGCCCATATCCACCAAGTCTTTTTCAATATCTTTAAGCTGGGCAAGCTGCTCATTACAATACGGGCACCACCCGCCGCGATAAAAAAGTACAATGCTGGGCTTTTGCATGGTAAGCGCTTGTAAGCTTACCGGCGAGCCATCTGCCATTTTAAGCGTTGTTTTAGGCGCCACTTGACCATTAAGCAACGGCGTTACTGAATCTGCATCTTCTGCAATAGTGCCGCGCTCCAAAGCATACGCATTTGATGCGCCTGCTATACAGCCGAACATTAACATCGCCATAGCCACTAGTCTCTTCATCACCCCTCTCCGTTATCAATTTTGTTTGTTTAGTTTTTGGTTATCCGCGCTTTGCGCGATGTCCAATATGACCGAGAAGCTTCACTAGAAATTTCGCGCACCAATAAATAAACCGACAAATACTTGTATTGGGCGCTACTCACCTACAGCGAAATTTGCTTTTTACTGCTACTATAGCGCCAAAACTTGCTATGCCACTTTTTTACATAGCACACGGGGTTATCTTCAAGCCTCCTAAGAACAAAGCAGGAACACCATGGCTCTTAAAGCGACCATTTTTAAAGCTGACATATCCATAACGGATATGGATCGCAATTACTATAACGACCACAACCTTACTATTGCCCGTCACCCTTCTGAAAATGACGAGCGAATGATGCTGCGCGTGGTTGCGTTTATTGTTAATGCTCATGAACGCCTACAGTTTACCAAAGGACTGTCTGACGAAGACGTTCCAGATTTATGGCAAAAGAGTTTTAGCGATGAAATAGAGCTGTGGATTGAGTTAGGCCAACCCTCTGAGCAGCGCATCAAAAAGGGCTGCAATCAAAGCCAACAAATGATGATTTATTCCTACGCCGACAACAGCTTCGACGCGTGGTGGAAGAAAGAACATAACAAGCTACAGACCAAAAAGAACTTATCAGTTTTCACTTTGCCAGAGTCGCTTGCCGCTACTTTGGCCAATGCTGTTCATCGCTCTATGCAAATACAGGTTACTATTCAAGATGGGCAAATGTGGCTAACCATTGAAGGTGCAGATGTCACCGAGAGCGTTGAAGTGTCTATAGAGAAGCAGTTGTAATGAAAAAACTCTCTGCCGTTCAACTCAAACAGCAAACACTGGTCTTTAGTGTAGCCGATAGCCTTGAAGCACAAGCGCTTGAAGAGTTAAATGGTATGCAACAGTGTTGGTTTGACGTTCAGTATCACCAATTCCCGGGTTCCTTACTGCTTCGCTTTCAATTCGAAAATAAAGAAGCGGTGTCAAACGCTGAGCCTGAGCTAAAGAAGTGGCAGCGAAAGTTAAGCGCAGCGCTACTTAAAAAAGGTGTTGTGCTGAAGAATATGCGCCGGCACCTCGTGTTTACCACACAAGGCCCAGAAGCGTAGCCTTGTTCAACTTCGCTGTACGATATCTCAACAGTCCGCATGCAGTTTTGCTTGGTAAATGTTTGGTTATAATCCTTTCATTTTTCGGTATAAAGTCTACTTACACTTTATCAGGTAAGTAGGCTAGACTGGTCTCGTCGAATATTCAGCTTGCCGAATATGACAATAAAACGGCAGGCATCTTGAACGTATACAATGGATATTTGAACACACCATGTTGACCGGCTTTGAAACAAGCCACAATCCCAGCAAAAGGAGCTTCACAATGAAAACTAAAGCAATGGCGTTAGCACTGTTACTGTCTTTAATGGGCTGTACTGAGTCTAGCGAAGAGACGAAAAGCGAAGTAAAAAAAGAGATGGAAAAAGCGGGCGAAGCGACAGCAGACGCCTATGACAGCGCAAAAGAAAGTGCTGCAGATTCTTGGGATAAAACCAAAGACGCGACCTCTGAAGCTTACGAGGACGGTAAAAAAATGGCTTCTGATGCCTATGAAGACGGCAAAGAGATGGCTTCAGACGCATACGAAGATAGCAAGAAAATGGCCTCTGACGCATACGACGCAACGGCTGAAAAAGCAGGCGAATTTAAAGACGCCGCAGCGAAGAAAGCTTATGAAGCTTGCGTAAAAATGAAAGAGCAAATGGGCGGCGACGTTAGCGAGTGCGACGATTAACTTGCTCTTCCATCGAAAAGCAAATTTGAAAGCGAACCTTCGGGCTCGCTTTTTTATTGCCGTTTAATCAAACAAAAGTGAGTCATTCACGCTATTCACACCCGGCTAAGATCACAGTGTCTGGTGTAATAGTTAAAGGCGCGACCCGCAGCAACGTATTAATACCTAAAATATTGTTCCCTTTGGGAAGCACGGCCACTTCCACTGGCCCCACTTCGCACGTATTTCCTATACGAACCGAGTTTAATTGATACTGAGATATTTTAACGATCTTTCCGTTTGCCATTCTGGCGGCAGAGGTTTTGGTGGCAAGAAGCTTTTGATTTCTTGTTAGCGCGTCGAACGTAGTTTGATTGAGGGTTAACAAGCTTGAACCCGTATCTAATAGAAACGAAGCCTTTATGTTCGATTCTAGGGTCGCTTCTAGATACAGTGTTCCGCCTTTGCTTTGTGAAAGAGGAATATTTTGCTCTATCGCTGACACGGCAGATGTGCACGCTAACCAAAAAGTTAGCAGAACAAATAAGGGGATTTTAAATTTTACACTCACCGCACATACACCCTTTGTCGACACTTTACATAGGTGTTGATTGACAGCAAGATAAAGACCAAAGGGTAAATGATTGATTTTACCGAAACTCTACAATACCAGACGGTGCTATAGCACCATAATAGTGCACAAAACCATCCATTCCGCACCATCGTTAAACACTCCGTTTTCAACGCAGTAGCTTCTCTTTCTACCGCTCTCCATTCTCTTGATTACTCAAATTCTTTATATCCAGTTAGGTGATAGCAATCACCTATCACCAATCGCCATTGTTTAGAATTTTTTTGCTCATACAATATGGAAAGGTATGTATGTCAACGAGAGGACACGACATGAAATTACGCTATGTATTGGGTTCATTAATTACGGCTGTTTCACTTGGTTTTTCTGCAAACGCAGCGCAAGCTATGACATCATCAACTAATGAAACGGTTGATGTACAAGTAGTTGACTATTCAGGAAAGCCGCCATTTAAACGCAAGATCGTAAGCTTATCGGTTAACGATGTAGCGCAATTGGAATCCGTAGGGCAAGAAGCGGTTGAGTACGTAGAAGTGAAAGAAGTCATCATGCGCGGTAAGCCACCGTATCGCAGAGTGACAACCATGATGCCTGTGTATGATGTTGCCCAACTTGAAATGCTAGAAGAGCAAACTGATACTCAGAAACGCGGCACTCGCCCGCCGTTCAAACGCCACTAACAGCGTTTTCTACTACCAAAAAATTGCACCAAAGCGATTCACTTTTGCCTGAGTGAGTCGCTTTTTTATTGTGCATACTTGTTTACGCCATTTTCTATTTCGATGTACATAATACGTCCTAGTGAGCGCGGTTTTTATAATGGCCGTGCTGGGCAACAAGTGAACTGTTTAACCGAAGTCTGTCAACGGCCTGATAACGAGCGTGCTTATATGCTTATTATTGCGGGCTATCCGGCGGATAACGCCACAATTCCTGCACACGCCATGCAAAAAAAGTCGCTTAGCGAAATTGCGAGCTTTCTTTAAATTTAAAAAGCGCGCAGTGCTTGAGCATATGAAGTAAACCAAGTATGTAAAACGGCATAACTAATAAAAGCTTTGTCATAGACATGAGATACGCAGCACTTATAATGCGCCCTCGTTATTAAGGGCTGCGACCTTTTCTTTACGAATTTCGGTCAACCACGTTTAACAGTCCCTCGGAGCTCGTATCCTCATGTCATCGCGTCACGCATTCTCTCCACAACTTCCTTTTTTACTGTTAAGTCTATTAACTGGCCTAACATCGTCGTTTGTAACGCCACTGATGAGCTATTTCCTCATTGATGAGATCAACGTTGAGCCTATTTATATAAGTATTTATATGGTGTCCGTTACGGTATCAGGGTTGGTGATCAGTCAGTACCTCGGGCACTTGGCAGACAAAGGTTTTAACGCAAATCGCCTTTACGGGCTAACCATGATTTGCGTGGGCATTGCCATGGTCGCCTTTATCTTTAGCAAACAGTTTTGGCATGTATTTCTTGCAGGCGTTTTATTTATGTCGGTGGGCGCTGGAGCCGTGTCTCAAATGTTGACCGTTTCGGGATTATGGGCAAAAAACCAAGACATCGACTTAGCCGCATTTAACTCAAAAGTTCGCGCTGCCATTTCTCTCGCTTGGGTAGTAGGTCCGCCGCTGGCATTTACGCTGGTTGCCAATTTTGGCTTCGCAGCGTCCTTCTCGGTGGCCATTGCATGCGTGATTGTTGCAACGCTTTTTGTGGTGAACGTTGTGCCGCCTCAAAAGGCCAATCAACAGTCACTCAATACAACGCTTAAAGGCTCGCTATCACTGCCGTTTTGGCTTGTGGGGTTAACCATACTTGCCGGAATGGCAGGCAATGTCATGTATTTATCATCCATGCCTTTGTACGTAATGAATGAACTGGGGTTGCCGCAAAATTTACCTGGGCTAATGATGGGGGTTGTGGCCGCACTTGAAATACCTACTATGCTGCTAGCAGCAAAATTAGCCCGACGGTTCCCTCCTGCGGGTATCATGGCAGTGGCGTTTATTTTCGGCTGTTGCTTTTACGTTGGCGTGTACTTTTCTCAGTCAAGTTGGGAGTTATTGACTCTTCAAATATTGAACGCGCTGTTCTACGGTTTATATGCTGGTATTGGATTGACCTTACTGCAACAACAAGCACCTGACTTGACTGGATTCACTTCTGCGTTTTATTCAAACGCCACTCGGGTGGGTATGATGCTAGGCACCATTGGCGCAGGCACCGTGGCTCAATTCTTTAGCTTCAGAGATGCCACTATTGGGTCGTTGTGCATTGCCATATTTGGCTTAAACGTGATGTTAGTGTTCATGTACGTAAAGCACAGAGCAGGTCGTTAGTAGCCTGCCTTTTCTTACGCGTACTTTCTTTGTGCGCTTGTACGCCCAGCCTATTTTAACTGTAGCTCCATCTGCACATCACATCTCGCATAAGGCGATGACGCCCCCTTAATGTGCTTAAACCCTATCTTTTCGTACAAACTTACTGCGGGCTTAAGCACCCAGTTGCTCTCTAAATAAAGCCGCTTTAATCCCATCAGTTTCGCTCTTTCAACAATACTTTTGCCTAACAGCAGCCCTACCCCTTTGCCTTGAGCTTTGGGAGACACCGCCATTTTGGCAAGTTCAAACGTATCGTCAGTTTGTTTGATAAGTGCACAGCAGCCTATGGGTTCGCCCTTATCTAACGCGATCAATATCACACCCGACTGATTCAAAATGTAGCCTTCAGGGTCATCGAGCGCTTTAAAGTCGGGCTCTTCAAGCTCCCAATATTTGCTTATCCATTCAACATTGAGCGATTTAAATGCCTCGCGATACTTTGGCGCATAATCGACTACCTTAATATCAGACGAGTCACCGTCTACTCTGGCACTTATGGGGCGATATCGAAGATGCCTTTCAACTACGCTCACCGCTTCCCACAAATCGATACCCGTTTCATCTTTTAGCTCGCGCATGGCAGCGTCTATAGCATCGCACTGCTTTTCCATTTGGGGCACCATCGCTTTCGCTTTATCGTTTAAAGCCACCAACGTAACCCGTGAATCGTCGCTCGATTTGTAACTTTCAATTAGGTCGCGTGCTTTCATTTCTTTTACGATTTTACTCACAGACACGTGAGAATGATTTATCTCTTTAGCGATATTCACAACGGAATCAGCACCTTTTGACGCGAGCACATAAAATACTGGGAACCACTTTGGCTCTATCTCAAACCCAAATTTCGCATAAGTATTTTCCGCATCCTTTGACACCTGCGCGGCTAACTGACGTAAGGCAGTACCTAATGCAATATGCCCCAATTCATTAAATGACTTCACTTCACAAAACTCCGTAACCAGTTACGGATATAATTAATCGTAATTGACTCCAAGTCAAATAGATTATTTATTGATCATAAAAATGGGATGTAGATTATTTCGCCTGGCACTGGCTACACCAATAAAGGCGCCGCCCGTTATACGTTTGGCGTGTTATGGGATTTGCGCAGATTCTACAAGGCTGCTCTTCCCTGTCGAACACCATAAACCGCGTGCCTTCAAAGTTAACGCCTTTTGCTTCAAGCACTTCGCGTAGTTCTGTGTACACGGTATAGCCTTCGGTTTCATAGCTGCGTTTGCATATTGCTAAGGTGTGATGTGCCAAGGTGCTTAGCTGCTCATCATCTAACTGAGAAGGTTTAAGTGAGGGGTGAACACCTGCAGCAAATAGAATTTCGCTGCGAAGGTAATTCCCTAGTCCTGCCATAAAGCGCTGATCCAAATATAAGCCGCTTAGCGCGCGATTGTAGAACGCTTTTGAACGTAGTCGTTCTAATACCATTTCTTCTGACACCGAATTGTTGAGTACATCGGGTCCAACTCTTTGTAAAAAAGGGTGCTCGTGAATAGTTTGCGTTGGCCAAATACTAATATCAGATGCGCTATACAAAATAGCACTATGAGTTTCAGTGTGAAGCCCTACCCTTAGCTGGCGGGTAGTATCCGGCATTCTATTGCGTTTACAGGTATGCCACACGCCATAGAGTTGGTTATGTGAATACATAGAGAGCCCATTGCTAAAATGGGTAATTAACGCCTTGCCGCGAGTTTCCATGCGCAGCACTTTTTCGCCTTCTAACTGCTTAGCGTAGGGTTTAAGTTGAGCTAATCCAAACTCTACTTTTTCTAGGGGGATATCTTTTATCACCGCTTCAACTTTATCTGCAGCGCGACGAATCTCTGGGCCTTCAGGCATGTTGTCTCAAATACCTTTTATTTCGGTTACTGTTTACTGGTTACTTCGCATCATTTTCAGCTTCTTTGCAGCTGAATCATAACGAATACAAAAAAGGTCTGTAGCCCTTTGATGTACTTTAAACCGAAGTTTGTACATCAAAGATCAACAGACCCTTTTATTAATCAAAGTTTAGCTGAAATTGCTGTATTTAAACGCTGCGCTGATTAGCCTTTGTTTGGCACAATCAGATATTTTTCACCGGTCTTTTTAGCGTTATAAAGCGCTACATTCTCAGGCTGTAATGCCTCCTCAAGACTCAGTTCTTTGGTGTAAGACGACGCAAAGGTAGTGTTAATTTCCATCGCCACTTTTTGATATAGCTCGACTACGCGTTTCTTATCAAGCTTGCCTAAGAAGCGCATTAATAACCAGCCACCAATGCTCCACGTCATACCGTAAGCGCGGTTTAGAGTTGTCGGAGAGAAATCTAAGCCGCCGTAGATATACACTTGTTTATTGCTGTCAGAGCCGTAAGTGTTAAATCCTTTTGCATCTTTACTGCCCGACGCTTCCATCATGGTAAGGATATCGCTAACAAGCTCGCCGCCGCCAATGGCGTCAAACGCTAGGGTTGCGCCCGTGGTGTCGATGGCTTGATAAAGTTCGGCTTTAAAATTCTCGCTGCTGGAATCAAGCACAATTTTCGCGCCAATACCTTTAAGTAGGTCTACCTGCTCTTGGCTACGTACAATATTAACTAGCTCTACGCCTTCCTCTAAACAAATTTTGTTTAGCATTTGCCCAAGGTTAGACGCTGCTGCGGTGTGTACTAGCGCTTTGTGACCTTCCATACGCATGGTTTCAACCATACCTAGCGCGGTTAGTGGGTTAACGAATGACGACGCTGCTTGTTGCGGCGTTGTGCTATCTAGGTGAGGCAAGCATGCCTGCATAGGCACACATGCATACTCGGTGTACGCTGCACCAGTAAGAATAGATACGGTTTTGCCCATTAAAGCTTGTGCTTCTATGCTATCACCCGCCTTAACAACCGTACCTGCACCTTCGTTTCCGATAGGCAGAGTCTGGTCTAAACGCGACTTAATACGATTTAACAAAGGCTTATGCACCGGCGCAACCAACGCACTTTTGTCTGCGTCGAAGGTCGCTTTATCCAAGCTTGCCGGGCCAAACATCGGCCACATGTCTGACGGGTTAATAGGAGATGCTTCCATACGCACTATCACTTCGTGCGGCTTCGGCTCTGGAACATCTACCTCTTTTAGCGATACCTGAAGCTCACCTTCTGATGTAATTAGCGTAAATAGTTGTTTAGATTTATTCATATTGACTCTCGTGCCCTAAAAATTAAACGCTGTATGTATTGTCAAGCTAACACGCCACCACTATCAGCAGTATTTATATTTCGAATACATATGCGTTTCGACCACTTATACACCCCAAAAAATGGGGTCAGAGTCTGAGGGATCCCCACGAATTTAATTTCATATGCCTCCGGCCCAGGCTGCGTCAACTATGGAGCTGTACCATTTGAGTGCAGCTTTCCACTGTCGCATAGTAAATCGTATTCGACAAGCGACAGCCCT